>NZ_JBEAIJ010000028.1:0-109825 GCF_040065315.1 Klebsiella sp. CN_Kp100
CATCGCTGAATCCCGCTGACCCGGCGGGCTGTAAGCCGTTGTTCCGTGTCAGTGGAGGCGCATTATAGGGAGTTCTGAGACGTTGACAAGCCCTGTTTGCAAAAAATCTTTCAACCGTCTCTTTTTTGTGCAAAAGGCTATGAAAGCGGTAATTTTTCCAGCGATTCGAAGCCGTAACGCTGCAAAACGCTCAAAAGCTGTTCAGTTTCAGCCGTTAACGCCATACAGTACGCAATATTGGCATCACCCGATTTTGCATCAGGCGCTTCATGCTCTAATAGCCAGGCGGTTCGACGCGCAATCGCCGCCCCGGAGTCGATCATTCTTGTCCCTTCCGGCAGAACCTGCTGCAGCTCCTCTTGTAATAGAGGGAAATGCGTACAGCCCAACACAACCGTATCAGGCGGCTCCTGCATTCGCAGCCAGGGACGCAGAATACGTCGCAGCTCATCCAGCGGAACCGGCTCGCCGTGCAGCTTGGCTTCTGCCAGCTCAACCAGCTCTGCCGATCCCAGCATTTCGATTTTGCATTCATTCGCAAAACGAGCAATCAGTTCGCGCGTATAAGGACGTTTTACCGTCCCGCGCGTCGCCAGCAGACCAACAACGCCATTCGCCGTTAATCGTGCCGCGGGTTTTATCGCAGGAACCACGCCGACAACCGGAAACGCAAATTTGTCGCGCAAGGCGGGGAGGGAAACGGTACTTGCGGTATTACAGGCAATGACGGCCAGCGCCAGGGGGTAACGCTGCTGAACCGCGGTGACAATCTCCAGAACGCGTTCAACAATAAACTCTTCGCTTTTCTCGCCGTAGGGGAAAGCAACGTTGTCGAAAGCGTAGATATAATGCAGATTCGGCAAAAGCTGCCGAATCTCATTGTAAACCGACAGCCCACCGACGCCGGAATCAAACACCAGCACGGTGGGACGTGGATCAGAAGGTGTAGCTGCCAGACAAGTAGTATTCTCGTCCTGCAGTTTGGTAGCCATAAGCTGTCTCGTAATCTTTATCGAACAGGTTAGCTATTTTACCACGAACTGTCAGTCGATCGGTGATCGGATACGCTGCAGAAACGTCTACCGTGCTGTAGCTCGGCAAAATTCTTTGCGTATTGTTGTATTGGGAGGTGTTGTTGTCGTAACGCTTCCCATAATACTGCCACGACACATCCATATCGACATCAAACACGGACCAGTCCAGCTGATATTTTGCCTGTCGTTTAGAACGCCGGGCCAGCACTTCACCGTTATCATCGTTACGCGGATCAACATACTGCAACGTTACGCGATGGCTAAAAATACCGGTATCAATACTTCCCGTCCATTCCACGCCTTTAATCGTGGCGGCATTGATATTGTCGTACTCCCCCTCATAGGTAACAGGATCGGAGTAATAGGTAATCAGATTACTAATCTTGTAATGGTACGCGGATAAGCGCCAGTCAACTGGGCCGGTAAGCCCTTCCAGCCCCGCCTCCCACTGTTTCGACTCTTCAGGTTTCAAATTAGGATTCGCGTTGATACCAAATCGGGTTGAGCCAAACTGTTGTCCTAAAGAAGGCGCAAGGAAGCCGGTACCGTAACCGATAGTCAGGCGATAATTTTCAACAAACTCCCATCCTGCGGTAGTCTGCCAGGTACCGTGCCAGCCAAACTGCTCATCGTGGTCTTCACGTCCGGAAGCTTCGAGGGTGACATCACCCACTTGCTGCTGGCCCGTCAGATACAGCCCCGTGTTATCACGCTTGTAGGTATCCGACAGCGCCGTATCTGACGACGTTAAACGCTGCTGCTGCCAATCGACCCCTGCGCTGACCGAGCCGTGACCGACAATAACGTTATTGCCCCATTGAAGATTACGCTGCGTCATCCTGTCGAGCGTCGTCCCATCATTATAACGACCATAAATACTGCTGTAGTTATAGTCCTTTACCTTCTGATAGCTGGCGATAAGCTGAGAGGAGTAAATACCGGAATTGAAGTTCAGCCCGGCATCCCAGCTTTGGTTATAGAGTTGGTTTTCATCTGCGCTGTTGGCCGGACTATACGGCGGGCTTCCAAGATCGTAATCAGAGTTGTTGGTGTAGCTGTGTCCGCGGAAGAAACCGTCAAAATTCTCGTTAAATTTATGCTCAAGACTGCCCCAAAACGTTTTATTACGGAAACCATCGCGATCGCCGTCGTGATCCCAGGTTGAATCAGGCTGAACGTTAAAGCCTTTATTGCCCTCATAAGAGCCCGCAACTGTCGCGACCGTATCGCCAAAGCGATGGCGCAGAGTACCGTCATATTGTTGGTACCCTTTAGAACCCACCCCAGCGGTAATTTTGGATTGTTCTTTATCGGAATGCGTAATGACGTTAATCACGCCGCCCATTGCGCCGGAACCATAAATCGCCGAACGCGGGCCGCGGATATATTCAACTCTCTGCACCAGCGATAGCGGAATCTGGTTCAGGTCAGGATTATTGGTGATACCCGGTCGGGCCATGGGAACGCCATCAACCAGAACCAGCACCTGTTTGGCTTCGGTACCACGGATGAAGAGCGAGGAAGATTGCCCCATCCCCCCATTTTGCGCGACGTCCACACCTGGCAATCGGCGCATTACATCGTTCAAATCTTTCGCCTGCCAGCGATCGATCTCTTCCCGCGTCACAACATCGGTCGGCGCAAGGACCGTGTTGACCGGTTGTTGAAAACGATTTGCTGTCACCACTAACGTATCTGAATTGCTGTCCTGCGCCCAGCCGGAAAAAGCCGTGACGGAGAGCGCCGTCATCAGCGAAGCTTTTTTAATCATTTTAAAAGCATCCGTAATATGCAAAGGATGCCGCCGGCTCTATCAATAGCACGCGATGATAGAAACCAAATGCGACGTATTCCGGCAGGTCTTCGGGCTTGGGGTGTTTAATGGATGAGGACTTCCCGCTAAATAACCGCAGTGTCTGCACTATGCGCTCATCCCACTTTTCCTTACCGCTGCGCGTCAGCTCCAGATTTGCACTGGATTCCCTATTAACTCATAGGACCGGTAACACGATGCTATAATCAGAAACATATAGATGTCCAGACTTCTACGGTGATATTTCCTGATATTATCAGGGCTGGACATCCCCAGCGCTTTCCCTACAATCCCCGCGTACTTATTTTATTCAGGATACATCATGACCCCCAAACACCTTCCTACCGAACAATATGAAGCGCAGCTGGCAGAGAAAGTCGTCCGTTTGCAGAAAATGATGGCGCCTTTCAGCGCCCCGGTTCCGGAAGTGTTTCGTTCGCCGGTCAGCCACTATCGCATGCGCGCAGAGTTCCGCCTGTGGCACGATGGCGATGACCTGTACCACATTATGTTTGATCAGCAGACCAAATCCCGTATTCGCGTCGATACCTTCCCGGCCGCCAGTGAATTTATTAATCAATTGATGACTGCCGTGATTGCCGGCGTACGCGATAACCCGGTACTGCGCCATAAACTGTTTCAGGTGGATTATCTGACCACCCTAAGCAACCAGGCGGTGATATCGCTGCTGTATCATAAAAAGCTCGACGACGAGTGGCGCCAGCAGGCGGAGCGTTTGCGCGATGCGCTGCGGGCGCAAAACCTGAATGTGCATCTGATTGGCCGCGCAACGAAGACGAAAATCGAGCTGGATCAGGATTATATTGATGAACGCTTACCGGTTGGCGGGCGTGAAATGGTCTATCGCCAGGTAGAGAATAGCTTCACCCAGCCGAACGCAGCGATGAACATCCAGATGCTGGAGTGGGCTATTGATACCACGAAAGGCGCAACCGGCGACCTGCTTGAGCTGTATTGCGGCAACGGCAACTTTTCGCTGGCGCTGGCGCGTAATTTCGATCGCGTGCTGGCAACAGAGATTGCTAAACCATCCGTCGCAGCAGCGCAATACAACATTGCCGCGAACCACATTGATAATGTGCAGATTATCCGCATGTCGGCGGAAGAGTTTACTCAAGCGATGAACGGCGTGCGGGAGTTTAATCGCCTGCAGGGCATCGATCTGAAGAGCTATCAGTGCGAGACGATTTTTGTCGATCCGCCGCGCAGCGGGCTGGATAGCGAAACGGAGAAAATGGTGCAGGCGTATCCGCGTATTCTGTATATCTCCTGCAATCCGGAGACCCTATGCCAGAACCTGGAAACGCTCAGTGATACCCACGAGATCACGCGCCTGGCGCTGTTCGACCAGTTTCCGTATACCCACCATATGGAATGCGGCGTATTGTTAACGAAGAAGTAAAGCTGCGGCAGGAAACCCGGCAACAGCGCTGTTGCCGGGCGATAGATTATTCAGCGATCGCGCTCTTGCGGTTGCGCACTTTGTAGCCAATCCAGAACACCATAATCACCGACAGAACCGCCGGGAAGAAGTTAGAGCCGATGTCCGGATATTCCGCGCGCACAACGGTGCTATAAACCAGCACGCCGAGAATAAAACAGGCGGCGGCAAGCCCCGGCAGACCCACGGGCATACTACGATTTTGATAGCGCTGATGCAGACAGTAAACCGTCAGCACCAGCGACAAAACAGGGAAAATGGAAAAAGGGACAATTGAACTGAATAGCGCAGCGAAGGTTCCATTAATGGATAAACCTGCGATCAGCGCCAGCAGCAGCGTGCCTCTATCTTGTACTGAGTGTTTCATTGCTCGTCCTTCACGTTATTCGGAATGATTTGAAATTTTTTCTTGTTCACGGCGATACCAATAATACGCGCCTTTCGAGATCATTCTGAGCTGCAGCACCAGGCGCTCTTCCAGCTGCCGACGCTGCTCCGGACCTACATCCAGGGCCTCGGCGCCGGCGCTAAATACGATGGTGACCATAGCTTCAGCCTGCGCTTCGGTAAAGGCGCGCGGCATATGGTTTTCGATTTCTAAATAGTCGGCAAGTTCCGCGATGAAATGCTGAATTTCACGCGCCACGGCGGCACGAAACGCCGCGGATGTACCGGAGCGTTCACGCAGCAGCAGACGGAAGGCATTCGGATTGTTACCGATGAATTCCATAAAGGTGGAAACAGAGGTACGAATGACGCTGCCCCCTTTGGCGATACGCTGCCGCGCCTGACGCATCAGCTGACGCAGCATCAGCCCGCTTTCATCCACCATGGTCAAACCCAGCTCATCGACATCGCGGAAATGGCGATAGAAGGACGTTGGGGCGATCCCGGCTTCCCGCGCCACTTCGCGCAGGCTCAAGCTGGCAAAACTTCGTTCAGCACTTAGCTGGCTAAATGCTGCTTCCACCAGCGAACGCCGGGTTTTTTCTTTTTGTTGCGCTCTTACGCCCATCACGTTGTCTGAATCCTTCCATAAGCCCTTCCGGCACTATACCAGAGATTAGAACTAATCGGTTTACACTGGATTGTGAATGATTGTTTACGAGCTGTTTCTGCTTTTATGCCGCAAAAAAGCACAACGATAATTGGGTTAAAGCGCGCCGAATGTTATCATCGTGTTTATTTTATGTATAAAACAGGTGAGTAATGCCATGTCACACTCTTGGGATTATGATGCAATTGTGATTGGTTCCGGTCCGGGCGGAGAAGGTGCCGCCATGGGGCTGGTGAAACAGGGAGCACGCGTTGCCGTCATCGAGCGCTACCATAACGTCGGCGGCGGTTGTACCCACTGGGGTACCATCCCGTCAAAAGCCCTCCGCCATGCCGTCAGCCGTATTATCGAGTTTAACCAAAACCCCCTCTACAGCGACCATTCCCGTCTTCTTCGTTCTTCCTTCGCCGATATCCTGAACCATGCCGACAGCGTCATTAACCAGCAAACCCATATGCGTCAGGGTTTCTACGAGCGCAACCACTGTGAAATCCTGCAGGGCAACGCCCATTTTGTCGATGAACACACTATCGCGCTGGAATGCCACGACGGTACCGTGGAGACGGTGACGGCGGAAAAGTTCGTCATTGCCTGCGGTTCACGCCCCTATCACCCGGCAGACGTCGACTTTCATCATCCGCGCATTTATGACAGCGACTCGATCCTCAGCCTGCATCACGAACCGCGCCATGTGATCATTTATGGCGCCGGGGTGATCGGCTGCGAATATGCGTCGATCTTCCGCGGGATGGAGGTCAAAGTGGATCTGATCAACACCCGCGATCGTCTGCTGGCGTTTCTCGATCAAGAGATGTCTGATTCGCTCTCCTATCACTTCTGGAACAGCGGCGTGGTAATTCGTCACAACGAAGAGTACGAAAAGATTGAAGGCGTTGATGACGGCGTCATCATGCATCTGAAATCCGGCAAAAAGCTCAAGGCGGACTGCCTGCTCTACGCCAACGGCCGTACCGGGAATACCGACTCTCTGGCGCTGGAAAATATCGGTCTGCAGACCGATAGCCGCGGTCAGCTAAAGGTCAACAGCATGTACCAGACCGCCCTGCCGCACATCTATGCTGTCGGCGATGTGATTGGCTATCCGAGCCTGGCCTCCGCCGCGTACGATCAGGGGCGCATTGCGGCCCAGGCGCTGGTGAAAGGCGAAGCATCTGCGCATCTGATTGAGGATATTCCTACCGGGATTTACACCATTCCGGAAATCAGCTCGGTCGGCAAAACCGAGCAGCAGCTGACGGCAATGAAGGTGCCTTATGAGGTCGGGCGCGCGCAGTTCAAGCACCTGGCGCGAGCGCAGATTGTCGGTATGAGCGTCGGTACGTTGAAGATCCTGTTTCATCGCGAAACGAAAGAGATCCTCGGCATTCATTGTTTCGGTGAGCGCGCGGCCGAAATTATTCACATCGGCCAGGCGATAATGGAGCAGAAAGGCGGCGGTAACACCATTGAGTACTTCGTTAACACCACCTTTAACTATCCGACAATGGCGGAAGCCTATCGGGTAGCCGCGTTGAATGGCTTAAACCGCCTGTTTTAACGCCGCGTCGAAATGGCCATCCATTTTACTGCGGATGGCCTCCGCCAGATGTTCATAACGGCTACGCAGCGGAGAACCCGGGCGATAAACCAGCCCAACGGTACGTCTCGGTTCCGGCTTAATGCAAGGCACATAGACCACGCCATCGCGCTTTCTCTCCTGCGGCACGGCTAAGGCGGGCAACAGGGTGATGCCGCTACCAGCAGCCACCATGTTACGCAGCGTTTCGAGACTGGTCGCACGGAAGTGGGTGTCTTCATCGGCGCCGGCTTCAAAGCAAAAGCCCATCGCCTGATCGCGCAGGCAGTGGCCATCTTCCAGCATCAGCAGTTTTTCACCGGCCAGATCCGACATCGGCACGCACTCGCGGTTTGCCCACGGATGATCTTCATAGATAGCCAGCATCATTGGCTCATCAAACAGCGGCACCTCAATAAAAGCTTCGCTCTCTTTGACCAGCGCCAGAATTGCGCAGTCGAGCTTACCGCTATCAAGCTGGGCCAGCAGCTGATGGGTTTGCGCTTCATGCAGATACATTTCCAGCTTCGGAAAGGTCTGGTGCAGCATGGGGATAATCAGCGGCAGCAGATAAGGGCCAATGGTCGGGATCAGTCCGATATGCAATGGCCCGGACATGGTCTCTCCCTGCTGGCTCGCCATTTCCTTAAGCACTTTGACTTCGCGTAGCACGGTACGCGCTTGATCCACCAGCAGCAGCCCTGCCTGGGTGAACAGAACCTTACGGCTGGTGCGCTCCAGCAACATCACGCCGAGTTCATCCTCCAGCTTACGGATCTGCCCGCTAAGCGTAGGTTGACTGACGTGGCAAGAATCCGCCGCACGGCGGAAGTGGCGGTGTTCAGCTAGCGCTACCAGATATTCAAGATCGCGAATATTCATTATTCATCCTCCATCGCCACGATAGTCCATGGCGATAGATAGAATAGCAACGAACGATTATCCCTATCAAGGTTTCTGTTCAATAATAAACCCATAAATGAGGAAAACTGCAGAAAATCATTGAGCTTCCTCATCAGTTCTCTACCCGGATAACTAAAGCCAACGTGAACTTTTGCGGACCTTGTGTCCGCTTTTTTTTTGCATAAAAAAGCCCGGAGTTACCCGAGCTTCCTTTATTTAATGCCTTTCAGGCAGCGAACAGATAGCTCAAACCAGGCGCGATTTAGCGTCGGCAATCGCCTGAGCAACCTGCTGCGGAGAAACGCCGCCTTTAGCCGCTCGCTTATCCAGACACGACTGCAGCGAAAGAATCGGATAGACGTCATCAGCAATAACGCCGCTAAATTTTTGTAAATCGGCCAGAGGGAGATCTTCCAGCGGTTTGCCCTGGGCAATGGCTTCTACTACCGCTTCACCCACAATATGGTGCGCCTCACGGAACGGTACGCCTTTAGCTACCAGATAGTCCGCCAGCTCGGTGGCATTCGCGTATCCCTGCTGCGCGGCTTCTTCACAGCGCGGGCGTTTCACCTGAATACCGTCAAGCACCAGCGCCGCCATATGCAGGCAGTCGAGCCAGGTATCAAGCGCGTCAAACAGGCCTTCTTTATCTTCCTGCATATCTTTGTTGTAGGCCAGCGGCAGCCCTTTAAGGGTCATCATCATGCCGGTCAGGGCACCCTGCACGCGGCCGCATTTACCGCGGATCAGCTCCAGCGCATCCGGGTTTTTCTTCTGCGGCATCAGGGATGAACCCGACGTCACGCGGTCAGAAAGCTCCACAAAGCCCGCTTCGCCGGTATTAAAGAAGATCAGATCTTCGGCAAAACGCGACAGGTGGACCATGCCGATTGAGGCATCAGACAGCAGTTCCAGGACGTGATCGCGATCGGACACGCTGTCCAGGCTATTGCGGGTCGCCGTTGCGAAACCCAGCCAGCCGGCAAGCTGTTCGCGATCGATTTCATAGGCGGTCCCCGCCAGCGCGCCGCAGCCCAGCGGGCTGACGTCCAGACGCTTCAGCGCATCCTGCAGGCGGCTTTCATCACGCGCCAGCATTTCGACATAGGCCAGACACCAGTGAGCGAACGTCACCGGCTGCGCGCGCTGCAGGTGAGTATAGCCCGGCATGACCGCGTCCTGATTAGCCTCCGCCGTCTCAACCAGCGCGCTTTGCAGCTGACGATTCGCCGACAGCAGTTCCACCACGGTATCTTTGCACCACAGCTTCAGGTCCGTTGCGACCTGGTCATTACGGCTGCGCCCGGTGTGCAGCTTTTTGCCCAGTTGGCCAACCTTGTCGATCAGTTTACCTTCTACCCAGCTATGAATATCTTCCGCATCGCTTTCGAGGATCTGCTGCGGATTAGCCCGTACTTCTTCCAGCAGAATGTTCAGCGCCTCTTCCAGCTTCTGCTGTTCATCAGCGGTCAGTACGCCCACCGTCACCAGCGCTTTGGACCAGGCAACAGAGCCAACGATATCCTGCTCCGCCAGGCGATAGTCAAAGCGCAAAGAGTCGTTGAACTGTTTGAACCGCTGATCCGCTGCCTGAGTAAAACGCCCACCCCAAAGTGCCATAACATGCTTCCTTAATATCTTTGAATTTTATTGCCCGGCGGCGCTGCGCTTACCGGGCCGACAAAATGATAAATTGATTATGCCAGAATACGCGTGCCGATCGGCGTACCGTTAAACAGCGCAGGGAGCTGCTCTGCGTGCCGCCAGGAGGCGATATCGACCGGGCGGCCTAATGTCCGCGCCGCGTCCAGAGCCGCATTCACTTTGACGATCATTCCGTCGGTGATAATGCCCTGCTCGATCAGTTGTTCAGCTTTCCCGGCGGTCATTTCAGCAATACGCTGACCTTTGCCATCGAGAATGCCGCTCACGTCTGACAGCAGAATCAGGTCTGCGCCAAGCGTTGCCGCCAGCGCGGTCGCCGCCTGGTCGGCGTTGACGTTCATTAACTTACCGTCATCGGTAACGCCGATGGAGCTGACAACCGGCAGATAACCGCCCGCCAGCAGCGTGTTAATCAGCGCCGGAGAACCCGGCTGAGCAAATCCGACATGGCCAAGCTCTTCATCAAGCTGCGTCACTTTGACGCTATCGCCATCGCCGAGGAATAGCCCAACGGAAGCCAGGCCGTGTTTCTTCGCCCACGCCAGCAGCGTTTTATTGGCGGTTCCCGCCAGCGCGCCGGTAATAATGTCGATCTGATCCGCCGGGGTGACCCGCAGACCATTTTTCTTGTTCACCGGCAGATTGAGCTGCTTCATCAGTTCATCCACCACACAGCCGCCGCCGTGCACAATAATTAGCGGGCGCTGATGTGATTCACGGTAGTTCACCAGGGCAGTAAACAGGCGCTCCAGCGCTTCTTCGCTGTCCAGCAGGACGCCGCCGAGTTTGATAATTAAAGGATTCATCATCACACCTTAAATAAGAGACTGCGTCTCAGCGAAGCCGAAACGAATATTAGCGCACTGTACGGCCTGCGCGGCCGCACCTTTCAGCAGGTTATCTTCCGCCGCCACCACGATGATATGTTCATCCTGGACTGCAAAACCGATATCACAGAATGGCAGACCCACGACATTTTTCAATGCAGGGACCCCACGATCGTATAAACGTACCAGCGGTTTATCCGCATAGGCCTGCTGGAACACCGCCGCGACCTGTTCTTTACTGACGCCGGGCTTCAGACGACAGGTAATGGTTTCCAGAATCCCACGCTTAAAATTGCCCAGATGCGGGGTAAAAATAACGTCCGCGCCCAGGTGGGTGGAGATTTCCGGGTGATGGCGGTGATTGAAAACGCCGTAGGGTTGCAGGCTGACTTCGCAGAAGCTGTTACCGAGAGAGGCTTTACGCCCGGCGCCGCTGACCCCGCTGGTCGCGTTGATCACCGGCCACTGGTTAAGATCCAGCAGTCCCGCATCGATCAGCGGTTTTAACGATAGCTGAGCCGCCGTCGGGTAGCAGCCGGGTACGGCAATCAGATTTGCCTCTTTTAGCTTTTCGACTCTCCACTCGGCCAGGCCGTAAACCGCCTGTTCAAGCAGTTCAGGGTGCTGATGAGTGAAACCATAATATTTTTCATAGAAGGCGCCGTCATTCACGCGGAACGCCCCGGAGAGATCGAACACCACGCAGCCCGCCGCGAGAAACTGCGGCGCCAGATCGTGGCTCACTTCATGGGCGGTAGCCAGAAAAACGACATCGACTCCGGCGCTAAACTCGCTGATATCAGACATCGGCTGCAGCGGCAGATCGACAATGCCTTTCAGTTGCGGATGCAAATCGGAAACTAATTTTCCCGCATCATTGCTTTGCGCGGAGACCGTCAAAGCGGTTATGGTCATATGAGGATGGCGATTTACATAGGCCACTAGCTCTGCGCCGGCATAACCGCTGGCGCCCACAATCAGCGTGTTCAACATTGGGGCTCTTCACCTTCTTGCTTACGTATATTTGCCCTGGAAGACCGTTGCCTTCCCCACCCTGTTGAGCCGTAAGCGCATCATCCTTACGTTCGATGGGTTTCCTTACGCTCAACGATAATGTATTTTTATTCACAAATAATGCATGAATATTGATACTATCACGACCCGAGGTGTGTCAACAATGAAAAACAATTTACCGCCCTTTATCGAGATTTACCGCGCGCTGATCGCCACACCTTCCATCAGCGCAACCGAAGAGGCGCTGGATCAAAGCAATGAGTCTTTAATCAATTTACTGGCGGGCTGGTTCCGTGATATCGGCTTTAATGTTGAAGTTCAGCCGGTGCCGGATACGCGTAATAAATTCAACCTGCTGGCGAGTACCGGCCACGGCGCAGGCGGCCTGCTGCTTGCCGGGCACACCGATACCGTCCCGTTTGATGATGGCCGCTGGACTCGCGATCCTTTTACCCTGACCGAGCACGACAATAAGCTATACGGCCTGGGCACTGCGGATATGAAAGGCTTCTTCGCCTTTATTCTCGATGCCTTGCGCGACGTCGATGTGGCTAAACTGAAAAAGCCGCTCTATATTCTGGCGACGGCCGATGAAGAGACCAGCATGGCCGGCGCGCGCTATTTCGCCGAAACGACCCAACTGCGGCCGGACTGCGCCATTATCGGCGAACCGACTTCGCTGCAGCCGGTACGCGCGCACAAAGGCCATATCTCTACTGCCGTTCGCGTTCAGGGGCAGTCTGGCCACTCCAGCGACCCGGCACGCGGCGTCAACGCCATTGAGCTAATGCACGATGCCATCGGCCGCATCATGCAGTTGCGCGATGACCTGAAAGAGCGTTATCACTACGCCGCATTTACCGTCCCGTATCCCACACTTAACCTTGGGGCCATTCACGGCGGCGATGCCTCCAACCGCATTTGCGCCTGTTGCGAACTGCATATGGATATTCGCCCGCTGCCCGGAATGACCCTCAACGATCTTAACGGGCTGCTGAACGAGGCGCTGGCACCGGTGAGTGAGCGTTGGCCAGGTCGCCTGACCGTTGCTGAACTGCATCCGCCGATCCCTGGCTACGAATGCCCACCGGACCATAAGCTGGTTGAGGTAGTCGAAAAACTGCTCGGCGCGCAGACCGACGTGGTCAACTACTGCACCGAAGCGCCGTTTATTCAGACCCTCTGTCCGACGCTGGTATTAGGCCCGGGCTCGATTAACCAGGCCCACCAGCCGGATGAGTATCTGGAAACGCGCTTTATTAAGCCAACCCGCGAGCTCATTACCCAGGTGGTCCACCATTTCTGCTGGCATTAAAACGCGCGCCCTCTGGTGATTTTTTTCCGCACGAGAGGGTGACAATTATCACGCTTTCATAAGCAACACTTATCAAGCGACCTCTGAGTTAAATTTCGCAAATTGCCGCTATTTATTCGTTTGCTGAAGCGATTTCGCAACAATTGACGCGGGGGGTTTTACGTGGCTTTATAAAAGACGGTTGCTTATCCACTGCTCAAATTTTCGAGCGCCGGATATAACAAAATAAAATGAGATGGGGTGTCTGGGGTAACATGAACGAACAATATTCCGCTTTGCGTAGTAATGTCAGTATGCTCGGTAAGGTGCTGGGCGACACCATCAAGGATGCGCTAGGAGAAAACATTCTTGATCGTGTCGAAACTATCCGTAAGTTGTCCAAATCTTCTCGCGCTGGCAATGAAGCCAACCGCCAGGAGCTGCTCACCACGCTGCAAAACTTGTCCAACGACGAGCTGCTGCCGGTGGCGCGCGCCTTTAGCCAGTTTCTGAACCTGGCCAATACCGCTGAGCAATACCACAGCATTTCGCCAAAAGGCGAAGCGGCCAGTAATCCTGAAGTGATTGCCCGCACCCTGAGAAAGCTCAAAGAGCAACCGAATCTCAACGAAACGATTATTAAACAAGCCGTTGAATCCCTGTCGCTGGAACTGGTGCTGACCGCACACCCGACAGAAATCACGCGTCGTACGCTGATCCACAAGATGGGCGAGATCAACAACTGCCTGAAGCTGCTCGATAATAACGATATTGCTGACTATGAGCGCCACCAGGTCATGCGCCGTCTTCGCCAGCTGATTGCCCAGTCCTGGCATACCGATGAAATCCGTAAGCATCGCCCTACCCCGGTGGATGAAGCCAAATGGGGCTTCGCGGTTGTCGAAAATAGCCTGTGGGAAGGCGTACCAAACTACCTGCGTGAGCTGAATGAGCAACTGGAAGATAACCTGAACTATCGGCTGCCGGTGGATTTTGTCCCGGTCCGCTTTACCTCGTGGATGGGCGGTGACCGCGACGGCAACCCGAACGTAACCGCCGACATTACCCGCCACGTCCTGCTGCTCAGCCGCTGGAAAGCCACCGATCTGTTCCTGAAAGACGTACAGCTGCTGATTTCCGAGCTGTCAATGGTCGAGTGTACCGACGAGCTTCGTGAACTGGCAGGCGCGGAAGGCGCGCAGGAACCCTATCGTTACCTGATGAAAAAACTGCGCACGCAACTGATGGAGACGCAGGCCTGGCTGGAAGCGCGCCTGAAGGGGCAGAAGCTGCCGAAACCGGCGGGCCTTATCACGCAAAACGAGCAGCTATGGGAACCGCTCTACGCCTGTTACCAGTCGCTCCAGGCCTGCGGTATGGGAATTATCGCCAACGGCGAGCTGCTCGATACCCTGCGCCGCGTAAAAGCCTTTGGCGTACCGCTGGTGCGTATCGATATCCGTCAGGAAAGCACCCGTCACACCGAAGCGCTGGGCGAGATGACCCGCTACCTCGGCATCGGCGACTATGAAAGCTGGTCAGAAGCTGACAAACAGGCCTTCCTGATCCGCGAACTGAATTCCAAACGTCCTCTGCTGCCGCGTCAGTGGGAGCCGAGCGAAGAAACCCGCGAAGTGCTTGAGACCTGCAAAGTCATCTCCGAAGCGCCGCGCGGCTCTATTGCAGCCTATGTGATTTCGATGGCCAAAACGCCGTCAGACGTCCTGGCAGTACATCTGCTGCTGAAAGAAGCCGGTATCGGCTTTGCGCTGCCGGTCGCTCCGCTGTTCGAAACCCTGGACGACCTGAATAACGCCGACGACGTTATGACCCAACTGCTGAATATCGACTGGTATCGCGGCTTTATCCAGGGCAAGCAGATGGTCATGATCGGCTATTCCGACTCGGCGAAAGATGCGGGCGTAATGGCCGCCTCCTGGGCGCAGTACCAGGCGCAGGACGCGTTAATTAAAACCTGTGAAAAGGCCGGCATTGAGCTGACGCTGTTCCACGGCCGCGGTGGTTCTATCGGTCGCGGCGGCGCGCCGGCGCACGCGGCCCTGCTCTCTCAGCCTCCGGGAAGCCTGAAAGGCGGCCTGCGCGTCACCGAACAGGGCGAGATGATCCGCTTTAAATACGGTCTGCCGGAAGTCACCATCAGCAGCCTGTCGCTCTACACCAGCGCGATTCTGGAAGCCAACCTGCTGCCGCCGCCAGAGCCAAAAGCGCAATGGCGCGACATCATGGCCGAGCTGTCCGACGTCTCCTGCGAGATGTACCGCGGCTACGTGCGTGAAAATAAAGATTTCGTTCCTTACTTCCGTTCCGCGACGCCGGAGCAGGAGCTGGGCAAACTGCCGCTGGGCTCGCGCCCGGCCAAACGTCGCCCGACCGGCGGCGTCGAGTCGCTGCGCGCCATTCCGTGGATCTTCGCATGGACGCAAAACCGCCTGATGCTGCCAGCCTGGCTGGGTGCCGGCGCTGCGCTGCAAAAAGTCGTCGAAGGCGGCAAGCAGAGCGAGCTGGAGAGCATGTGCCGCGACTGGCCGTTCTTTTCTACTCGTCTCGGCATGCTGGAGATGGTCTATTCAAAAGCCGATCTGTGGCTGGCGGAATATTACGATCAGCGTCTGGTGAAGCCCGAACTGTGGAAGCTGGGAGAAGAGCTGCGCGAACTGCTGTCTGCTGACATCAACGTGGTGCTGGCCATCGCCAACGATTCCCACCTGATGGCCGACCTGCCGTGGATCGCGGAGTCCATCCAGCTGCGTAATATCTATACCGACCCGCTGAACGTACTCCAGGCCGAACTGCTGCATCGTTCACGCCTGGCGGAAGAGAAAGGTGAAAAACCGGATCCGCGCGTTGAACAAGCGCTGATGGTCACCATCGCAGGCGTTGCGGCTGGTATGCGTAACACCGGCTAATTCGCCTTGAGAAACCTGTAGCCCGGCTAAGCGTGCGTAGCGCGAGCCGGGTTAAAAACCTCGGCCCCGGTAAGCATCGCGTTTACCGGGGCTTTTTATTAGTGATGCAGCATTTCGTCGACAATCTGCTCTTTATGCAGCGCGTAAGGGTAGTAGGTCGGCCAGTTATCCATCTCTTTCAGCAGCGCTTCCTGCGACTCATTGCCCATAAAGATATGGAAATGTTGGGATTTGCGCGGCGCAATGGTGTGATCGCTAAACTGGACGAACTTTGGCGCTTTTGAATCCGCCTGCTGGCATTCAAAGAGGTAGCGCACGCCTTTTTTACCGGATGCGTAGGTCAGGATTTTGTAACCGGAATAGGCGTACTTACAGGTATTCACGGTTTTTCCAATGTGAAACTCCATGACGTTATCTTCGATACCAATCTGGTCCACATCGGTGGCATAGCCCTTCTTATAGTATTCCCGATATTCCGCCACGCTTTTACCGGCTTTTTTGGCCTTCTGCTCCAGCACGGCATCTAAATCGCCGTTCAGCAGATAGGGATTTACCGACTGCCAGATACCGTCCCAGTCGCTCAGCGTCCTGTCCTTTACATCCTGGTCGGCAAAAATGCCGTCACTCGCCTTTTGCTCTGCTTCGGTCAGCGCCGGGCCATGACTATGGTGGCCGTGGGCAACAGCCTGGCTGCTCGCCAGGACCAGGCTCATACCAAGCATAAGCGCGGAAATCTTTCGGGTCATCACTCTCTCCTGAGTTTAGGTTAGCAATAATATGTTACGGTATAACATAACATTAATATTATGCAACACACTTTCATACCCTGACTTCCCCTTTTCGGGATACCCATTGCGCCGAAAAGCAGCCGCTTTGGTCAGAAAATAATCCCTGAGATCTGTTTTAGCAGATGGGTTTTCAGTGGCCAGATAAAAAAACAGCAGATATCATGAAAAAACCTATGCCTGATTTATCCATCAATAGTGGTTGTGCATTTTCTTGCAAAAGGGCAAAACATCGACAAACAAATAAACCTCATAGATATCAATATTTCTAAAAAAATAAAGTGATTGATTTATTAAAACCATCATCTGAATGTCCGCGCACCTTTTACTTTATATTTTACCAGCGAGGTAGCCACACGCAACTCAACGGGATTGTTGTATTTTATATTTTTGATTATAAATCATAAAGTTAACAATTAACTTTACATCATATAATTATAAGAGAAATCCTGGCCAATGGTTATTGACCGGGTCTCTTTTCTCAAATAACATTCAATATTAAATAACTACAAAACTCTCGCCCTTACTGTTTAAATTGATAAAGGACTTATCATGAAGTTTATAATTAAATCACTTACCTGTTTTATATTACTTAGCCCTTTTGTTTCTGCCGCAGCCACTGCATCCGATAAATGGTCTGGTTGTGCGGAAAAAGAATATCAAATTCAAAAACAGCTGGAGTATGCCAAAGCTTACGGAAATATACATAGAATCAGGGGGCTGGAAAGCGCGCTGACAAAAGTACAACGCTACTGCACAGACGGTAAACTTACTTCTGAGTGGCAAGAGAAGGTTGCGGACAAGGAGAGTAAGGTCCGCGAGCGCATGGAAGAACTACGCCACGCCCAGGCTTCAGGCGATCCAGAAAAAATCAGAAAAAAAGAGAAGAAGCTACAAGAAGCCAAAAATGAGCTTATGGAAGTACAATCTGGCCTCAATCAGTCACTGACCAGGCAATAAACAAAAGAGACTGGACTAACCTCCTGGTTAAGCCAGCTCTCTTTCCGTTAGCTGATTGTCGACAAGATATTCCCCTCGCTCACTCCCATGTTAAGTAATGAAAAATCCTGATATGTGATGCCGCCAGAAGCAATCCGCCGTACGCAGAAATAACTTGTAAGCACATGATTGCAAAAATATAAAAACAGACAGAGCCGAAGAATAATCCTGCTTGGATGGAGTATCTTATGCCACCCTCTGGTATTCTGCCTTTTCCACGATGTTCGGTATGATGCAGATAAAGCATGTTTTGCGGAGCGATAATGGATAACGGCATCAATCAGGTTATTGATTCTTTTATTAAAGGTCAGGCGGTAATCGGCAAAGTCCATTTTCCCACAGAGTCCAGACCGGCTTCTGAAAAAGCGCTATGCGTCGATTTTCCGCGCCTCGAAATCATGCTTGAGGGTCAGCTTCAGGATCCGGCGATTAAAGCCGATTGCGCCCGGCTCATGCCGCACGATGTGCTCTATATTCCGGCTGGTGGATGGAACGCTCCTCAATGGCTGGTGCCCTCCACGCTGTTAACCATCCTGTTCGGTAAACAACAGCTGGAATTCGCCCTGCGCCGCTGGGACGGCGGCGCGCTTAGCGTGCTGGATAAACAGCAGGTTCCGCGCCGCGGCCCCCGGGTCGGCTCTTTTCTTCTGCAGGCGCTAAATGAAATGCAGATGCAGCCGCAGGAACAGCACACGGCCCGCTGTATCGTCACCAGCCTGCTCAGCCACTGCGCCGATCTGCTGGGCAGTCAGGTGCAAACGTCATCGCGCAGCCAGGCGCTGTTTGAAGCGATTCGTAAGCATATTGATGCCCACTTTGCCGATCCGTTAACCCGGGAGTCGGTGGCGCAAGCGTTTTATCTCTCGCCTAACTATCTTTCCCATCTGTTCCAGAAATGCGGGCCAATGGGGTTTAACGAATACCTGAATCATATTCGCCTGGAACAGGCCAGAATGCTGTTAAAAGGCCACGATATGAAAGTGAAAGATATCGCCCATGCCTGCGGTTTTGCCGACAGCAACTACTTCTGCCGCCTGTTCCGCAAAAACACCGAACGCTCGCCGTCAGAGTATCGCCGTCAGTATCATAGCCAGTTGACGGAAAAAACCGCTTCGCCGGAAAACTAGATTTTTGTGTGTTAAACCTGACTTTTGTACGTAGTTTTATCCCACTGTTGATCCTGCTCTCGAGATAAATGTGATCTAAATCACCCTTAGTCGTAATGCGTACATTTATCCAGTTTTTGGCAAATTTGTCATCTGGCGACCCTTCGAGTGAAAGCCGTATTCTTACCTCAACGACACCACGAATTAAGCACTGAGGAAAGCAATATGGAACTCTATCTGGACACCGCAAACGTAGCAGAAGTTGAACGCCTGGCCCGTATTTACCCGCTGGCAGGCGTGACCACTAACCCGAGCATTATCGCCGCAGGCAAAACGCCGGTTTGGGATGTTCTGCCGCGCCTGCAAAAAGCCGTCGGCCCGGAAGGTATTTTGTTCGCCCAGACCATGAGCCGCGACGCGCAGGGCATGGTGGAAGAAGCCAAGCGTCTGAGCAACGCCGTTCCCGGTATCGTGGTAAAAATTCCGGTGACTGCCGAAGGCCTCGCTGCGATCAAACTGTTGAAAAAAGAAGGTATCCCCACGCTTGGTACGGCGGTCTATAGCGCATCTCAGGGCCTGCTGGCTGCGCTGGCCGGGGCAAAATACGTTGCACCTTATGTAAACCGCGTCGACGCCCAGGGCGGCGACGGCATCCGCATGGTCCAGGAGCTGCAATCTCTGCTGGAGCTGCATGCGCCGGAAAGCAAAGTGCTGGCCGCCAGCTTTAAGACGCCGCGCCAGGCGCTGGATTGCCTGTTAGCCGGTTGCGAAGCTATTACCCTGCCGTTAGATGTAGCGCAACAAATGCTCGGCACCCCTGCGGTAGAGTCAGCCATTGAGAAGTTTGAGCAGGACTGGAATAACGCTTTTGGAACTCTGAACCTGTAACCCGATCGGCGGACCGCCCCAGGAGGCGGCATCCCGGTCATCCAGGAGGAATAGAAATGGATCGCATTATTCAATCACCCGGTAAGTACATTCAGGGCGCGGACGCAATTTCTCGCCTTGGCGGATACCTCAAACCGCTGGCTGAGCGCTGGCTCATCGTTGGCGATAAATTTGTACTCGGTTTTGCCGAAGAAAAACTGCGTAAAAGCCTGGCGGATGCCGATCTGGTTGGCGAAATCGCGCCGTTTGGCGGCGAATGCTCACACAATGAAATCAACCGCTTGCGTGATATTGCCGGTTCCGCCCGCTGCACAGCTGTGCTGGGTATCGGCGGCGGCAAGACGCTGGATACCGCAAAAGCATTAGCACACTTTATGAATCTGCCGGTGGTGATTGCCCCGACGATTGCCTCCACCGATGCCCCCTGCAGCGCGCTCTCTGTCATCTATACCGATGACGGCGAGTTTGATAGCTACCTGATGCTGCCGCGCAACCCGAACATGGTCATTGTCGATACGCAAATCGTTGCCGGAGCCCCGGCGCGCCTGCTGGCGGCCGGTATCGGCGACGCGCTGGCGACCTGGTTTGAAGCGCGTGCCTGCTCCCGCAGCGGCGCCACCACCATGGCGGGCGGCAAATGTACTCAGGCAGCGCTGGCGCTGGCTGAACTGTGCTACAACACGCTGATTGAAGAAGGTGAAAAAGCGATGCTGGCGGCAGAGCAGCACGTTGTGACGCCAGCGCTGGAGCGGGTAATTGAAGCCAACACCTACTTGAGCGGCGTCGGCTTTGAAAGCGGCGGCCTGGCGGCTGCGCACGCTATCCACAACGGCCTGACCGCGATCCCGGATGCTCACCATTACTATCATGGTGAAAAAGTAGCTTTCGGTACGCTCACGCAGCTGGTACTGGAAAACGCGCCGGTAGAAGAGATCGAAACCGTAGCGGCGCTGTGCCATAGCGTCGGACTGCCTATCACCCTGGCGCAGCTGGATATTAAAGCCGATATCCCAGGCAAAATGCGTACCGTAGCGGAAGCCGCCTGCGCAGAAGGCGAAACCATCCATAATATGCCCGGCGGCGCAACGCCGGATCAGGTTTATGCCGCGCTTCTGGTTGCCGACCAGTACGGTCAACGCTTCCTGCAAGAGTGGGAATAACCCCTCCCGACATACCCGCCAGCAGGCGGGTATCTTCTTTTCGCCCGCCATTGCCCGCCAAAACGATGTATTTTATAGTGCGATTTTCCTTTGGGTGAGTCGTAGATATGCAGTCATCAGATCGAAGAATGAGCATTTACGCTATTCTGCAGCAGGACAAAAAAGTCGTCGTCAATGAGCTCGCCGCAAAGTTCGCTGTCACTAAAATGACCATCCGTCGCGACCTCTCCTTCTTTGAAAAACAAGGTATTGTTAAAACGACCTACGGCGGAGCCTATTTGACCAGCGGCGCCAGCGCCGGTCACAGCTTTCTGCTGAACTCGATTCAAATGGATGATGATAAGCATCTCATAGGCCAGAAAGCCGCCGAACTGATTGAAGATGGCGATACCCTTATTATCGACTGCGGCGCCACGCCGCTGGCGCTCGCTCAGTTTATTTTAGATAAAAGAATCATGGTGATAACCAATTCCTTCCCGGTCGTTAATCTGCTGAAAGGGCGTAAAAATATTAAATTGATCGTAGCGCCTGGCGAATATGACGAGGAGGCTCAGGGAATGATTTCTTTCAGTACCGCCGACTTCTTTCATAACATCCATGCCGACAAGGTCTTCCTTGGCACTCAGGGAATCAACGACGAGGGCGAGCTGACGGTAGCAACCATGGCCGGCGCGCACGTCAAGCAAACGCTGATGCGGGCCGGAAGACAGAAAATCCTGCTGGCGGACAAAACGAAATTTGGCCAAACGTTTCTTGCGGGTTACGGCCGTCTGGCAGACCTTGACTTCGCCGTTTGCCAGTCCGGTCTTTCCGCCGATATTCTCTCTCTGATGGACAGGCAAAACGTACAGCTACTGCTGGCTGAAAATCGCTTCTGATGGCCCGGCGTCCGCATAGGGGTAATTGAGCGTTTTGCGTTGATAATACTTATGCGTCCTGCCCCCGAGCGTCACGCTTCCTGAGGCTGATTAGGGTCAGAGCCAGGACAATCAGAACAATACCGGCGCCTTCAACCGGACCCGGGTTTTCCCCTAAGAGCCACCATGAAAACAGGACTCCGCAGACCGGGACCGCCAGGGTGCTCAGCCCCGCGACGCTGGCGGGCAAATTGCGTAACACAAATAACCAGAGGCACCAGGCCAGCGCCGTGGCCAGAATCGCGCTATATCCCAACGCCCAAAAAACCCCAGGCTGCCAGTCAATGCTGCGCTGCGGCACCAGCCAGGCGACGGCGCTCATCACCAGCGCGCCATACAGCATTTGCCAGCTGGTCAAGGCCAGTAAATCCACGCGCGGATAGCGGGCATACATCCGCTTCACCACAATCGCGCTGGCCCCCCAGCTTATGCCAGAGAGGATTGCCAGCAGGGCGCTTTTCATCGACGAAAAATCGAGCTGCCACGGCTGCAGCACCAGCAATAAACCCAGCGCCGCCACGCCTATCGCGGCATACTGCAGCCGCCGCATGCGTTCGCCTAAAAATAGCGCCGCCATCATGACCACCCAAAACGGCATGGTATAGCTTAGAACCGCAACCTTCCCGGCCCCGCCGCTGACCAGCGCCCACTGGGCAAGCCCAACCATCCCGCAGGTCTGCAGCAGGGCAATCGCCAGCGTGTAGCCAAATGGCGTGGGCCGCATTCCGCGACCGCGCAGCAGCAAAACGATAAACAGCAAAGCCGCCCCCAAAATACAGCGCAGCGCGGTAAAATCGAACGCGCCGATATAGAGCGTCACCTGCTTCATCGCAATCCAGCTGTAGCTCCAGATAAGCGTCAGCACAATCAGGCCGCCGAAGGCCAACGGGCTATTTTTCCCTGCCATAATCATCATCCAACCATCATGAATATTTTGCGGGCACTATACTCGCTTTGCTGGCGGGACGATAAACCAAAAGCAGCGGCGTCGAATGCGTTTTCGGCACCGCAGAGAAAAGAAGGAAGATAAGGGGAGGAAACAGAATCTTGTTTACGCCGGACGCACGCCCAGCGTGTGGCAAATCGCGTAGCTCATTTCCGCGCGGTTCAGGGTATAGAAGTGGAAATCTTTCACCCCTTCACGACTTAAAATCTTCACCATATCCATTGCGATATTCGCCCCTACCAGCTGGCGGGTTTCGGGGTCATTGTCCAGACCTTCAAACATTTTCGCCATCCACGTCGGGATACGCACGTTGGTCATGTCGGCAAATTTTTTCGCCTGCTTAAAGTTAGAGACCGGCAGAATACCCGGAATGATTTCGACATCGATACCCGCGGAGACGCAGCGGTCGCGGAAACGCAGGTAGCTTTCCACATCGAAGAAGAACTGGGTAATCGCGCGGTTTGCTCCGGCTTCGACTTTACGCTTCAGGTTGAGCAAGTCTGCCTGCGCGCTTTTGGCTTCGGGATGAACCTCCGGATAAGCCGCGACGGAAATATCAAAATCCCCGACCTCTTTCAGCAGAGTCACCAGGTCAGCGGCATACATATCCGGCTTTCCGCTGCCCGGCGGCAAGTCGCCGCGCAGCGCAACAATATGGCGGATCCCGCTATCCCAGTAATCTTTGGCAATGGTACGCAGCTCATCACGGCTGGCGTCGATACAGGTCAGATGCGGCGCGGCCTCAAGTCCGGTACGCTCCTTAATACCTTTGATAATGCTATGGGTACGGTCACGTTCACCGGAGTTGGCGCCGTAGGTTACGGAGACAAACTTCGGCTTCAGGATGCTGAGGCGATCGATGGATTTCCAGAGGGTTTGCTCCATTTCACTGGTGCGCGGCGGAAAGAATTCAAAGGAGACGTTAATCTGGCCCTGTACTTCCGCCAGGCTCTGATTCAGGGCTTCCCGCTGATTGGCGTGAAAAAAGCTCATACCTTACCTCATCAATCGCATTTTATTGTTTGTTGTATCGCGAACTTCTATACGTTTAGACGTCCAGATGTAAAAATGACGGAAAAGGACACTGGCGTCAATAGAAAAATCAGCGTAAACAGTGAGGAATATTCAGCCTGGATGAAATTAATTCATCTCCTCTTTACTAAGGCAATGATTTTTCAAGTACTGCGGTCAACTCTTCCAACAACATCTTATTTGCCGGCATCGTGACCACGCCCAGCCTGAGCGGAAGCTGCTGACTGGCATCCTGAAGAGGACAGAAAACCACACCCTGACGCTGAATAGCAGAAAAGGATGCCGGCAGTAAAATCATCCCTTCCCCACGCGCAATCCGCGCCAGCAGAACATCGTGCTCGGCGGGCTCCTCCACGTAGGCGGGCGTATAGCCAGCCCGGTCAAAAATGCGTCGCGTATAGTCAAAAAAATCGGGATTACGCTCGCGTTTAAACCAAAACAGCGGCCGGTGATTGAGCGCGCTTAACGCCAGATCCGCCTGACCGACCTCTGGCCAGGCTGCCGGTAGGGCCGCGATGAGCGGTTCATAATACGATAAAGCGCGCAGGTGAAGGCCATCGGTATTCAGCGGCAGGGCGATCAGCGCCGCATCGAGTGTACCCTTGCGCACCCGCTGAGCCAGCGCCGGCGAGGGCTGACGGGTAATATGCAAAGCGCGGTTATGTTCGCCCAAAGCAGCTTCTGCGGCGGCGAAAACTCCTTGTTCAAAAGCGGTCGTCAGGCCCAGACGAAGAGGCTGCTGCGAGTGTGCCGAGAGCTGGCTCAGCGCTGCCAGAGTGCGTTCCTGAAGCGCCAGCAGCGGCCGGACCATGTCCAGCACTCGCCTTCCCTCTTCGGTAAGAATCAGGCCTTTGGTATGGCGCAAAAATAACGTCAGCCCCAGCTGCGCCTCGAGATGGCGGATATGACGGCTCAGCGGCGGCTGCGAAATAAATAGCCGCTGCGCCGCCCGGCTGATGTTGTTTTCCTCCGCAACCACGGCGAAGTAGCGCAGCAGGCGAATATCCAGATTCTGTAAACGTGAATTTGTCATACTGAAAAGGTATCACGAAAAGGGTATTACTCAAGCCCGGTAAACTTACCTAACCTTCATCGCTATGCACAATCACACTGAGGAAAAAGCGATGACCAGCGAACGTTTTACTATCGGACAAGAAATGCTACAGCGCGTGGATGGCAAAGGCGGTGATGCCGTCGTCAATAGCCTGAAGGATATTGCCCCCGATTTCGCCCGCTATCTGATTGAGTTTCCCTTCGGCGATATTTATGCCAGGCCAGGGCTCGATTTACGCAGCCGGGAAATCGCGACCATCGCGGCGCTTACGGCTCTCGGCAACGCCGCGCCGCAGCTAAAAGTGCATATCGCCGCCGGATTAAATGTCGGTCTGACGCAAGAAGAGATGACGGAAGTTATCATGCAAATGGCGGTCTATGCCGGATTCCCGGCGGCCCTGAATGGCCTGTTTGCCGCTAAAGAAGTTTTCGCAGCGCAGCGATCGGCAGGCCGGACTAACCGCCCGGCCTGAAACGACTATTTCTTCACATCGACGACACGCATGTCGTTAAGCTGCTCGTCCGTCACCTTATTTCCGGCTTTGAAGTAGTCCACTACCGCATTTGAAACGTAGTAGCCGCCGGAAGTATTACGCGCTTGCCCTTGGGTAAACGCGGCAAAACCATCGCCGCCATCGGCAAGGAAGCTGTTGGTGGCAATATGATAAACCGTGGCATCTTCAATCGGCTGACCATTGAGCAAAAACGATACGACGCGCTGGCCCACCGGTTTACTGCTGTCGTAGTTCATTTCCAGGCCTCTGGAGACCTGCAGCACGCCGTTGCTTAATCCCGCGCCATGCTCCATCAGGCTACGTAGCTGCTTCCCGGTTAAATCCATGGTGACCAGCTCGTTAGGGAACGGGAAGGTACTGATAACGGCTCCCATGCTCACTGCCCCGGCGGGAATTTCATTACGAATACCGCCTGAGTTAGTTAACGCCAGCTGCGTCTCCTTACCTGCCGCCTGCATCAAGGCATCCGCGGCAAGGTTGCCCAGCGGTGAAGAGACGCCATAAGCGCGAGTAAGCTCGACCGGCGCTTGAGCAATAACCTGCTGCACCACGCGATCCAGCTTTTTATTCCAGCCGTCGATGACCTGCTGCGTCTGCGGGTCAGGTTTCCACTTATCGGCATAGATAGTCTTCAGCTCGAAGTTCTTCACGGTGAACTGATGCGGTTTTTCCTGATAATCCAGCACCAGTTTCCCTACGTCGATGCCGCCGCTATCGGTAGAAAGAATTAACGTATTACCGACTTTAATCGGTTCCGGCGTGCCGACATGGGCATGGCCGGTAATCAAAATGTCCAGCCCGTTGACCTGGCTTGCGGTCTGAATATCTTTATCCAGCGCACGCCGTACATCGGTCCCCCCCTGACTCGACTGGCGTGCCGGGACGCCTTCGTGAATCAGAGCTACCGTCAGATCCACTTTACCTTTCAGTTCATCGATATAGTGCTGTAACCATTTCACCTCGTCGCGCGCTTCGATACCCACCCGCGTTGCGGCGGATACCGTATCGTCAAAGGCAAAAACGCCGTGCAGGCCGATCACGCCGATTTTCACGCCCTCTTTTTCGATAATGGTATAGGGCTTATCCCAGAACGCTTTATCGCTGTTCTGATAAAAAATGTTGCCCTGCACAATCGGGAATTTCGCCTGGCTAAGCTGGAGCAGCGTATTGTCCCAGCCGTGATCGAACTCATGGTTACCTATCGTCGCCGCATCGTAGGGCATGGTGTTCATGATATCGATAATTGCTTTGCCCTTTGTCAGGCTGCTGATATAGGGTCCGGTAAAATAGTCGCCGGCATCAAAAAACCAGGTCGCGCTATTTTTCGCCTTTTCCTGCTTAACCATCGTGGTGATATTCGCCCAGCCGCCGATGTCCCGTTTACCGTCGGCAATCCACGGCACTTTATAGGGTTCGACGTGGGCATGGAGATCGTTGGTGTAAATGAGGGTGACATCTTTGGCGCAGGCCCAGAAAGGCAAAGTCAGCAGGAGGGCGGCGCTAATTGTTTTTAATTTCATCGGAGTTCCTTTCAGAGAGGTCAAGAAGCGCTAAGTTACGTTCTGAAAGACTTTTTTATGTGAGAGTATTCACATTTGTATGCAACCTGAGCAGGGCAAAATTAACGACCTGCAAAAATCGTTGGTGCTGGCCCGCTCGTGGAGACTCTTTTTACCATTAACGCCTGTAAAACCTACGGTTGCCGTAACCTGGGTTTATCCTCTGCGGCCGACTACCGTTTTCCGGACTATCGGCTGGGTTATCCCGCGCTGTACTGCGCAGCCTGCGGCAGCTATCCACCGCTGTTTAATGATGATGAGTTCCGACCCTGGCTGGCCGCCTATCTGACGGATAACGCCCGGCGCTCTGGCTATTTTTGCCCGGCCTGTTATCGGCGAGATATAATTCGCTATGGCTACAACCCGAAGGGAACCCAGCGGCTTCAGTGCCGCCGCTGTGAAAAAGTCTGGACGCCAAAACATCACCATAGCCCGGTAATGGAGTACCCGCAGCATATCTGCAGCGTACCGTTGATTGTGCCGTTTCAGGGTCATGAGGCCGGGCAGAAACTCTATCTCTTACTCAGCTTCGACGCCGTACGCGGCAATGTTCTCCATCTTTCGTCGAACTTCACGCCTTTTCCGGTTGGCGCATCACTACGCTATCGCTGGCGGGGAAGAGAAGCGCCTCAGGGCATTGCG
Organism: Klebsiella sp. CN_Kp100; assembly: GCF_040065315.1. Classification (NCBI taxonomy): domain Bacteria; kingdom Pseudomonadati; phylum Pseudomonadota; class Gammaproteobacteria; order Enterobacterales; family Enterobacteriaceae; genus Klebsiella; species Klebsiella sp. CN_Kp100. The sequence goes on from NZ_JBEAIJ010000028.1 coordinate 27,175, forward strand.
GGCGATATCGTTCAGCGAATCTCTCAGACCGAAGCGGGCTTTTTACAGCGCAGTCAATTCGATGAAATACAGTACGGCAGCGCCGCGCCAAAGCGTCATTCCCGCGGCGCCATTCTGCGCCCGGTCATCGCCGCACACGGTCATTTCAAGCTGCTCAGCCATCGTTTTCCAGCGATAAAAACGCACATCATTGCTCATGAATGTTTTTTACGCGGCGCGGCGATCGTTGCCTGGGCGCCTCTGTTTCGCCAGCGGAAAGGAGAGCTGTGGTATGTGGAGGAAGAGATAAACAACCCCGCCAGTTCGGCACCGTGGCGGCTGCAGGGCAAAACGCATCATGGCTGGTGGCAAAATCCGTGGCAGCTCTGGACGCAGGGAGAGAACCGAAAAATGGTCTGCCAGCTTGCCGGAACGCCGGACGAGAACGCCTCGCCCCCTGACCTCACGGCCAGCCGACGCTTCACAACCTGGCTGGAAAAGAGACCCGAGTTCACGCGAAGCGCCCTGTTTTCAGCAGGGCGGGTGACGCAAATACTGGTCTCATTGGCTCAAGAGTATAACGCGACGCTTACAGCAGCTGCGCCAGACGATTGATATCCGACTGTATCGCCCCGGCGGTCACATCGCGACCAGCGCCCGGGCCGCGGATCACCAGCGGGTTATCGCGATACCAGCGGCTCTCAATGGCAAAGACGTTATCACACGGCAGCAGCGCCGCCAGCGGGTGCTCTTCGCGCACCGCTTCCACGCCGACGCGAGCTTTACCGTTGGCGTCAAAACGCGCCACGTAGCGCAGCACCAGCCCCATCTCGCGCGCTGCTTCCAGACGCTGCAGCATCTGGTCGTTCAGCGCTTCACCGTTCTCGAAGAAGTGATCCACCGAACCTTCTTCACAGTGGGCGGGCACCAGCGATTCTACGCGCACCTGATCCGGCTCGATGTCGTAGCCCGCTTCTCGTGCCAGGATCACCAGCTTACGCATGACGTCTTTCCCGGAAAGATCGACGCGCGGGTCCGGTTCCGTCAGCCCCTGCTGCCAGGCCTGATCGACCAGATCAGTAAACGGTACGGTGCCGTCAAACTGCAGGAACAGCCACGAGAGAGTGCCGGAGAAAATACCGCTCAGCGCCAAAATGGTATCGCCGCTATCAATCAAATCGCGCACCGTATGGTTGACCGGCAGACCGGCGCCGACGGTGGCGTTGTACAGCCAGTGGCGCCCGGTTTTCTCGAACGCATCGTGGATCTGGCGATATTTACTGCTGCTACTGGCGCCAGCCAGCTTATTCGCGCTGATAACGTGGAAGCCATGGCTGGCAAAATCGAGGTACTGATCGGCCAGCTGCTCGCTGGCGGTTACATCCAGCACCACTAAATCATCATACGGATGCGCGCGCATCCACAGGAACAGCGACTCTTCATCCTGCTCAACGGCCTCATCATTAAAGAAAGCCAGCGCGCGACTGGCGTCTAGCCCTTCATAATTGAGCAGACTGCGGCGGCTATCCACGACGCCGGCAAGGATGAATTCAAACCCGGTGCGGGCGGAAAGCGTGGTCTGCTCGCGAGCAAACAGCTCCAGCCAGCGGGAACCAATGTTGCCTTTACCAAACAGTATCAGACCAATGCGTTTTTCCGCGCGGAACAGCGACTGATGCAGGCCCTGGATAAGGCTTTCTGTCGGCCCGGCGCGCAGCACCGCGACCAGGCTAATCCCCTCTTCTGATTGCCAGGTGAACTCTACCGGCTGGCCTTTTAGCTGCTGCCAGAAGCGGTGGCAGTGCAGCGGGTTACGGGTCACGCCAGCGCCGACCATCGCCACCAGCGCCAGCTTCTGACGCAGGCGCAGCTCGCCCGGCAACCCCGCTTCGTCGAGCAGCTTCAGGGCGCTGTCGGCGACTTCAGAGGTGTAGCAGAACTGCAGCAGCTTACGGTCGGCATGTACGCCAACCGCCAGTGGACGCAGCTGAGCGCGTTTTAAAATCGCGTCCAGCTCTTTATGCGCCAGTTTGAAATCCTGGCCGCCGGGCACCTGGAACTCAATCAGGCAGACATCATCATGGCTGGTAACGATTCGCGCGCCGGTACCGGAAGCCAGTACGCGTTCGATGCGCGTAGAGCCCTGATCCGGGGTGTAGCTACAGCGTAATTGTAAATCGATATCGCTGCCGGAAACCGGCTGCAGCGTACGGGCGTGCAGTACCGGAGCCGCCAGACGGGCCAGTTCGCTGGCTTCATCAAGACGCAGCAGCGGTAACAGGCAGGCATCTTTCACTTTGCGCGGATCCGCGCTGTAGACCCCGGCCACGTCGCTCCAGATAGTGACGCGGGACGCCCCGGCCAGCGCGCCGATCTGGGTGGCGGAATAGTCGGAACCGTTACGCCCGAGCAGTACGGTTTCCCCGGCGTTGTTACGCGAGATAAAGCCGGTTACAACCAGGCGTTTATTCGGATGCTGCGCTATCAGCTGCTGCAAAAGCGGATAGGATAAACCTTCATCCACCTGCGGCTGTGGGGAGCGCTCGGCGCGTAAGAAGCTACGCGCATCCAGCCAGGCGGCTTCTACGCCCAGGTGATTCAACACCGCCGCCATCAGGCGGGCCGACCAGATTTCGCCGTGGCCGACGACTTCGGCATAGACCGCGTCCGTTACGCCGCCATCAAGCAGCCCGGCAAGGCGTTCAAGATCCAGAATAAACGTGGCGATTAGCGCGTCGGCAGCGTCCGGAGCAAGCAGTCCGGAAATCAGCTCCATCTGATAACGACGAAGCGATTGTTGCACCTGATGCGCAGAGAGGCGATCGGTCTGGCTGAGCTTCAGCCAGCTGATCAACTGGTTGGTGGTACTGCCGGCGGCGGAGACGACCATCATATCGCCCGCCTGCGAATACTCCGTCATGATACCCGCGACGCGCAGGTAACATTTCGCATCCGCTAAACTACTCCCACCAAATTTGTGCAGCTGACGACCCTTCGCCCCTGCCTGCGCAATCACACTCATGTTTATTCCTCGTTTGCTGCCCGGAAGCCATTTTCCAGGTCGGCAATTAAATCTTCACCATCTTCAATACCGGTCGAAATACGCAGAAGCGTTTCTGAGATCCCGGCGGCCGCACGCGCTTCAGGCGCCATGCCCGCATGGGTCATCGTCGCGGCGTGAGAAATCAGGCTTTCCACGCCGCCCAGCGATTCCGCCAGCGTAAATAGCGATAACCCGCTCAGGAAACGACGCAGCGTCTGCTCATCGCCATCCAGCTCGAAGCTTAACATCGCCCCAAAGCCTTTTTGCTGACGCGCCGCAATCTCATGCCCCTGGTTTTCCGGCAGGGACGGATGGTACAGTTTTTTCACCAGCGGCTGGGTTTTCAGGTAGCCGACAATCGCCAGCGCGTTGCGCTGCGCCACTTCCATACGCGGAGAAAGCGTACGTAAACCGCGCAGCAGCAAATAGCTATCAAACGCCCCGCCGGTGACGCCGATATTATTCGCCCACCATGCCAGTTCGGTGACGGTCGCCGGATCTTTGGCGATAACCACCCCGGCCACCACATCAGAATGACCGTTCAAATATTTGGTGCATGAATGCAACACCAGATCGGCGCCCAGCGCCAGCGGATTCTGCAAAGCCGGGCTCAGGAAGGTGTTATCAACCACGCTGACCGCTCCAGCCTCACGCGCCAGACCGCAGATTTTCGCAATATCCACAACTCTCAGCAATGGATTACTTGGGCTTTCGACCAGAACCAGCTTCGGTTTTTCCGCCAGTGCGGCGCGCAGCGCCTGTTCGTCATTCTGATCGACAAACAGCACGCGATAGCAGCCACGCTTCGCCAGGCTATCAAACAGACGGTAGCTGCCGCCGTAGCAGTCGTGAGGCGCCACCAACAGATCGCCCGGTTTCAGGAAGACGGTAGTCACCAGCAGAATTGCCGACATCCCGGTATTCGTCAGGACCGCCCCTGCGCCGCCCTCCAGTTCCGCCAGCGCGCGCTGCACGACATCACGTGTCGGATTACCGCGACGAGAGTAGTCGTGGGCGCGCGGTTCGTTAAACCCGGTGAAGTTATAGGTGCTGGAGAGATGAATGGGCGGGACAACGCAACCGTACTGCTCGTCGTCATTTAAACCGCTACGCACTGCGATGGTGGCCTGTTTACGCGTCATGTTGGGGAGTTCCTGGCTGAGTCGGTGAAAAGTCAGGTGTCAGAGTAATCATTGTTATAATAGACGTCAATACATCTGGACATCTAAACTTCTTTGCGTATAGATTGAGCAAACCGGAAATAGCCGTTAAAATTATATGCATTAGCGCACATCCGTGGCGGCTTGTTTGGTGTCAGAAGCGCCCCTCTACGGTAAACTACGCGCAATTATGGCCGGGACCCACGTTCAGGCCCTTAACTAATGAATAGAGGATTAAAGGTAACTCATGGCTGAATGGAGCGGCGAATATATCAGCCCATACGCTGAGCACGGTAAGAAGAGTGAACAAGTAAAAAAAATTACGGTTTCCATTCCTCTGAAGGTGTTAAAAATCCTCACCGATGAACGCACGCGTCGTCAGGTGAACAACCTGCGTCACGCGACTAACAGCGAACTGCTGTGCGAAGCGTTCCTGCATGCCTTTACCGGTCAACCGTTGCCTAACGATGAAGACCTGCGTAAAGAGCGCAGCGATGAAATCCCGGAAGCGGCAAAAGAGATTATGCGCGAACTGGGCATCGACCCGGATACGTGGGAATACTAAAATCACTCAGGGCGGCGGGGTAAACCAGCCGCTCTTTTAGTTGGATAACAAGGATGTTATGCCATGAAATACTGCGTACTGGCGCTGAGCCTGGCGTCAGCCTTTCCGGCGCACGCCTGGGTGCCGCAAACCGGCGATATCGTTTTTCAAATCTCCCGCTCATCGCAAAGGAAAGCCATTCAGCTGGCGACCCATTCCGCTTACAGCCACACCGGTATGGTGGTGATCCGTCATAAAAAACCTTACGTCTTTGAAGCCATCGGGCCCGTGGTTTACACGCCGCTGCAAAAGCTGAGCGAATTCGACCTCAGATCGCCGCTCGTTCGTGCCAGACTCAGAGAGCGTTACGGTCAGGCGATCCCGATGGACGAAACCGTCATCTCGCCGCAGGCGCTCTTTGACGCGCCGCAGCTGGAAACCGTTGAAAAAAACTGGCCTCTGTTCCCGAGGTAATTGATCGTGAAAAATCTGCTTGTTGCCTGGATAGTCCTCCTGCTTTACGGCTGCGCCACCTATCCTCAGGCCATCAAACCGATGCCAGAAAAACCGTCGTCCGGGCCAGAAATCTATATCGTCAATCACGGCTGGCACACCGGGATTATCCTGGCCGCCAATGACGTGAACAAAATTCTGCCGCAGCTTAACGTACGCTTTCCTCAGCGGGAACAGTGGTATGAGATCGGCTGGGGCGATAAAGGTTTTTATCAATCGCAGGAGATAACCACCCGACTTACGCTGCAGGCTATGTTCTGGTCATCCGGCGCGGTAATGCACGTAGTCGCCTTTTCAGGAGCGCCCGAAAGCTATTTTTCCGCAAGCGCAATGACGGCATTAAGTCTTACCCCGGGCCAGAATAATAGCCTGCTGCGCTACATCGGTCGCAGCTTTGCCCGTAATGAACGAGGGGAGCTGATACCGTTGAAAAAAGGGATCTACGGCGACAGCCAGTTTTACGCAGCAAACGGCCGCTACGGGATATTTAATACCTGTAATAAATGGACGGCAAAGGGACTGGAAAGCGCGGGAATGACCATGAACACTTCGTTAAAACTGACGGCGGGAAGCGTGATGAAGGCGGTAGAAGAGAATAAAAGCTGTCTGAATCGATACTGCTATCCTCTGTAAAGCAGAGACAAAAAAGCCGCCCTGAGGCGGCTTCTTCAGCAAATTACTTGCTGGTACCCGGTACGCTGAAACGCTTGTTGAAGCGGTCAACACGACCACCGGTAGCAACATCACGCTGTTTGCCAGTGTAGAACGGGTGGCATTTACCGCACACGTCGAGGTTCAGGTCGTGACCTACGGTAGAACGGATTTTCATGACGTTACCGCAAGAGCAGGAAGCAGTAACTTCTTCGTATTTCGGATGAATATCTTTTTTCATGGGAGAACCTCAGTTAAGGCCGCGTCGCTCTTCCAGCCCTAACGCCAGACACCACGCGATGTTAATAATTCCCGGAGCGATTACACTACCGGGTAATAGATTTTGATGCTGCACGAAGCACATCAAAGGCGGCGAATCATACAGAATTTGACCAGCATATGCAAACTGATCCGCGAGCCCTTATCACAATGTGTATACTAACCCGCCAGATTTCAAGTCAGGAAGATTAAATGCCCGTCGCTCATGTTGCCCTGCCCGTTCCGCTGCCCCGCACTTTTGACTATTTGCTGCCTGAAGGTATGCCGGTCAAAGCGGGCTGTCGCGTGCGCGTTCCGTTCGGCAAGCAGGAGCGGATAGGTATCGTGACGGCAGTCAGCGAACGCAGCGAGCTGCCGCTTGACGAACTCAAGCCGGTGGCCGAAGTTCTTGATGCCGAGCCGGTCTTCTCCTCTTCGGTCTGGCGGCTGCTGCTGTGGGCGGCGGACTATTACCACCACCCCATCGGCGATGTACTGTTTCACGCGCTACCGATCATGCTGCGCCAGGGGAAACCCGCCAGCGCGGCGCCAATGTGGTACTGGTTTGCCACCGAACAGGGGCAAGCGGTTGATATCAATAGCCTTAAGCGCTCGCGCAAACAGCAGCAGGCGCTGGCGGCGCTGCGTCAGGGAAAAATCTGGCGCCATCAGGTTGCCGAACTGGAATTTAACGATGCCGCGCTGCAGGCGCTGCGGGGTAAAGGCCTTGCCGAACTCGCCAGCGAAGCGCCCGCTATCACCGACTGGCGAACAGGCTTCTCGGTGCCCGGAGAGCGCCTGCGGCTTAATACCGAACAGGCCACCGCCGTTGGCGCGATTCATAGCGCCTCGGACCGTTTTTCCGCCTGGCTGCTGGCCGGGATCACCGGCTCCGGCAAAACGGAAGTTTATCTGAGCGTCCTTGAAAACGTGCTGTCGCAGGGGCGCCAGGCGCTGGTAATGGTGCCGGAAATCGGCCTGACGCCGCAGACAATCGCCCGTTTCCGCCACCGTTTTAACGCCCCGGTAGAGGTCCTGCACTCCGGGCTGAACGACAGCGAGCGCCTCTCCGCGTGGCTAAAAGCCAAAAACGGCGAAGCGGCGATTGTGATTGGAACCCGCTCGTCGCTATTTACCCCTTTTAAAGACCTCGGGGTAATCGTGATCGATGAAGAGCACGACAGCTCTTACAAACAGCAGGAGGGCTGGCGCTACCATGCGCGCGATCTGGCGGTCTGGCGCGCCCACAGCGAGCAAATCCCGATCATCCTGGGCACGGCAACCCCGGCGCTGGAAACGCTTCATAACGTCCGCCAGGGCAAGTATCGCCAGCTCAAGCTGACCAGGCGCGCGGGAAATGCGCGGCCGGCTCAACAGCATGTCCTGGATTTAAAAGGCCAGCAGCTGCAGGCCGGGCTGTCCCCGGCGCTGATTAGCCGCATGCGCCAGCATCTGCAGGCCGATAACCAGGTCATTCTGTTTTTGAACCGCCGCGGATTCGCGCCGGCGCTGTTGTGCCACGACTGCGGCTGGATAGCAGAGTGCCCGCGCTGCGACAGCTACTACACGCTGCATCAGGCTCAGCATCATCTGCGCTGCCACCACTGCGACAGCCAGCGTCCGATCCCGCGCCAGTGCCCCTCCTGCGGCTCTACGCATCTGGTGCCGGTAGGTTTGGGCACTGAGCAGCTTGAACAGGCGCTGGGACCGCTGTTCCCCGATATCCCGATTTCCCGTATCGACAGAGATACCACCAGCCGCAAAGGCGCGCTTGAGCAATATCTTGCCGATGTTAATCGCGGCGGCGCGCGCATTCTTATCGGCACACAGATGCTGGCGAAGGGTCACCACTTCCCGGATGTCACCCTGGTTTCCCTGCTGGACGTTGACGGTGCGCTGTTCTCCGCCGATTTCCGCTCGGCGGAACGCTTCGCTCAGCTTTATACCCAGGTATCGGGCCGCGCAGGCCGTGCCGGCAAACAGGGCGAGGTGATCCTGCAGACCCATCATCCTGAACATCCGCTGCTGCAAACGCTCCTCTATAAAGGATACGACGCGTTTGCTGAGCAGGCGCTGGCGGAGCGGCAAAGCATGCAGCTGCCGCCGTGGACCAGCCACGTGCTGATTCGCGCCGAAGACCATAACAATCAGCAGGCGCCGCTCTTTTTACAGCAGTTGCGGAATTTACTGCAGGCCAGCCCGCTGGCGGATAACAAGCTCTGGGTGCTCGGTCCGGTTCCGGCGCTGGCGCCAAAGCGCGGAGGCCGCTGGCGCTGGCAAATACTCCTGCAGCATCCGTCGCGTAGTCAGCTACAGCATATCGTCAGCGGGACGCTGGCGTTGATCAACACGCTGCCGGAAGCGCGAAAAGTGAAATGGGTTCTGGATGTCGATCCTATTGAAGGTTAAGGCTTCTGTTGCGAGGCGGATCGAAAAATTCAACCACCATCACGTTTTTCATGAAAATTCTGTAACTCTCTGGATGTACTATCTGTTAAAAATGTGGCTGATGTCAGAACGCCAGGGATGTGTCTGCGCAAGCCAGCGAGGAGAAAACAGGTGAAGCCCAAAAAACAGATCGTTGCCGCCACCATGAAAGACGTCGCCCAGAAGGCAAACGTCTCCACGGCAACCGTATCCCGAGCGTTAATGAACCCGGATAAGGTTTCGCAGAGCACGCGCAACCGGGTTGAACAGGCCGCGCTTGAAGTCGGCTATTTACCGCAATCGCTCGGGCGCAACATGAAACGCAACGAGTCGCGCACCATTCTGGTGATAGTGCCGGATATCTGCGATCCCTTCTTTAGCGAGATTATTCGCGGCATTGAAGTCACCGCGGCGGAGCAAGAGTATCTGGTACTGATTGGCGATTGCGCCCATCAGAATCGTCAGGAAAAGACCTTTATTGACCTGATTATTACCAAGCAGATCGACGGCATGCTGCTGCTGGGCTCTCGTCTGCCCTTCGATGCGGGCGTAGAAGAACAGCGCAACCTGCCGCCGATGGTCATGGCCAATGAATTCGCTCCCGAGCTGGAACTGCCGACGGTGCATATCGACAACCTCACCGCCGCGTTCAACGCCGTTAACTATCTGCACGAACTGGGGCATCGCCGCATTGGCTGTATCGCCGGTCCGGAAGAGATGCCGTTATGCCATTACCGCCTGCAGGGCTATGTCCAGGCGCTACGCCGGAGCGGAATAACCGTCGATCCGCACTATATCGCCCGCGGTAATTTTACCTATGAAGCCGGCGCCAACGCCCTGGAGCAGTTGCTGACGCTCCCGGAACCACCGACGGCGATTTTCTGCCATAGCGATATCATGGCGCTGGGCGCATTATCGCTGGCGAAGCGTCGCGGCCTGAAAGTTCCTGAAGATCTGTCTATTATTGGTTTTGATAACATCTCTTTATCTGAATTTTGCGATCCGCCATTGACGACGGTCTCGCAACCACGTTTTGATATTGGCCGCGAAGCGATGCTACTTTTACTGGATCAACTGCACGGCCACAGCGTCAGCAGCGGGTCACGATTGCTCGACTGCGAGCTTATCGTTCGCGGCAGTACGCGCAAAATCCGAACATAATCTTCAGGCTTTCGGGCCTGCTCTTCTGGTCAAAGGCCCGCCGCTTAAGTAACATGGCGGGCTGAAAAACGAATAAGACAGCGAAACGATAGTGGCACAACGAGATTATGTACGCCGCAGCCAACCGGCTTCTTCGCGGCGCAAAAAGAGCAACTCCCGAAGCTCAAGGAACAAGCAAGGCGGCCTTTCGGCGGTTTCACCTGCTATGGTGGCGATCGCCGCGGCGGTGCTGGTGGCCTTTATCGGTGGACTGTACTTCATCACGCACCACAAGAAAGAAGAAGCTGAAGCGCTGCAGAATCGCCAGGCGGCGGGCAATGGCTTGCCGCCGAAACCCGAAGAACGCTGGCGCTATATTAAAGAGCTGGAGAGTCGCCAGCCCGGCGTCCGCGCGCCTACGGAACCCACGGCAGGCGGTGAAGTCATGAAACCGGAGCAGCTGACGGACGAGCAGCGCCAGCTGTTAGCGCAAATGCAGGCCGATATGCGTCAGCAGCCTACGCAGCTGACCGAGGTGCCGTGGAATGAACAAACCCCGGCGCAGCGCCAGCAAACCCTACAGCGTCAGCGTTTAGCGCAACAGCAGGTGCAGCAACAGCAGTTAGCGCAGGCCCAGACGCAGTTACAGCAACCGCGTACGCAGCCTCGGGCCGTCGAGCAGGCCAAACCGGTACAGCAGCAGCCGAAGCAAACGGCATCGAATCAGCAGCCGTATCAGGATCTGCTGCAAACGCCGGCGCATACCAGCACCGCCCAGCCAAAAACGCAGGCCGCCGCGCCGGTAACCCGCGTTGAAGAAGCGCCTAAAACCGCTACCGCGGAGAAAAAAGACGATCGCAGCTGGATGATCCAGTGCGGGTCCTTTAAAGGCGCAGAGCAGGCGGAGACCGTTCGCGCGCAGCTGGCGTTTGAAGGCTTCGCCTCGCATATCACCACCAATAACGGCTGGAACCGCGTAGTGATTGGGCCGCTGAAGGGCAAAGAAAACGCCAGCAATATGATTGAACGGCTGAAGATGGCCGGACACGCAAACTGCATTCGTCTCGCCGCCAGGGGTTGAAACCCTTAAAAACCCCCCCATCTATAATTGCATTCTGCCCCGCGTAAACCGCGGGGCCCCTATTCCGCTTTTGCAACCAAGGGGTCTGCTCGTGACTACAATTGTAAGTGTTCGCCGTAATGGCCATGTCGTTATTGCCGGTGATGGCCAGGCTACGCTGGGCAACACCGTAATGAAAGGCAACGTGAAAAAAGTGCGCCGCCTGTACAACGACAAAGTGATCGCCGGCTTTGCGGGCGGCACCGCTGACGCCTTCACGCTGTTCGAACTGTTTGAACGTAAGCTGGAAATGCATCAGGGCCATCTGGTGAAAGCCGCCGTTGAGCTGGCGAAAGACTGGCGTACCGACCGCATGCTGCGCAAGCTGGAAGCCTTGCTGGCCGTGGCTGACGAAAACGCATCCCTCATCATCACCGGTAACGGTGACGTGGTGCAGCCAGAAAATGATTTGATTGCTATCGGCTCCGGCGGTCCTTACGCCCAGGCCGCGGCTCGCGCCCTGCTGGAAAATACCGATATGGGCGCACGCGATATCGCAGAGAAAGCGTTGAATATTGCAGGTGATATCTGCATTTATACCAACCACTTCCATACCATCGAAGAATTACCGTCTAAAGCGTAAGGATCTCCCATGTCTGAAATGACCCCACGCGAAATTGTCAGCGAACTGGACAAACACATTATCGGCCAGGACGCAGCCAAGCGCTCCGTCGCCATCGCTCTGCGTAACCGCTGGCGTCGTATGCAGCTCAACGAAGAGCTGCGTCACGAAGTCACGCCAAAAAACATTCTGATGATCGGTCCGACCGGCGTCGGTAAAACAGAAATCGCCCGTCGTCTGGCAAAGCTCGCCAACGCGCCGTTCATCAAGGTGGAAGCCACTAAATTCACCGAAGTGGGCTATGTTGGTAAGGAAGTGGACTCGATTATCCGCGATCTGACCGATGCGGCGATCAAAATGGTACGCATGCAGTCCATCGATAAAAACCGCTACCGTGCCGAAGAGCTGGCGGAAGAGCGCATCCTCGACGTGCTGATCCCACCGGCGAAAAACAACTGGGGCCAGGCTGAACAGCCTCAGGAACCCTCCGCCGCGCGCCAGTCTTTCCGTAAAAAACTGCGCGAAGGGCAGCTCGACGACAAAGAGATTGAGATCGACCTCGCCGCCGCGCCGATGGGCGTAGAAATCATGTCCCCTCCGGGCATGGAAGAGATGACCAGCCAGCTGCAGTCGATGTTCCAGAACCTGGGCGGACAGAAGCAAAAGCCGCGTAAGCTGAAAATCAAAGACGCGATGAAGCTGCTGATCGAAGAAGAAGCGGCTAAGCTGGTCAATCCGGAAGAGCTGAAGCAGGATGCCATCGACGCCGTTGAACAGCACGGTATCGTGTTTATCGATGAGATCGACAAAATTTGTAAGCGCGGCGGCAACTCGTCCGGTCCTGATGTCTCTCGTGAAGGCGTACAGCGCGATCTGCTGCCGCTGGTTGAAGGCTGCACCGTTTCCACCAAGCACGGCATGGTGAAAACCGATCACATCCTGTTTATCGCCTCCGGCGCGTTCCAGGTAGCCAGCCCATCCGACCTGATTCCTGAACTACAGGGTCGTCTGCCGATTCGCGTTGAGCTGAAAGCGCTGACCACCCACGACTTCGAACGTATTCTGACCGAGCCGAACGCGTCCATCACCGTACAGTATAAAGCGCTGATGGCCACCGAAGGCGTCAATATCGAATTCACGGATGACGGCATCAAGCGTATCGCGCAGGCTGCCTGGCAGGTCAACGAAACCACCGAGAACATCGGCGCGCGTCGCCTGCATACCGTCCTGGAGCGTCTGATCGAAGATATCTCCTACGATGCCAGCGAAATGAATGGCCAAACCGTCACCATTGATGCGGAATATGTCGGTAAGCATCTGGATGTTCTGGTGGCAGATGAAGATCTGAGTCGTTTTATCTTATAATCCGGTTCAATATATTTTCATCACTATAGATGGGGCTATAGATACCCTAAATAATTCGAGTTGTCGCAAGGCGGCCTTTGGCTGAGTGCCCTCATTTTTCCCGGCAGTGTACCTGAGTACATGGCTGGGTTGAATGAGCGTAGCCAACGCACCTGCAGCTTGACGTATCAAGGGTAGAGCCCCATTTTTTATTGGCCGGGACTTATGACCGAACACGCTATCACTCGCACTCAGGCCTGGCTGGAAAGCCTGCGCCCCAAAACGTTGCCTCTGGCCTTTGCCGCCATTATTGTCGGCTCCGCTCTGGCCTGGCATCAGGGAAGTTTCGATCCCTGGGTTGCCCTGCTGGCAATCATTACCGCCGGTTTACTGCAAATCCTCTCCAATCTGGCCAATGATTATGGCGACGCGGTAAAAGGCAGCGATAAGCCCGACCGTATCGGCCCCCTGCGCGGCATGCAGAAAGGGGCAATTACCCAGGCGCAGATGAAACGCGCGTTGATACTCACCGTAGCGCTGATTTGCCTTTCTGGCCTGGCGCTGCTATTCCTGGCCTGGCAAACCATGGCCGATTTTATCGGTTTTATGGTGCTTGGCGGACTCTCAATCGTTGCTGCAATTACCTATACCGTCGGCACCCGTCCTTACGGCTACATCGGCCTTGGCGACATTTCAGTGCTGATTTTCTTCGGCTGGCTGAGCGTCGTGGGAAGCTGGTATCTTCAGGCGCACAGCGTGGAAGCGGTCATTTTCTTACCCGCCACTGCCTGCGGTTTGCTGGCGACGGCGGTGCTGAATATTAACAATCTGCGTGATATCGACAGCGATCGTGAAAACGGTAAAAACACCCTTGCGGTACGCCTCGGGCCGGTTAACGCTCGTCGCTATCATGCCTGCCTGCTGCTTGGCGCGCTGCTATGCCTGGCGCTGTTTAATCTGATCTCACTGCATAATCCGTGGGGCTGGCTGTTCCTGCTGGCCACCCCGCTGCTGGTTAAGCAGGCGCGTTATGTCATGCGCGAGCGCGATCCGGTCGCCATGCGCCCAATGCTGGAAAGAACCGTAAAAGGCGCCCTGTTAACCAACCTGCTGTTTGTTATCGGGATTATTTGCAGCCGACTCGCGGCTTAACTGACAAATATCAATTAACAATTGATGATTTTGCCAACAGCACGATTCACGAGATATACTGAAAATTCTCGCAGCAACTGAACGTTAAGCCTATGAAATACGATACTTCCGAGCTTTGTGACATCTACCAGGAGGATGTCAACGTCGTGGAACCTCTGTTCTCCAACTTTGGGGGGCGCTCGTCGTTTGGTGGACAAATCATCACGGTAAAATGTTTCGAGGATAACGGGTTGCTCTACGATATGCTCGAACAGAACGGCCGTGGCCATGTCCTGTTAGTTGACGGTGGTGGTTCCGTTCGGCGCGCATTGATTGACGCTGACCTGGCGCGTCTGGCCGTACAAAACGAGTGGGAAGGGCTGGTCGTCTATGGCGCAGTGCGTCAGGTTGACGATCTGGAAGATCTGGATATCGGTATCCAGGCGCTGGCCGCCATTCCCGTTGGCGCCGCAGGGGAAGGCATCGGCGAAAGCGACGTTCGCGTCAACTTCGGCGGCGTCACCTTCTTTTCCGGCGACCATCTCTACGCCGATAACACCGGGATCATCCTTTCGGAGGATGCTCTGGATATCGAGTAGCGTGTCCCGCCCATAAAAAAGGCCTTCTCTCTGAGAAGGCCTTTTTGTTTGCGTCTGAGCTTAGTACAGCTTCTTAGCGCAATCCAGCCAGTCGCTTTTAAACGGACGCTTCATGTTTTCGATAGCGTCGATGATGTCGTGGTGAACCAGCTTCTCGTTCTGAATACCGACGCAACGGCCGCCGAATCCCTGCAGCAGCAGGTCAATCGCGTACGCGCCCATGCGGGATGCCAGAATACGGTCATAAGGAACCGGGGAGCCGCCGCGCTGAATGTGGCCCAGTACGGTTGCGCGAGTTTCACGGCCGGTCTCTTTCTCAATATAGTGAGCCAGTTCGTCGACGTCGCACATATGCTCGGTGATCGCCACAATCGCGTGTTTTTTGCCTTTCGCGATACCCGCCTTGATTTCAGCAACCAGATCGTCGCGAGTGTACTCAACCTCAGGAACCATGATGAATTCGCAGCCGCCGGAGATGGCTGCCGCCAGGGTCAGGTCGCCGCAGTAACGGCCCATCACTTCAACAACGGAAATACGCTGGTGAGAGGAAGAAGTATCACGCAGACGGTCAATAGCCTCAACCACGGTGCTCAGAGCGGTAAAGAAACCGATGGTGTAGTCGGTGCCTTTAATATCGTTGTCGATGGTGCCCGGCAGACCGATGCAAGGGAAGCCCATCTCAGTCAGGCGTACGGCGCCCATATAAGAACCGTCACCGCCGATGACTACCAGCGCATCGAGGCCGCGCTTTCTCATATTTTCAATCGCGACGGCGCGAATATGTTCTTCGCGGAATTCTGGAAAACGCGCCGAACCCAGGAAGGTGCCGCCGCGGTTGATCATATCGGAAACGCTGTAGCGGTCGAGCTGAACCATGCGATCTTCATACAGGCCGAGGTAACCGTCATAGATTCCAAAAACTTCCAGACCTTCCGTTAATGCCGCGCGCACAACGCCGCGAATTGCTGCGTTCATGCCCGGGGCATCACCGCCACTTGTCAACACACCGATTTTCTTAATCATGACTACCTCTGAACTTAGGAAGCAAAAAATAATCCTGTTGCCTGAAGCGCCCCTCACCAGGAGTGCACAACGATAATTGCAATAGTATATCAAACGCTTCTGGCTGAATTGATTCAGGTCAGACCAAATGGCGGTAATTTATACAAATAATGCCGATCCGCCCCACATTTTTACATCGAGTTTACAGATAACAACTTAAAGATCATAAAACACCCTGCTGCGCTAACGGCACCACCGAACAGGGGTCCTGGTGGATAATCACATCGGAACCCGGGAATCGGAGCAACAGCGCCTGCTCCACCTGATCGGCAATCACATGTGCCTGAACCAGCGGGAGATTATCTTCCATTTCCAAATGAATCTGAATAAAGCGAGTCGGCCCTGACTGCCGCGTACGTAGATCGTGCGCCCCGCTGACGCCTGGCCATGCGGTCACGATATTGATAATTTCCTGGCGTTCCTCATCAGGTAACGCGCGGTCTAATAACGACTGAACGGCGTCATAACCCATGCGCAGCGCGCTATATAAAATATAGACGCCTATACCTAATGCAAACAGCGCATCAGCACGATGCCAGCCGTACCATGAGAGGGCCAGCGCCACCAGGATTGCGCCGTTCATCATAACATCAGACTGATAATGAAGCATATCCGCCCGCACCGCCTGACTTTGCGTTTTTCTCACTACCCAGCGCTGAAAGGTCACCAGCACCAGCGTGCTTATCAGCGCAACCAGCGTCACTACCATCCCGACACCCGCCGCGTTCATCGGCTCAGGCCGCACGAGATGCTGGATACCCGTCAAGAACAGAAACAGTGCCGATCCGGAAATAAACATGCTTTGCGCCAGCGCGGCCAGCGATTCCGCCTTGCCGTGACCAAAGGTATGTTCTTCATCGGCGGGTTGTAGCGAATAACGCACCACCAGCAGGTTGGTTAACGAGGCGGCGATATCCACCAGCGAATCAACCAGCGCCGCCAGAATACTCACTGAGCCGGTATACCACCACGCAAAAATCTTAATTAAAAGTAACGCAGAGGCCATCACCGTCGCCGCAATCGCCGCGCGACTCACCAGCTGCCCATAGGATTGATTCATAAACGCTCCTTACTTCGCGATGCGCTTAGTATAACCCGATAATTTACCGCGACGGGGAGCCGGGAAGAGGCTGAATAACAGGCAAAAAAAACCCCCACATCATGTGGGGGAAGACAGGGATGGTGTCTATGGCAAGGAAAACAGGGTTGTTACTGGGGTTGCAGGGTATTGCTACTACTCGAAAGCATCATCGCTGAGCCTTTTTGCATCCTTGCAACCTCACGCAACTGGTTCATTCGTTGCTGGTGCTTAGCGTTTAAAACCGCTTGCTGCTCTGGCGTTAACAGGTGGTACATCTGGTTGCGAACTTTTGCCATTTCAACCTGGCGGGCAACCTGTTCCTGCGCCATCTTATCTGCCTGAGCGCGTACAGCGTTTTCATCAAAATTTTCTGCGGTGACAAGGCGATGCATTGTCTCCATTTCGCTAACATTAACGGGTGGCCTTTCGTGGCGTGCCCGCTGCATAAGATCTCGTAACTGTTGCCGTTGGTGTTCAGTTAAACTTATGCCGTCAAACATATGGCTCTGGCTGCTGCGCTGGACCCCTTCGTCTCCGGGGAGCCAGTTAACGCTGGTGACGACTTCAGCGGCTTGGCTATATGCACTTAGCGCCAGCGTTGAGGCCATGACGGCAGCGATAACATTGCGCATCACATACTCCCAAAACGTTTGTGTCGCGATTCAACGATAGAGAGTTTACGATGCAGGCTGCAAACATGCGTCAGGGGGTGTAAAACAACGTAAAGTCATGGATTAGCGAGCCTTGATGACGTAATTTCTGCCTCGGAGGTATTTAAACAATGAATAAAATCCTGTTAGTAGATGATGACCGGGAGCTCACCTCCCTGTTAAAAGAGCTGCTCGATATGGAAGGTTTTAATGTGCTCGTAGCCCATGACGGGGAACAGGCGCTGGCCCTTCTGGACGACAGCATCGATTTACTTTTGCTTGATGTGATGATGCCGAAGAAAAACGGTATCGATACACTCAAAGAGTTGCGTCAGACGCACCAGACCCCGGTTATCATGCTAACGGCCCGCGGGAGCGAGCTGGATCGCGTTCTCGGCCTCGAGCTGGGCGCGGACGATTACCTGCCTAAGCCGTTCAACGATCGTGAGCTGGTAGCGCGTATACGCGCTATTCTGCGCCGATCGCACTGGAGCGAGCAGCAGCAGACAACCGAAGCCGGTTCACCGACGCTGGAAGTGGATGCGCTAAGCCTTAACCCCGGTCGCCAGGAAGCCAGCTTCGATGGCGTGACCCTGGAACTGACCGGCACCGAGTTCACCCTGCTCTATCTTCTGGCGCAGCATCTTGGCCAGGTGGTATCGCGTGAACATCTTAGCCAGGAAGTATTAGGTAAACGCCTGACGCCATTCGACCGCGCAATCGATATGCACATCTCCAACCTGCGGCGTAAGCTGCCGGAGCGCAAGGACGGCCATCCGTGGTTTAAAACGCTGCGCGGACGCGGCTATCTGATGGTATCGGCTTCATGATTGGAAGTTTAACCGCACGCATCTTCGCTATTTTCTGGCTCACGCTGGCGCTGGTGTTGATGCTGGTTCTGATGCTGCCCAAGCTGGACTCGCGCCAGATGACCGAGCTGCTGGAGAGCGAGCAACGTCAGGGCATCATGATTGAACAGCACGTCGAGGCCGAACTGGCGAACGATCCGCCGAACGACCTGATGTGGTGGCGTCGTCTGTTTCGCGCTATCGATAAGTGGGCTCCGCCGGGCCAGCGTTTGCTGCTGGTCACCAGCGAGGGGCGCGTCATCGGCGCGGAACGCAACGAAATGCAGATTATCCGCAACTTTATCGGCCAGGCGGATAACGCCGACCATCCGCAGAAAAAACGCTATGGTCGTCTGGAAATGGTCGGGCCTTTTTCCGTCAGGGATGGAGAAGATAACTACCAGCTCTATCTGATTCGCCCTGCTAATACCTCACAATCAGACTTCATCAATCTGCTGTTCGACCGGCCTTTGTTGCTGCTCATCGTCACGATGTTAGTCAGCGCCCCGCTGCTGCTATGGCTGGCGTGGAGCCTGGCGAAACCCGCGCGTAAGCTGAAAAATGCCGCCGATGAAGTCGCCCAGGGCAACCTGCGTCAGCATCCGGAGCTGGAAGCCGGTCCGCAGGAGTTTTTAGCCGCCGGGACCAGTTTTAACCAGATGGTGACCGCGCTGGAGCGCATGATGTCCAGCCAGCATCGTCTGCTGTCCGATATCTCGCACGAACTGCGCACGCCGCTGACCCGCCTGCAGTTAGGCACCGCATTGCTGCGCCGCCGCAGCGGGGAAAGCAAAGAGCTGGAGCGGATTGAGATGGAAGCGCACCGGCTGGATAGCATGATCAACGACCTGCTGGTGATGTCGCGCAATCAGGCCAAAACCGCGCTGGTCAGCGAGACGGTGAAAGCCAACCAGCTGTGGGGCGAGGTGCTGGATAACGCCGCCTTTGAAGCCGAACAGATGGGGAAATCGTTCACCGTCGAGTATCCGCCAGGACCCTGGCCGCTGTACGGTAACCCCAACGCGCTGGAAAGCGCGCTGGAGAATATCGTGCGTAACGCGCTGCGCTACTCGCATACCAAAATTTCGGTAAGCTTCTCGGTGGATAAAGATGGCATCACGGTTAACGTCGATGATGACGGCCCGGGCGTAAGTCCGGAGGATCGCGAGCAGATTTTCCGTCCGTTCTACCGTACCGATGAGGCGCGCGATCGCGAGTCTGGCGGTACCGGGCTGGGGCTGGCGATTGTCGAAGCGGCAATCCAGCAGCATCGCGGTTGGGTAAAAGCCGACGACAGCCCGCTGGGCGGCTTGCGCTTAACCCTGTGGCTGCCGCTGTACAAGCGTACCTGACTCCCCCGGCCTGCGCTTCGCCAGGCCGGGTTCGAAACGGGTAGCCCGGATAAGGCGCAACGCGCCGCCATCCGGGAACGCGCACGGAAGCGCTATTTCCCCCACAATCTCCGCGAATTATTTTCGATCTTCCCGCTCAGGCGCCGTTTCTGCATGGTACGGCTCCAGCTTACCGACAGCCCCGCCGCCGATAGCAGGCGGTGATACTGCTCGTCATCGAACGGCATTTGCCAGGCAATAGCTCCCGCCTCGTGAACGCTAACGTCGCTGAGGCGGGAAACCAGCGCCAGCGGCGCATCGCCGGACACTCGTCCGCCCGCCACTACCCGATACAGCCAGCCGGTTTTGCCGCTATTCTGCATAAGCTGCGCCATGTCGCTGACGGCAAAATGGTAGTTAAGCTTGAAGCACGGCGATCGCGGCTGCGTCACCTGAATCAGCGCCTCTCCCCAGCGGAAGATATCGCCAATATAGACATTTTTTTCCGTCAGCCCTTCGGTCGAGAGATTTTCGCCAAACGCCGGGGCGCAGAAAAGATCCGCCTGCTGCGGAAGTTCACGGGCCCAGTGGGCATAGTGTTCACGGGGATAGTGGCACAGCGCGCGGTCCGGCCCGCCGTGAATTTTCTTCTCCGCCTGCTCATCGCCCTCCAGCCCCAAATCGCCGAGGGTCAGTTCACCGTCGATCTGAATTTTACCGATGGCGCTTGGACGGCTGCCGTCGTAATCCCTTACCTTGCCCACAAAGACATTCACCGGATAGTGCATCGCTGCTCCTTTGCTGCGGATATAAAAAAAGCGAGTCATCAGACTCGCTTCTCGCTCAGCACAATGCAACCTTATTTTTTGGCGGCAAAACGCGCTGCGGCTTCGTCCCAGTTCACCACGTCCCAGAACGCTTTAATGTAGTCCGGACGACGGTTCTGGAATTTCAGGTAGTAAGCGTGTTCCCATACGTCCAGGCCCAGAATCGGGAAGCCGGAAGCGCCGGAGATTGCTTCGCCCATCAGCGGGGAGTCCTGGTTAGCGGTAGAAACCACCGCCAGCTTGTCGCCTTTCAGCACCAGCCACGCCCAGCCGGAGCCGAAACGGGTAGCAGCCGCTTTTTCAAATTCCGCTTTAAAGTTGTCAACGGAACCGAAATCACGCTCGATAGCCGCTTTCAGGTCGCCCTGCAGGGTAGTACCGGTTTTCAGGCCTTTCCAGAACAGGCTGTGGTTAGCGTGGCCGCCGGCGTTGTTACGCAGCACGGTTTTTTTGTCTGCCGGCAGCTGATCCAGTTTGGTAATCAGCTCTTCTGCGGACAGGTTCGCGAATTCAGGCAGGCTTTCCAGCGCTGCGTTGGCATTATTAACGTAGGTCTGGTGGTGTTTAGTGTGATGGATTTCCATCGTCTGCTTGTCAAAATGCGGTTCCAGGGCGTCATAAGCGTACGGCAGGGCAGGCAGTGTATAACTCATAATCATCTCCATTATTGTCGAGCGGCGGAAAGTGTTAATGCCGCGTAAGCAGTTGGTTCATTATAGTTAATTAAATGATATTGAAAACGCTTATCAATGCCGTATTTTTAATAAGGTTATAACAAGGGGGAATAGATGTAGTTTTGTGATACAGAACAACTAATTAAGTTTTTGGTTGCCAGGTTCCGCCTTCTGGTGGCAACAGCTTAAAGGCGGAAAAACTGACCGATTTTTACACTCATCGGGTCGGAAGAAGATTTATCCGATAAAAAATAGATGAGGATAAAATCAATGAATCATGCGATTACGATGGGTATTTTTTGGCATTTGATAGGTGCAGCCAGTGCAGCCTGTTTCTATGCCCCGTTCAAGAAAGTTAAACATTGGTCCTGGGAAACAATGTGGTCAATCGGCGGGATCGTCTCCTGGCTGATCCTCCCCTGGGCCATCAGCGCCATGCTGCTGCCCGACTTCTGGGCCTATTACGGTTCTTT
Organism: Klebsiella sp. CN_Kp100; assembly: GCF_040065315.1. Classification (NCBI taxonomy): domain Bacteria; kingdom Pseudomonadati; phylum Pseudomonadota; class Gammaproteobacteria; order Enterobacterales; family Enterobacteriaceae; genus Klebsiella; species Klebsiella sp. CN_Kp100. Next base: position 48,592 of record NZ_JBEAIJ010000028.1, read on the forward strand.
TAACGCCTCCACGCTTCTGCCCGTTTTCCTGTTCGGCGCCATGTGGGGCATCGGTAATATTAACTACGGCCTGACGATGCGCTATCTCGGCATGTCGATGGGGATCGGCATCGCCATTGGTATTACGTTGATTGTCGGTACGCTCATGACCCCGATTCTCAATGGTCAGTTTGATGTTCTCATTAACACTAAAGGCGGCCAGATGACGCTGCTCGGCGTGCTGGTTGCGGTGATTGGCGTGGGCATCGTCACCCGTGCAGGCCAGTTGAAAGAACGCAAAATGGGCATCAAGGCCGAAGACTTCAATCTGAAAAAGGGCCTGCTGCTGGCGGTAATGTGCGGCATCTTCTCCGCAGGTATGTCGTTCGCCATGAACGCCGCCAAGCCGATGCACGAAGCCGCCGCCGCGCTCGGCGTCGACCCGCTTTACACCGCGCTGCCAAGCTATGTGGTGATCATGGGCGGCGGCGCGCTGGTTAACCTCGGCTTCTGCTTTATCCGGCTGGCAAAAGTGAAAAATTTGTCGATAAAAGCCGACTTCTCGCTGGCAAAACCGCTCATCATCAGCAATATCCTGCTTTCCGCGTTAGGCGGCCTGATGTGGTATCTCCAGTTCTTCTTCTACGCCTGGGGCCACGCCAGCATCCCGGCGCAGTACGACTACATGAGCTGGATGCTGCATATGAGCTTCTATGTGCTGTGCGGCGGGCTGGTAGGCCTGATCCTCAAAGAGTGGAACAACGCCGGTCGTCGTCCGGTGGGCGTCCTCAGCCTCGGCTGCGTGGTGATTATCATCGCCGCCAATATCGTCGGTCTGGGAATGGCGAACTAGCGTCGTCAGGCGGCGGCGCGACTGCGCTGCCGCCACTGCCCCGGCGTCATGCCTATCTCGCGGTTAAACACCACCGAAAAGTAGTTACTGTCTTCAAACCCGCACTGCATCGCCACTTCGCCAATCAGCCGTTCGGTATGCTGCAGCAGATACTGCGCGTGGCAAATACGCAGCTGGCGCAGGTAGTGGTTGATAGTCATCCCCGTCTGCTGACGAAACTGCTGGCGCAGCGCGCGCTCGCTGCACCCTTCCCGCTCGCAAAAACGGTCAAGAAAGAAGGGACGATTGAGGCTGCCCGCCAGCTTGGTGAGCTGCTTATCGAGCAGCGCTTCGCTTTGAGTTGCCGCCAGATTATCGGTGGCGTAGCGATAGCGCTGAAGAATAAGCACCAGCTGCGCAAACAGCAGTTCGGCCATATTATTGGCCTGGGCATCGCTACGACAGCTCTCATGCTCCAGTTGGGTAATCACCTGTCTGACCTGGGCCATACCGCTGCTGCCGATTCGCCAGTGTGGGATCCACGGGGTGCCGAACAGACCCGGAATGTGCGCCGCCCAGTCAAAGTTAAGCCGCAGCCGATCCGGGCAATAAATGACGTTTTGCAGGACAAGATCGTTTACCGAGGCGTAGGAGTGCTTATCTTCCGCGCGGATATAGAACAGATCGCCGCGGGTAATGCGCCACGGGCGATCGTTAAGAACGTGCAGGCCGTTTCCCCGCCACACCAGCACCAGTTCGCAGAACTCATGGGTGTGCTCGGCGAAGACATTTTGCGGATAGCGATCCGCTACCGCCACCGCCTGAGCGGGGGAGGCAAAAAATTCATCTTTGCGAAGAATCAGCTGACCTGCCACGACATCAACTCCGAACATAAATAACGTTTCATTATTCGCGTTTATGTCTGCTAAAACGTTGACTGCTCTCCCGTTACTGAAGAATGGCGTCGCGCCCCTGGCGAATATCGCGCGGAGACCAGTCAAATTCACGGCGAAAAAGCGTCGAAAAGTGGTTACTGTCGCCGAATCCGCAGCGATAGGCGATATCGGTCACGCTGTCATCGCTGTGGCGCAGCAGATGGCGCGCTTTCATCAACCGCACCCGATTCAGGTAGCGCTGCGGCGTCAGTCCGGTTTGCTGTTTTAACTGACGATGCAGAGTTCGCAAAGAGAGCGAAAACCGCGCCGCCACCTCTTCCCAGCAGATATCTTCGGCAAAATGATCTTCCAGCCAGGCCATTAAATGGTTGAGCCGCGCGTCATTGTTGGCTGCGCCTTCGGCGAGGCTGCTTTTACGCAGGTGCACCAGCAGCTGCATAAATAAAATCTCGCGGCTGGCGATGGCATGCATATCCGCATCCGCGCCAACGTTCTCCATCTGCTCCACAATCTGCCGCACCTGCTGCAATGCATTCTGATTCACCCGCCAGTGTGAGAGATAGTTCCCCTCCTGCTCTTGCGGCAACAGTTCGTTCAGGCCGGACAAAAAGCGAAATGCGTCCGGCGCGCGATAGAGCACATTAGTCAGGCATAAATTATCCGTGTGCTCGTAGAGATGACGATCGTGATCGCGGATAAAGCACACCGATCCGCCGCTGATGGTATAGGGCTGGCCGTTGAAAACGTGAATCCCGGTGCCGTGCTCCACAATAACAATCTCATGAAAATCATGATGATGCTCAGGAAAAGCGGATTGCGGGAGCCGCGGCTCAATGGCGACAGCTGAAACGCCGGACTTAAAGAAATCCACACTGTGCAACATAGTCATAGCCGCTCCTCGAAATGAGAAAAGTTATCAATCAGTGGAGCAAATAGTAATTAAGGGGCGGCGATCCGGCCTTCAATTTTTGACCGCAAAATTCGTAAAGCCTGCCGCTTTTTCAAGAAATGGCGGGAAAGATCGGGAACTGCGGACAACATCACATCCCTCCATGCAGCGCAGATAAAACGAAACTGTGACCTCTCTCACGGTCACCTTTGCTTTCTTGCCAGCGGCCAATTTTCCCTGTCAGTAACAAGAAGGTGAGCCTGAGGCGACTTTTTTAGACTGCATGCAATGATTTTCACAAGGATCTTCCCATGAGTTTTCGTCATTGTGTCGCCGTTGATTTAGGCGCCTCCAGCGGGCGGGTGATGCTCGCCGGTTATCAACCCGGGCAGCAAACGCTGGCGCTGCGTGAAATTCACCGTTTTACCAATAGCCTGCAGAAGGTGGATGGTTTCGACTGCTGGGATCTCGATAGCCTGGAAGGGGAAATTCGCCGCGGTCTGGAGAAGGTCTGCGAACAGGGCATCCTGATCGACAGCATCGGCATCGATACCTGGGGCGTGGATTATGTCCTGCTGGATAAAGCGGGCCAGCGCGTCGGCCTGCCGGTTTCCTATCGCGATTCTCGTACCCAGGGGCTGATGCGCCATGCCGAAGAGCAGCTGGGCCGGGCGGAGATCTACCGCCGCAGCGGCATTCAGTTTCTGCCGTTTAACACCCTTTACCAGCTCCGCGCGCTGGTTGAACAACAGCCGGAACTGGTCAGCCAGGCCGCGCATGCGCTGCTGATCCCGGACTACTTTAGCTTCCGCCTGACCGGCAACATGAACTGGGAGTACACCAACGCCACCACCACGCAGCTGGTCAACATTAACAGCGATAACTGGGATGAAGAGCTACTGAACTGGAGCGGCGCGCCGCGCGAATGGTTCGGTACGCCGACGCACCCCGGCAACGTTATCGGCCACTGGATATGTCCGCAGGGCAATAACATCCCGGTGGTCGCCGTCGCCAGTCACGATACCGCCAGCGCGGTTATCGCCTCGCCGCTGGCCAGCAAAAACGCCGCGTATCTCTCTTCCGGCACCTGGTCACTGATGGGCTTTGAAAGCAAAACCCCCTGCACCAGCGATGCGGCGCTAAAGGCCAATATCACCAACGAAGGCGGGGCCGAAGGCCGCTATCGGGTACTGAAAAATATTATGGGTCTTTGGCTGCTGCAGCGGGTGCTCAAGGAGCAAAACGTCAGCGACCTGCCGGCGCTGATCGCACGCACTGCTGCGCTTCCGGCCTGCCGCTGCGTTATCGACTGTAACGATGACCGCTTTATCAACCCGGACAACATGAGCGCGGAAATCCAGGCCGCCTGCCGCGAATCCGGGCAGCCGGTTCCTGCCGGCGACGCCGAGCTGGCCCGCTGCATTTTCGACAGCCTGGCGCTGCTCTACGCTCGGGTGCTTAACGAACTGGCGGCGCTGCGCGGTCAGCCGTTCAGCCAGCTGCATATTGTCGGCGGCGGCTGCCAGAACGAACTGCTCAATCAGCTTTGCGCCGACGCCTGCGGCATCACCGTGGTCGCTGGCCCGGTTGAGGCCTCCACCCTGGGCAATATCGGCATTCAGCTGATGACCCTGGACGAGCTGCACAACGTCGATGAATTCCGTCAGGTCGTGCGGCAAAACTACGCCCTCACCACCTTTACCCCCAATCATGAAAGTGAAATTGCCCGCTTTAGCGCGCAGTTTCAGCCACAACAGACCAAGGAGCTTTGCGCATGACCACTCAACTTGAACAAGCCTGGGAAATTGCCAAACAGCGCTACGCCAGCGTCGGCGTGGATGTCGAGGAGGCCTTGCGCCAGCTGGACCGCCTGCCCGTTTCCATGCACTGCTGGCAAGGCGATGACGTCGTCGGTTTCGAAAACCCGGAAGGAAGCCTGACCGGCGGTATTCAGGCCACCGGCAACTACCCGGGGAAAGCGCGTAACGCCAGCGAGCTGCGCGCCGACCTTGAGCAGGCGTTGAGCCTGATCCCCGGGCCAAAACGCCTGAACCTGCACGCCCTCTATCTGGAATCCGACGCGCCGGTAGCGCGTAATGAAATTAAGCCAGAGCACTTTAAAAACTGGGTTGAGTGGGCGAAAGCCAACAAGCTGGGGCTGGATTTTAACCCCTCCTGCTTCTCGCATCCGCTGAGCGCTGACGGCTTTACGCTGTCGCACGCCAACGATGAAATCCGCCAGTTCTGGATCGATCACTGCAAGGCCAGCCGCCGTATTTCCGCTTACTTCGGCGAGCAGCTGGGCACGCCGTCGGTGATGAATATCTGGATCCCGGACGGCATGAAGGATATTACCGTTGACCGCTTCGCGCCGCGCCAGCGCCTGCTGAACGCGCTTGATGAAGTGATCAGCGAGAAGCTCGACCCGGCGCACCATATTGACGCCGTAGAGAGCAAACTGTTCGGTATCGGCGCGGAAAGCTACACCGTCGGTTCCAATGAGTTCTATATGGGCTACGCCACCAGCCGCCAGACTGCCCTGTGCCTGGATGCCGGCCACTTCCATCCGACGGAGGTCATCTCCGATAAGATTTCCGCCGCCATGCTCTATATCCCGCGTCTGCTGCTGCACGTAAGCCGTCCGGTACGCTGGGACAGCGACCACGTGGTGCTGCTGGATGATGAAACCCAGGCCATCGCCAGCGAAATCATCCGCCACGATCTGTTCGACCGCGTGCATATCGGTCTCGATTTCTTCGACGCCTCGATCAACCGCATCGCGGCGTGGGTGATTGGTACCCGCAATATGAAGAAAGCGCTGCTGCGCGCTCTGCTGGAACCAACCGAGCAGCTGCGTCAGCTGGAGCTCGACGGCGATTACACCGCCCGTCTGGCGCTGCTGGAAGAGCAGAAGTGCCTGCCGTGGCAGGCCATCTGGGAAATGTACTGTCAGCGTCACGATACGCCGGCAGGCAGCCAGTGGCTGGATAACGTACGCGCTTATGAAAATGCGGTTCTGAGCCAGCGCGGGTAATGCCTGGACTTCCCCGGACGCAGCCGGGCTACGAACCGGTAGCCCGGATAAGCCATTTACGGCGCAATCCGGGGGCTCGCACATATTCAGGGCGAGGGGCCAACCCCGCGCCGAATCAACAGGAAAGACAAGACTATGCAGACCATTATCGACGCCTGGTTCGTCCAGGGCATGATTAAAGCCACTTCCGACGCCTGGCTGAAAGGCTGGGACGAGCGCAACGGCGGCAACCTGACGCTGCGCCTCGACGAAGCGGATATTGAACCCTACGCGGCGGATTTCCACGCTAAACCGCGCTATATCGCCCTGAGCCAGCCGATGCCAACGCTGGCCAACCAGCCGTTTATCGTCACCGGTTCCGGTAAATTCTTCCGTAACGTCCAGCTCGACCCGGCGGCGAACCTCGGCGTGGTGAAAGTCGACAGCGACGGCGCGGGATACCATATTCTTTGGGGTCTGACCAACGATGCGGTACCGACATCCGAGCTACCGGCGCACTTCCTGTCGCACAGCGAGCGCATCCGCCTGACCAACGGCAAAGACCGGGTGATCATGCACTGCCACGCCACTAACCTGATTGCCCTGACCTACGTGCTGGAGAACAACAGCGATCTGTTCACCCGTAAGCTCTGGGAAGGCAGTACCGAATGCCTGGTGGTCTTCCCGGACGGCGTCGGCATTCTGCCGTGGATGGTGCCGGGCACCGACGAAATCGGCAAGGCCACCGCTGAGGCGATGCAGAAACACTCGCTGGTGCTGTGGCCGTTCCACGGCGTTTTCGGCAGCGGCCCCAATCTGGATGAAACCTTCGGCCTGATCGATACCGCCGAGAAATCCGCTGAGGTACTGGTGAAAGTCTATTCAATGGGCGGGATGAAACAAACCATCACCCGCGAAGAGCTGGTCGCTCTTGGCAAACGCTTCAACGTTCAACCGATGCAGTCCGCGTTAGACCTTTATCAATAACAACATCGCGCCCCGCTCACCGAGACGGGGCGAAACATCACCTGCAAACCCTACCAAACTGACTCTTGTGGAGTAAAAGCAATGAAAACAAAGACAAGCTTGATCCTCACCGTTGCCATCCTGGCGTTGTCCGGTTCCGCTTTAGCCGAAGTCAAAATCGCCCTCGTGGCGAAATCATTGGGAAATGGATTCTTCGAAGCAGCGAACGTCGGCGCGCAGGAAGCGGCCAAAGAGTTAGGCGATGTCAAAGTGATCTATACCGGCCCGACCACCACCACCGCCGAAGCACAGATCGAAGTGCTGAATGGTTTGATCGCCCAAGGGGTGGATGCGATCGCCATTTCCGCTAACGATCCCGATGCCGTGGTGCCGGTGCTGAAGAAAGCGATGCAGCGCGGCATTAAGGTGGTCTCCTGGGACTCCGGCGTCGCGCCGGCGGGACGCCAGATCCATCTTAATCCGTCCAATAACGCCTTGATTGGCGAAACCAACGTTAAGCTCGCCGCCGATGCGCTGAAGGCGCTGAACGTGGAAAAAGGCGATGTGGCGATTTTAAGCGCCACCCCAACCTCCACCAACCAGAACATCTGGATTGAGGAGATGAAAAAGGTGCTGCCGCAGTATCCGTCCGTCAATCTGGTGACCGTCGCCTACGGTGACGATCTGTCGGATAAAAGCTACCGCGAAGCGGTGGGCCTGCTGAAGTCATATCCTGACCTGAAAGTGATTGTTTCGCCTTCGTCGGTGGGGATCGTTGCCGCCGCGCAGGCGGTGAAAGATCAGGGCAAAATCGGCAAGGTCTACGTGACTGGCCTGGGGCTGCCATCGGAAATGGCGGGGGCGATTAGGTCCGGCGCCAGCAAAAGCTTTGCTATCTGGAATCCGATCGACCTTGGCTATGCCGCCACGTATCTGGCCGACGATTTAGTTAAAGGCACGGCGACCAAAACCGAAGCCAATATGGGCAAGCTGGGCAAAGTGAAGCTCGACGCCGACGGTAGCGGCGCGATGGCCGAACCGTTCGTCTACGATGCGAGCAATATCGATAAGTTCTCGAAGATATTCTAACCCTGCTTCCTCACCCCGGCCCGCTCCCGAAGGGAGAGGGAGAAAGCCAGGCCCTCTGCGCAATGTTGGCAGAGAGCTCTGAGCGGTTCCCTCGCCCCTTTAGGGAGAGGGTTAGGGTGATTTTACGGAGAACTATCATGTCAGCATCCACCCCACTGCTGTCGCTTAAGGGCATCACCAAGGTTTTCCCCGGCGTGCGCGCACTTGAGAACGTACAGCTCGATCTCTGGCCCGGCAAAGTCACCGCCTTAATCGGCGAAAACGGCGCGGGCAAATCCACGCTGGTCAAAGTGATGACCGGTATTTATCAGCCCGAAGAGGGCGAGATTCTCTATAAAGCGATCCCTATCCAGCTGCCGACCCCGGAGTCAGCGCACAAGGTCGGGATCACCGCCATTCATCAGGAAACCGTGCTGTTCGACGAGCTGTCGGTCACTGAAAATATTTTCGTCGGCCAGTATCTGCATCGCGGTCTGCTGAAGAGGCTCGACTGGCCCGCCATGTACCGCAAAGCCAGCGAGATTCTCACCCGCCTGGAGGTGCAGATTGACCCGCGCGCGACGTTGAAAACCCTCAGCATCGCCCAGCGCCATATGGTGGCCATCGCCCGGGCGCTCTCCTTTGAAGCCCAGGTGGTGATCCTCGATGAGCCGACCGCCGCGCTCTCACAGCATGAAATTCTGGAGTTTTATCAAATCGTTGAGCGCCTGAAGCAGGACGGCAAAGCGATTCTTTTTATCTCGCATAAGTTTGATGAGATTTTCGAGCTGGCGGACTACTACACCATTCTGCGCGACGGCGTTTACGTCAGCTCCGGAGCGATAAACGACATCACCGAAGAGCGGATGGTGGCGATGATGGTGGGCCGCGCGATTACCCAAACCTACCCGAAAGTTGACTGTACCCCAGGGGAAACGGTGCTGGAGGTGCAAGACCTCTGTCACCCCACCGAGTTTGCCCATATCAATTTCAGCCTGCGCAAAGGGGAGATTCTTGGCTTTTACGGCCTGGTGGGCGCCGGGCGCACCGAGCTGATGCAGGCGCTCTCCGGGGTCTCGACCCCCTCCTCCGGCAACATCGTACTGAAGGGCAAAGCGATGCGCTTTCGCCAGCCGGCCGACGCCATCAACGCCGGTATCGTCTGCGTGCCGGAAGAGCGGCAGAAGCAAGGAGCGATTATCGCCCTGCCGATCGCCCAGAACATCAGCCTGCCGCAGCTCAGCAAACTCAACCCCAACGGCGTACTGAACGACGCCCGCGAATGGCGGCTGGCGGATGAGTACGCTTCGCGCTTACAGGTCAAAGCTTTTAGCTGGCGGCAGGCGGTGGAAACCCTTTCCGGCGGCAATCAGCAAAAAGTGGTGATCGGCAAATGGCTGGCGACCCATCCCGAGGTGATTATCCTCGACGAACCGACCAAAGGCATCGATATCGGTTCCAAAGCGGCGGTGCACCAGTTTATGTCCGAACTGGTCAGCCAGGGGTTGGCGGTCATTATGGTCTCTTCGGAGCTGCCGGAAGTGATGGGTATGGCCGACCGGATTATCGTGATGCACGAGGGGCTGATGGTGGCCGAGTATCGCGCCGGTGAAGCGACGGCGGAAACCATCGTCAGCGCCGCCAGCGGCGTGAATCAGGAGGCAGCGTAATGGGCAAACAGCTGCTTAAACACCGCGAAGCGCTGCTGGCGGCGGTGATCATTTTGATGATCGGCGCTATCGGCAGCCGGGCGCCGTCGTTCGTCTCGCCGGGCAATCTGGTGGAGATGTTTAACGACACCGCCATTCTGATCATCCTCGCCCTCGGGCAGATGATGGTGCTGCTCACCAAAGGCATCGATCTGTCGATGGCCGCCAATCTGGCGCTGACCGGAATGATCGTCGCTCTGCTCAACGCCCACTATCCGGGTATCCCGGTGGCGGCGCTGCTGGCGCTGGCGACCCTGCTTGGCCTGCTGATGGGGATGATTAACGGCCTGCTGGTCTGGCGGCTCGGTATTCCGGCCATCGTGGTCACGCTGGGCACCATGAGTATTTATCGCGGGATTATCTTTCTGCTTTCCGAGGGTAGCTGGGTTAACTCGCACCAGATGAGCGCCGATTTTCTCGGCCTGCCGCGCGCCTCGCTGCTGGGAATGCCGCTGCTGAGCTGGTGCGCCATCGCCGCGCTGCTGCTGGTAGGCTATTTCCTGCGCTACAGCCGCACCGGCCGGGCCTTGTACACCGCGGGCGGCAACGCGACGGCGGCGTACTACACCGGGATTAACGCCGGGAAGATGCAGTTTGTCAGCTTCTGCCTCTCCGGCGCGCTGGCCGGGTTCTGCGGCTATTTGTGGATCTCACGTTTCGCTGTCGCCTATGTCGATGTCGCCAACGGTTTTGAACTGCAGGTGGTCGCCGCCTGCGTCATCGGCGGCATCAGCACCATGGGCGGAACCGGTCGCGTGCTCGGCTGCCTGTGCGGGGCGCTGTTCCTTGGAGTGATTAATAACGCGCTACCGGTGATCGGTATTTCGCCGTTCTGGCAAATGGCCATTTCCGGCGCGGTGATCGTCATTGCGGTGCTGCTTAACGAACGAGGCAATAAAGGCCACGGACGGTTAATCCTGCGCGACGCGGCATTAGCCCGACAGAAACAGGCGGTGAAATCATGAGCAAAATGATGATGTCTGAAGAGATGAAAAGCGTCCCGGCCGCGCCGTCGCCGCTGCGCCGCTTGCTGTGCTGGGAAGGTTTTCTGCTGGCGGTAACCCTGGCGGTATTTATGGTTAACGCCCTGGCATCCCCCTGGTTCCTTAATATCTGGAATCTGTCGGACGCCACGTTTAACTTCACCGAAAAAGCGATCATCGTGCTGCCGATGGCGATGCTGATTATCGCCAGAGAGATCGACCTTTCGGTAGCCTCGACGATGGCGCTGAGCTCAACGGCGATGGGCTTCTGCGCGGCAGCGGGTATGGATACGCCGCTGCTGGTGGCCGTCGGGCTGGGTGTGGGGCTGCTGTGCGGCCTGTTCAACGGTATCCTGGTGACGCGCTTTAACCTGTCGTCGATTGTGATCACCATCGGCACCATGAGCCTGTATCGCGGGATAACCTACATTCTGCTGGGCGACAAGGCGCTCAATCACTACCCGGACAGCTTCGCCTGGTTTGGCCAGGGCTACGTGTGGGGCGCGCTCTCTTTTGAGTTTGCGCTGTTTATCCTTCTTGCTGCCGCCTTTACCTTCCTGCTGCATAAAACCAACTTTGGCCGCCGGACCTACGCCATCGGCAATAACCCGACCGGAGCCTGGTACTCCGGGATTAACGTCAAGCGCCACAACCTGGTGCTGTTCGCGCTGGTCGGACTGATGGCCGGCCTGGCGGCGGTTCTGCTGACCTCAAGGCTCGGTAGTACCCGCCCGACGCTGGCGATGGGCTGGGAGCTGGCGGTCGTCACGATGGCGGTACTCGGCGGCGTCAATATTCTCGGCGGTTCCGGCAGCATGGTGGGGGTGATTATCGCCGCTTTCCTGATGGGGCTGGTGACGTTTGGCCTGAGCCTGCTCAACGTGCCGGGCATCGTGATGTCGATCATCATCGGCGCGATGCTGATTGTGGTTATTTCGCTGCCGATTATTACCCGGCGGATTTTGCAACGAAGACGGATTTAATTTCCCCTTCACCCTAAATCCCGGAGGCGGTGCTACGCACCTGTCCTGGCTACCGGCCTGCAGACGCCAGTGAACCTGTAGCCCGGGTAAGGCGCCAGCCGCGACCCGGGAGCGGGTGAAGGGAAACGGATTACCCAAATCAACATTAAGGAGAATTATCATGAGTTTTATGTTGGCACTACCCAAAATCAGCCTCCACGGCGCGGGCGCAATCGGTGATATGGTTAAGCTGGTGGCAGGTAAAGGGTGGGGTAAAGCGCTGATCGTCACCGACGGTCATCTGGTCAAGATGGGTCTGCTCGACAGCCTGTTTACCGCCCTGGATGAACAGCAAATGTCTTATCATCTGTTTGATGAGGTGTTCCCTAACCCAACGGAAGCGCTGGTGCAAAAAGGCTACGCGGCGTATCGCGAGGCCGGGTGTGATTACCTTATCGCCTTCGGCGGCGGCAGCCCGATCGATACCGCTAAAGCGGTGAAAATCCTCACCGCCAACCCGGGGCCATCGACCGCCTACTCCGGCGTCGGCAAAGTGAAAAACGCCGGGGTGCCGCTGGTAGCAATCAACACCACAGCAGGAACAGCCGCGGAGATGACCAGCAATGCGGTCATTATCGACGCCGAACGTCAGGTGAAAGAGGTGATCATCGACCCCAATATCATTCCCGATATTGCCGTCGATGACGCCAGCGTGATGCTGGATATCCCGCCGTCCATTACCGCCGCCACCGGCATGGACGCGCTGACCCACGCCATTGAAGCTTTTGTTTCCGTTGGCGCGCACCCGCTGACCGATGCCAATGCCCTGGAAGCGATTCGCCTGATCAACCAATGGCTGCCGCAAGCCGTGGACGACGGGCACAATCTTGAAGCCCGCGAGCAAATGGCGTTTGGCCAGTATCTGGCGGGCATGGCGTTTAACAGCGCCGGTCTTGGCCTGGTGCATGCGCTGGCTCATCAGCCAGGCGCTACCCACAACCTGCCGCACGGCGTGTGCAACGCCATCCTGCTGCCGATCATCGAAAACTTTAATCGCCCGAACGCGGTTGCCCGTTTCGCTCGCGTCGCGCAGGCGATGGGCGTCGATACCCGCGGCATGAGCGATGAGGCAGCCAGCATGGAGGCCATCAACGCCATCCGCGCGCTGAGTAAACGCGTCGGCATCCCGCAAGGCTTTAGTCAGCTTGGCGTTAGCAAAGCCGATATCGAAGGCTGGCTGGACAAAGCGCTGGCCGACCCGTGCGCGCCGTGCAACCCGCGCACCGCCAGCCGCGACGAAGTCCGCGACCTGTATCTGGAGGCATTATGATCCGCAAAGCTTTCGTGATGCAGGTAAACCCGGACGCGCATGAAGAGTATCAGCGCCGCCATAATCCCATCTGGCCGGAGCTGGAAGCGGTGCTGAAAGCCCACGGCGCGCACCATTACGCGATTTATCTCGATAAAGAGCGCCATCTGCTGTTCGCCACGGTGGAGATTGAATCCGAAGCGCGCTGGAACGCCGTCGCCGGGACAGAGGTGTGTCAGCGCTGGTGGCAGTATATGCGCGATGTTATGCCGGCCAATCCGGACAACAGTCCGGTAAGCGCGGAGCTCAAAGAGGTGTTTTATCTCGATTAAATCCATGACGGCCCCGCTGCATTTAGCGGGGCCACCGCTTCAGACCGAAGAGCGTTACATCGTTCCGGGAACGGGCGTGGCCCTGAAGGCGTTTACCGCCCTGTCCATCAGCACCCGATCGTCGCTTCCGCTATCCAGTATCGTGTTTTGCGCGGATTCTTTTTCTACCTGCACGGCAACCGCATCAAGCTCCTTTAACCTGGCCGTCGTCAGCAAAGCGCTGACCTGCGCCGCAAAGCAGGCATCCTCTTCGGAGGGCTGCGCCTGCGCCGCTGACGTCTCCGTGGTCGCCACGATATGGTTATTCGCAATATAATTCCCTTTCCCGGAAACCAGCCGGATGATGACCGGTTTTATTCCCAGCGGCTTGAGATACTGGATATCAATCGTTTCGGAAATATGATTGGCAATCAACGAATTATGATTACCATTGATATGCAGCAGACCATAGGCATCATCCAGGCCGTTGTCATAGGTCTGCATCGGCGGCCAGGGTTCGCGATCGCGGAAAAAATGATTGGCCGCGATGAGATTCTCCGCACTGTTATTCTCCAGTACCAACATCCCTGGATAAAATGAGTGCAACCGATTACCGGTCACGGTAGAACGAACAACGCCAGATAAATGAACGCTGCTGGCGCCACGCGGAAAGATATTATTGCCAGAAATTAATAACCCACCAAAGTTTTGGGCATAAATCGAATAGCCTTTATAGCCTGCGCCAATCAGGTTATCGGTTATTTTAGAAGCCTGTCCAGCGCCACGAAGCTCGATGCAGTTGCCGCATTCGGCGATAAAGTTATTATGGATCGCCATAGCATCACTATTGTACGTCGTGAGACCATGCTCAAGATAGATAAATCCCATGCCGGTAATCCGGAAAGCATCCTGAGCGCTGGCGATATAAATCCCGGTTTTGCCGTTAATATAGCTATTTTCCGGATCGTTGTTTCCCAGCCCATCATCAATAAAATGCAAGCCATCAATACAGAAGTTTTCAAACGCCACTGAACTTATTCGCGGTGCTCCGCTGCGTTTCACGTAAAATGCAGCGCCAGCGTGTTCTTCATCACCGGGCTGCGGGCAAAGATCGACCAGGATACGGCTACCACCCGGCCATATATCATGCAAATTCGCCCACTCGTCAGCCGGCGTATTAAAGCGAATACTTGAAGAGACAAACCCGTGTCCGGCGCCCATTATTTTTAAATAACTGATATCAATCAAAACCTGAGTCGTCAGATGATAATCGCCGGGCGGGATATAGATAGCGGCGCCGGGTTTTCCACCATTATTCATGTCGGTTGCGGTTTGCCGATTTTTAATATCGAGAATAATACTGTTGATAACTTCGCCGATATCCTTATACGGATTACCGATATGCCACTGCGTCACGTCATAATAATTATTATGCGTCATGAAGAACCTCCTCTGCTATGAACAGAAAATCAATTAAAAAACTGTTTTGATTAACACTGATATTTAATGATAAATAATACGGATAGCCTGATCCGCTGGCGATTAATCGCGTCCTTTTTCCAGTTCACGTTTTGCAAGATCGGCTTTGATTTTTTCAAGGAACGCGTTATTCAGCTTGAAGTAGCGCACCAGATACGCGCTGATGAAATAGCTCACCATCGGCAGTAGTGAGAACATCATGATGATGCCCTGAATGGTCTGCGCATTTTGCTGCGGCTCATTAGCGACATAGCCGGTAAACGCCAGAATCCACGCGACGATAGCGCCGGCCACCGCCAAACCCATTTTCAGCATAAAAAGGTTACCCGCGAAGGAGATACCGGTCAGGCGCTTGCCGAACTTCCAGTCACCGTAGTCATCAACGTCGGACATCATCGCCCACAGAATCGGGCCTGACTGAATTAAATGCAGAACGTTAATAATGATGAATAACGCCATCAGCGGGGTCAGGGATTGCGGATCGATAAACCACAGCGCAAATGACAGAACACCGAGAATAATATTAATAATGCGGAACAGCGCGAGTTTATCAAAGCGATCGGTCAGCGGTTTGGCAAGCACGCTGCCCAGCATATTACAGGCCACACCCAGCGCCATAAACAATGTGATAAATCCGACAGAGGCCTTCATCACATAGGTAGCATAATAAATGGTGACGCCGCCGCGGATGAAGGCCGGGAAAACATTTAGAAAGGTTATAGAGATCATCAATAGCCACTGATCGTTCTTGATAATATCCCGCAGGTCTTTCTTTAATGACTCGTTTTCCTTAACCGACACCACGCGCTCTTTTATGCTGGAAAAGCAGAAGAGGAACATCAGGGTTGCCGCACCGCCCATAATCATCATCGTCAGCTGGAAACCGGAGGCGCGGTCGCCATTACCCAGCCAGTCCGTTAACGGCAAAATAGATGAGGAGATAATTAACGTTGCCAGTCCGTTAAGGAAAAAACGCCATGACAGGCAGCCCATACGCTCTTTCTGATTGAGAGTAATCACGCCGCCAACCGAGCAATAGGGAATATTGATCGCGGTATAAATCAGCGACATCATTAAATAGGTGACCCAGGCATAGATAATCTTGCCATTCATGCTTAGTTCTGGCGTAGTGAACATCAGCACCGCACCCAGCCCAAACGGAAACGCCATCCATAATAACCATGGGCGGAACTTACCCCAACGGGTCACGGTGCGGTCGCAGATGGCCCCCATCAGCGGATCGCTAAAAGCGTCAAAGATACGGATAACCAGGAATAAGGTCCCCACAACTCCGGCACTTAAGCCATACACGTCGGTATAAAACCAGGTCAGATACAGTGCCAGCACGCTCCATATCATTCCTGATCCGGCGTCACCCATGCCGTAGCCGATCTTCTCCCTCAGCCCCAGCTTTTCATAAGCGCTCGGCCTTTCCATTGCGGTAGCAGACATAAATATACCTATTTTTTTATTAAAAGGGACCCATGGCGCCAGTCGTCGCGCCATTGCTAAACATAAATCTTTTACAGGGTAGTAATATTAATTTTTACGCTGCTCTCACGAATAATTAACCGAGAGACAATTTCGTGCATTTCAATACTGTCCGGCTGCTGTTGATATTTCACCATCTGGAAAGCGAGATGAGCGATTTCACTTACCGGCTGCGCAACGCTGGTAATTCTTTTTGTTTGCGCCAGCAAGGTATTATCAAAACTGGCAATCGCAATATCTTCTGGAACGGCGATGCCTTTTGCTTCTAGCCCATCGATAAGATAGTTTGCCGCAATATCGTTATAAACTAACAGACATGTACAGGTTCGCTTCGGCTCGCTGAGTTTCTCAATAATATCATCAAGAATGCTTATATGACCTGAGACCTTCTCACCCTCACCTTTTGTTATCCAGAACGAATTATCTTTGGCAAGCTTTAAACCATGACTCGCTATTTTTTTGCTGTACGACGATACCTTGCGGTTATCAACGCCTTCCTGGGCAACAAAACCAAATGCAACATGTCCGGTGTGTATGAAATGCTCCGCAATACTTTCAGCCCCGCGATCCTGATTAATCGATACAGAATTAAAGAACCGGGACACCTGCGTAACGACGACAACCGGGATTCGGGTAATAGTTAACCATTCTGAAAGACCGGCTTCTGCTTCTGTCGGCACCCATAGCAAACTGTCAATGCCCATCCCCACCAGGGTATGAATAATATGCTTATCTTGTTGCGGTTGATTCTGGTGCGTTTTGACGATCACCGATTTACCGATGTACCGGGCCTCTTCTTCCACTGTCGCCAACAGTTCACAGAAGTGAGGATTGACCAGATTAGGCACAACCACACCAATCAGTCCGGAACATTTACCGCTAAGCTGAAACGAACTTTTGCTGGGAACATAGCAAAGATAATCCATCGCCTCCCGCACCGCCTTACGCGTTTCCGCGACCACGCTGGGATGATTATTCAGGACTCGTGATACGGTTGCCGTCGAGACCCCAGCTCTTTTTGCTACGTCTTTAATCGATGCCATGGTAATTGAATACGCCTTCTGACTTCTGGAGCTCACTATAAATTGTGAGCTAAATCGAAAATGTAAGCCAGTTCACATGTTGTCGCGTTACATGGAATGACGTTTAGCCTTCGCAATTTTATTATTCCTTACATAGCTTAAAGACCGGACTATACAAAAGCATAAATCAGCGTAAAAGAATAATATATTATGTCAAAAAAATATTGCTGGTGGTCGTGTGGGATTTAGCTGAAAGGTATTGAACGCATGAAGGCACCTCATCCTTTTTGCCGAGTAAACGACAGAGTGTCAGATGACATCTTCACTCAGGATGAGGCATGAGAAGTGCTGGCTTAATTATATATAGCGGCTACCGTTCGTTAAAGTAATGTGCAATTTAATAGAATGTACTCTGGCTATAACGATAATTATCAGAAGAAATACTTAAAGCGCACCCGCGCGCCGTAGCGATCGTCATCATCCCCCTGACTCAGCTTGTCGTCGCTGTCGAGAAAGGAGTAATAAGCGCCGAGATAAATATTAAAGTTCTGCATGTTCATGACGTTCGGAATTTGATACGAGGCGTGCAAAGTATGAATATTGTAAGTGCCCTGGTCCTTAATCCAGCAGTCGTTCTCGCAAATCACGCCGGCATAATCGCTGATTTTATTATGCGCGTAGATATATCCCAGCTCAAAGCGCCGCCATAGCGCGTTCACCCCGGAGGTGAAATCCTTCTCGTTATTGGCATCCATATAAGCGGTATTCAGGTTTACTACCACACCATCCGCCGGGTCGCTCTTCAGGCCGTTCCAGGTCATGGTCAGGCCATAGCCGGTGCGGTCAGACTGATCGACGAAGTGACCCTGCGTATCTTTATAGCCGTAGGCATTCTGTACCACGTTCGCTTCCACGGCCGCCGCAACGGAAAATTCATCCTTTGCCCAGGACACCACCGGACGCAGGTACGCCACGTTCTTTTTCTGCTCCATGTCGCGACCGTGATAACCGCCGTCGTTATACAACGAAGTACCGTCTTCCAACA
Organism: Klebsiella sp. CN_Kp100; assembly: GCF_040065315.1. Lineage (NCBI taxonomy): Bacteria > Pseudomonadati > Pseudomonadota > Gammaproteobacteria > Enterobacterales > Enterobacteriaceae > Klebsiella > Klebsiella sp. CN_Kp100. The sequence continues at coordinate 66,546 of NZ_JBEAIJ010000028.1, forward strand.
GTGTATTAAGCTCAAAATACCAGTTATCTAACTGTTTACTCAGCAAGAAGTTACCGCCTGCGTCAGAACGACCGCGTCCCTCTTTCATCATATAGATATAGCCATGTCCGTCACTGTACAGGTCGTTAGCGGTATTTCCTGAGTGCTCAACGAAGGTATCCTGATTTAGCGGGAACATATCGTACGCCTCAAAACGCCCCACTTTCACCTTCCAGTCGTTCTCCTGACCAAAGAAGAAAACCGCATCATCAAGGTTCATCGAACCGGTCATGTCCGCTAGCGGCTGGATAGAGAACCCGGCAAAATAGTCGTTTTCCATTTTACGGATACCGTCAAAACCGAGCAGAATGCGGCCGTTTAAATCCCACTTATCATAGGTTGTATCGCTGCCAACGTCGGCATTGGTCATGGCCAGCAAGCCATGTTTGCTTTCCGCATCCATATTGAATTCGACATCGCCGTAGATTTTCAGATCGCCATAGCCGGATAATTTCAGCTCAGGAACTGAAATATTTTTTTTACTCTCAGCGGTAGGGGCCATGCTTTTAACCGCTACGCTGGTTTGCGCCGCCTGTATAGCGGAATTCTGCTTCGCCTGTAAATCCCGCACCTGGCCTTCGGCCACCGCCGCCCGGCTTTCAGCGGCGGCAAGCCGCGCTTCAAGCAGCTCCATCCTTTGTTCCAGCGTCAGATGATTATTTTTCGCTACCGCTGAACCGGTTATCAAAGACAAACCTATGGCTATCGATAATGCTGTTTTATTCATTTTTATTTTCCGGAGGTAAAAGAGGGCCAGGTGAGTTATAAACTCACCCGTATATATTTTTATTTTTTATATCAGGAAGATTTTCTGTTTTATTATTGAATTTCAGCCTACGAACAGCTGATATTTATTTTTATCCTCATCGGTAATGTCTCTTAATACCCGACAAGGGACGCCTGCGGCGACAACATTTGCCGGTATGGAACGGTTCACCACGCTCCCGGCGCCAATGACCGAGTTTTTTCCGATAGTGACGCCAGGATTGATAATCACCCCGGTGCCCAGCCAGACGCCGTCTTCAATAACCACCGGCAAAGAGAACTGCTGCTGGGTGTGGCGCAGATCCGGATGGATCGGGTGGCCGGCGGTTGAAATCGTCACATTTGGCGCAAACATCACGTTATTACCAATGGTGATCTCAGCATCATCAACCAGCGTCAGATTAAAGTTAGCGTAAAAATTATCGCCAATGGAGATGTGAGTTCCGTAGGCAAAATTAATCGGTGGTTCTATCCAGCATTCTTTACCCACGCGGGCAAACATCCGCTGAATAATGTCGTTTCTTAATTCCTGGTTAAACGGATGGGAGTGGTTGTACTCATAGGCTCGCGCCTTCCCCATCAACCGCTGCTGCGGTAAGCCATATCCTGAATCAATATAGAGCTCGCCGCTGTTCATTCTTTCTTTCATATCCATCATACAAACCGCTCCTGTCACGGTGAATAATTGCTCCGTTGGCTAAACCGTCATAGCGCTATCGCTAATCTTTTCCGGCTTTGCCTTACCCGATAAGGTAAAGCCGGATATTAGCGTAACGGCCAGGGCAATTCCGCCGAGGATCATATAGGTGTCCTGGAAGCCGATGCGGTCATACATGTTGCCGGCAAAAGCGGAGAGGAAGATCGCCGCCACCTGTTTGGAAAACTGGAAGCCAACCAGATAAATCGTCGCCGACAGGCGGACGTCAAATACGCCGGTGATATATTTAAAGGCCCCCACCAGCAGGAACGGCACTTCCAGCGCGTGGAGCATTTTCAGCGCCACCACTTCCGCAGCCGTCGTGGCAAACGATGAACCGATCATCCTTGCCGCCATCACCATTCCGGCAATCAGTAACGTATTTTTCGCCCCGATGCGGTTAATAATCCACGGCGAGCTGAACATAATAATCGCGTTGCATATTTCCCCGGCGGTGGTCGCAAAACCAAAAGCGCGGGTGCCCGATTCAGGGGTGGCAAAAAAGGATTTAAAGAAGGTGGCAAACTGCTGATCGAAGACGTCATAAACGCAGGCGACGCCGATGACGTACAGAATAAACATCCACATTTTGCGCTGGCGGAACATGCTCACGGCAGTTTTTAAATCCACCGCCGGACGATTAGCCCCTAAAGAATCCATCACCTGTGCGCTCTGACTGGCCTGCGGTTTAGCGATAGCCACCAGCACAACCAGTACCAGCGCGGCGGCGGAGCCCATCCAGAACACCCACTCCGGGTTAACGCTGAACAGCATCCCCGCCGTGGTGGCGCACAGGGCCCAGCCGAGGCAGCCAAAAGTCCGCGCCTTGCCGTATTCAAACCCGCTATTGCGGCTCACGCGTTCGATATAGGCCTCCATCGCCCCGGCGCCGGCGGAGAACACAAAGCCAATATAGGCTCCGCCGCTCAGCGCGCCGAGCCAGATATTGGTTTTCAGCAACGGCGCAAAAACGTAGAGGAAAAAGGGCGCGATCAGCACCAGCAGCACGGTGACAATCCACATCAGATGCTTTTTCAGCCCCAGCTTATCGGAGATCACGCCCAGTATCGGCTGAAAACAGATAGCAAACAGCGACAGGCTGGAGAAAACAATCCCGGTCTCGGTTTTATTCAGGCCGATGACATCCGATAACCAGATCGGCAAAAACGGAAAGCAGGTGGCCATAATGAAAAAGTAGAGAAAGAAGAACAGCCCGAAAATCCAGAAATTGGGGTTGTTTTTATGGGTACAGACGGTCGGGTTCATAGTGTATTCCTCAAAAAGGGCCGCCGCGCGGCCCGTCGTCATCACACGCGTTGCAGGCCAATCAAAATGGCGCTTTCCGGGTCAAGGATTGGCAGCGCCAGCCCCGCCAGTTGCAACCACTCGCCGCTTACGGTCTGCGGCGTCGTCATCCATTCCGGCAGCTTACGCATGGTGTGGCCGCCCTCTCCCGTAATCTGAATATTCGGATGGTCGAGCAGCGTGACCTGGTAGCGCGCTCCCGCTTCCAGTCCCGGCACGCGCAGCGGCGCCATCAGGGTGTAGTCCGGCATCGCCAGCTGGCTGACGAGGAAAATCGCCTGGCTTCGATCTTCGCTTACCACGCCGTGCGCCAGCGTCGTGGCGTCCGGCATATCGATACGCCACTGCACGCCGTGATGAATCACATCGCGCCACTGCTTATGCAACGCCGCGTATTTGCGGTAGCCGGCACGCTCTTGTTCGTCAGCGCTTACCGGGTCCAGCTCAAGCCCCATATGGCCGAACAGCGCCGTCAGGCCGCGAAACGCAATGCTGTGCTGGCGGAAGGTGGCGTGACAGTGGCGGTTGCCGATATGCGCGCCCATGACTTCCGGCGGGAAGAAGTAGCTCATGCCGCGCTGGATAGTGTTGCGCTCCAGGGCATCGTTATTATCTGAAGCCCAGAAGCGATGGCTGCGCTTCAGCACTTCGTAGTCGATTCGCCCGCCGCCGGAGGAGCAGGACTCAAATTCAATATGCGGGAAGCGAGCCACCAGCGTATCGAGCAGGCGATAGAACTGGCGGGTTTGCGCATCGGCGGCAGCTTTACCGTTATGCCCGGGCTGTACCAGTTCGCGGTTCATATCCCACTTCACATAATCCACCGCGTGCTCGCCCAGCAGCCAGCTCATCCGCTCCAGCAGATAATCAAAGGCTTCCGGGATATTCAGATTCAGCACAAATTGATGGCGCCCGGGAAGCGGCGTATAGCCCGGCAGCGCCAGCACCCAGTCAGGATGCGCGCGGTATAAATCGGAGTCAGGGTTAATCATTTCTGGCTCAACCCAGATGCCGAACTCCATGCCCAGCGATTTTACGTGGTCGATAACCGGGGTCAGACCGTGTGGATATTTTTGCTCATCAAGATACCAGTCGCCGAGCGCCGCCCAGTCGTCGTTGCGCCCTTTAAACCAGCCGTCATCAATGATAAAGCGCTCAACGCCCAGTTCCGCCGCCTCATCCGCCATGCGCATGATGTACTGCGGGTCGTGGTCGAAATAGATCCCTTCCCAGGTATTGAGATGCACCGGGCGCGGTTTGTTACCCGGAAAGCGAATAATCCGTTCGCGCAGATAACGATGGAACTGCTGGCTCATGCCGTTCAGCCCCTGCGCTGAATAGCTACCGTAGAGGTGCGGAGTCCAGAGGGTTTCCCCCTCCGCCAGCGCCATTTCGCCCGCCAGATAGAGCGCTTCCGCCTGCAGGTAGCGACGGCCATCGGTTTTCACTTCCGCCCGCAGGCGATGGTTACCGCTCCAGCCCAGATGCACGCCCCATACTTCCCCCTGCATCTCGCTAAAGGCCTGGCTGCCGGTAATCAGCGCCGGAAAATGTTCATGGGAAGTGCGTCCGCGACGGTTTTCCAGCACGAAGCTGTCATGTTCAAGGAGCAGACGATGGGGCTGGAATTCGCGGATCCAGCGGCCATGAAAGGCCATGACTTCGCGGGCGCGCTCGGCGACCGGTAGCGTGACGGCCAGGCGATCTACCTGCCACGGCTGCGGACGCAGGTTGGTCAAGCCATGGCGAACGCTCAGCACGCCGCTGTTATCAAGCTGAATTTCACTGCATAACCGCAGGCCTGCCTGAGCATCTTCACTGATGATGGTTAAATTCTGCCCATCCTGCGCCACCTCGGTCGTGGTGAACATCGGCGAAGCGTCCAGCCCATGACGGTGGCCTTCGATGCCCGGCGCGCCGAACAGGCCGTGACCCAGCTCAGCCATTAAGGTCACCGGTGAATCCACATCAAGACGACCATTGGCCACCGGGCGGGCAATGCTCAGGGCATCCTGCGGCGAAAAATGGCTTAAATGCGGCCCCCAGTAGATAATTTCGGCGAACGGGCGGGTTTTGATCACCACATCAACCGCTGCGCTTTGCAGGCGTAAAATCGAATCAGACATCAGACTTCTCCACAACAAGGAATAGCTTACTGTTGATCCGAAACGTTTCGGACGCCAACCAAAACGTTTCGGATCCGTGATCGAGTTCAGGAAATTAATCTGACGGGAGGGGAATCAGGCAGTTTCGCCGGGGATAAATTCAGGCTGCCAGAGCACCTGGAGAGAGGCGAGATCGTCGCCGGCGATTAAGCGGCGAACCATGCTGGCTATCTGGCGGCCCACGCCCTGCCGGGTGGACTGGATCACCGCGCCCACCGGAGTTTCGATGATGCTGTCCTGCGGCAAGCCATCATAAACCACCAGTGAGACGCGATCGGAGCCGGTAAGACGCCCGAGCTGAGCAAGTGCCATCGCCGCGCCGTCGCCGTGGGTGTTGCAATCGGTGACTATCGCCGTAGGCGGTTCGGGCAGACGCAGCAGCTCCATCGTCGCCTGAAACCCTCCGCGGCGGGTGGGCGACACGCTGCGCAGCCAGGTTTCAGCCAGCCCCGCTTCGCGCAGAGCTTGCAGGTAACCATTGCGGCGCTGCGTAATAAACGCCTGATTGTTATTTTCGCTCAGCAGCGCTATACGCTGGTGCCCCTGGCTAATCAGATGGCGGGTTGCGCGGTACGTTCCCGCCTGGTTATCGAAATCAAACCAGGCATAGGGCTGTGGCAGACGGCTGCGCCCCAGGGCGAGAAAAGGAAAGCCGGAAGAGAGCAGCTGAATCAGGCGCGGATCATCGTCCAGGGTATGGGCAACAATCAGCGCATCAACACGACGACTCTGCACCATACGCATATAACCGTGTTTATCGGCCTGTTCGTCATCGGCTATCAGCAGTAAATCGATCTCATAGCGCGCCAGCTCGTGGCTGATTTCGCCTACCATTTCGAGAAAGACGTTGTTATTCAACGGCGCGGGACGCACGGGGAACACCAGGCCGACGGCGTCGATTTTGCCCATTTTCAGGCGGCGCGCAAAGGTGTTTGGCCGATAGCCGCGACGCTGCGCTTCGGCCTCGACGCGGGCGCGCGTCTCCTGCGACACGTCGTCATAGCCGTTCAACGCGCGGCTGACGGTTGTAACCGAGATCCCAAGTTCTTTAGCAATGGCTTTCAGCGACATAAGTTTCCCTGTCTTCGCGGGAGAATGCGGCTAGTGTCCCGCAATACGGGCATGGCGTCCACCCTGCCGCCGTGACTAGTTCTGCTCGGCGACCAATAGCGCCTGGGTATCCGGTTCCAGCGCCTGGAAAACGTGCTCCCGATCGGCGGGATAGCAGATGTAATCCCCCTCTCCCAACTCTTCCGGCGCCTCCGTGAGGCCGACCCGCGCCCGCCCCTGGGTGATAATAATATGTTCCACGGAACCCGGTGGATGAGGGTGAGAGATACGGTCAGCCCCCGGCTGGGTTAGCAGGAGATAGATATCGCGCCGCGCGCCCGGCGGGCAGGCGGCGAGTAAAATTGCCTGATAGTTTGCCTGCTCGGCAATCACTTTCGTCCCCTCGCCGCGGCGGATCACCTGGGTGGTGTTGACCTGCGGCTCCAGCAGCCGGGCAAAAGGAATATCGAGGGCCACGCACAGCGCCCACAGCGTTTCCAGACTCGGGTTACCGTTACCGGACTCCAGCTGCGATAACGTTGATTTGGCAATTCCCGCCCGTCGCGCAACTTCAGCAAGGGAAAGACCGGTGCGCGCGCGTTCACGAACCAGGCTTTTGGCAATCAGGCTAATTGGCTGAGTCATCCAGCCCTCCGTGTTTTTTATAACGAACGTTTCGTTCGTCTTGAAATACGATTCTGTTGCGTTCATTATAATGGAAATTCGTTCGATATGGCTAAAGAGTATGAAACATCACTTCGCCAGTCTTAAAGGCGACACCCTCAGAGCAATTGTTTTAGTCTGCCTTGCAGTGGGCATCGTTGGTATGTCCTATGGCTCGCTGGCCATTGCCTACGGTTTCCCGATTTGGGTGCCCTTTGTGCTTTCGGTCAGCGTCCTGGCGGGCGCCTCGGAGTTTATGTTTATCGGCATTGTCGCCAGCGGCGGAAATCCCCTGGCGGCGGCGGCGGCCGGTTTACTGGTCAACGCTCGTCATATTCCCTTCGGCGTGACGGTTCGCGACCTGGTCGGCCAGCGCGCCGCCAGCTTCCTCGGCTGCCATATTATGAACGATGAAAGCGTGGTGTTTGGTCTGTCGCAGAAAACCCCCGAGCAGCGGCGGGCGGCCTACTGGCTGTGCGGTCTGGGCGTGGCGCTGATCTGGCCATTGGGCGCGCTATTGGGCGCGGGGGTCGGCAAACTGCTCCCGGCTCCGGAAACCATTGGCCTCGATGCGGTCTTTCCGGCCATTCTGCTGGCGCTGGTGGTTCCGGCATTTAAAAATCGCACCACCCTGATCCGCGCCTGCAGCGGAGCAGCTCTGTCGCTGGCCGCCGTACCTTTTGCGCCGGTTGGTCTGCCGGTTTTACTGTCGCTGTTTGGCCTGCTGACGAGGAGAAAATAATGGGCAATATGACGCTATTTATCGCCGGTATCGCGATTCTGTCGCTGGGCACTTACTTAATGCGCTTAGGCGGAGCGAAGCTCGGCAGTCGGCTGGCCTTTTCTGAGCGCTCACAGGCGCTACTCTCCGATGCGGCAACGGTGCTGCTCTTTTCCGTCGCGCTGGCAACCACCTTCTACGAAGGTGAACATTTTGCCGGGATGGCGCGGGTGCTGGGCGTGGGCTTTGCGGTATTTCTTGCCTGGCGTAAGATGCCGCTGATCGTGGTGATTATCGCCGCTGCCGTGGTGACGGCGCTGCTGCGGATGGCGGGTTTACGATAAAAGCGCCCACAGGCGCTTTTATCATTCTTCAGCCAGGTTAATCACTCAATGTATTAAACCATCTTACGAGCTGGTTATAGCTCGCCATGAGATGTTCAAAAGAGCCATCCACCATTTGCGGGGCGCCATCCATCAACATGGCTTCCCCAGACGTCAGCGGCGTGTTATCGCGAACGCGGCGGACGCGCGTTTTGGCATCCAGAAGGTACTTTTCCGCCGCTTCGATAAACGTCGGGGCTCTGATCTCACGCATCCGGGGACCTTTTTTGGTTTCGCCCTGTTTTGATTTCAATTGCTCAATTTGTTCACCCAGATCCTGGACGAGTTTCATCGCAGCATCGGTATCAAATTTATCCGCCTCAAGCGCCTGGTTAACCTTTTTGCTGGTCAACATAATGGATAGCGAATAGTAATCAAAAGACTTGCCTTCTTTGGCCTCAATCTTTTTCAACTGCTGTTCCTGACGGCGGTTATTAATTTCATGAATCGCTTCTGAGTAAGCATCTGATGCGGGTTTGAACGCGGCTAATGCCTGAATAAACTGAGTATGCAGCGCTTTGCCTTTAGCGAAAGCATCATCTTTATAATCTTGCTGTTCGTAATATTTATTCATCTTATTGATGACTTCTGCCAGCTTAATGGATGAATTAATATAAGGTAAAGCGAGATTATCGATAGGATCCAGCGACGGCTTTAAACTCGAAACGTGCGTCATATTGGCCAGGCACTGATCAAACTCTGCGGAAACATCCGTGATACCACCAACACTCTTTTCTTTTCCGGTGGGACCGACCTTCAGATCGTCTAACCAGCGAGCATAGTATTTAATGCTACGATAAATATCTTCATCGATATCATTATAACACTCAATATATACGCTCATCTTTTCGCTAATAATGCGGTCTGGGCTGGCGTTTTTAACTTCCTTGTTATCTGCACCTGAAGATGCGGATGGACTAGCCGGAGCTGCTGCAGGAGCAGGAGCGCTTTCGGGTAATTTATTATCGTCGCATCCAACAAGCCCCATTAATAAGACGCAGCTTATTGCTGCCGCCAATAAATTCCTTTTCATAACTATCCTTTATTAAAAACAATTAAACCAATCTAAAGACAGGAGGATAAATCATATCGCATAATCGTTTTATGCCGATACAAAAAAAGCGCCCGCAGGCGCTTTTAAACTAATGATGTTATTTAGCCTGACTAAATCTGTGCTGCAATCCAAAGAATAACGCGCTCGATATCCAGCGGTTTTTGCTGATCCACGGTCAATACCGGCCCCAGCCGCATTGGTTCCGCCTGCTGCGCCAGCCGAGCCAGTTCCGGCAGATACTCTTCGCCCGGATGCCCCGGCTTACGATCGTGTAACCGGCTGGCATAGCGCGCCACCGCAAGCTCAGGCGGGATGTGATTCCAGACCTCCAGAACCTTTTCAACGCCCGCTTGTTGTAGCAGCTGCAGCAGCGTGTCGCGCGGTTGAAAGCCAAACCAGGCGTCAATGAGCCAGATGCAGCCTGCCGGTGACTGACCGACAATCGACCATATCACTTCATACGCGGCGCAGCCCAGCTGCCGGTTGAAGGACCGATCGATCCCGGTAAAGCACGCCATAAACGGCTCTTTAATACCGTCGATGGCCAGCTGCGGCAGATTAAACGCTGCCGATAGCTGCCGGGTGACGGTGCTTTTACCCGAGGCGGGAATGCCGTTAATTAAAATTACCGTTTTGCAGCCGGGTGTGAGATATCTGTTCATAGCAACGCAACGACCTCCTCCTTGCTGCTGGCGGCCCGCAGCTTCTCCATGGTCTCGTTATTATCGAGCAGAGCGACAATCGCACGAATCCCCTCTTCTATATGGGCATTGCTGTCCTGCGCGCCGAACATAATGACGATATCCGCCTTCTCGCTATCAGCAAACTGAATTGGCTTATCCAGCACAACAAGGCTAAAGCAGTTGCGCTTTACGCCGCACTCCGGTCTGGCATGCGGGATGGCGATGCCCTCATCAAAAACGTAATAGGCGCCATGATGCAGGGTATTATCGATCACCGCCTGACCGTAATCTGCCGAGATATATCCCTTTGCCACCAGCGGGCTGGCCGCCAGTTGGATCACCTTCTGCCAGTCGGACTCCGTGACGCCGACCTGAATCGCATCGGCCTCAATAAGCAGTTCTTTTATCGTCATTATCACTTCCTATATATTACGGCGAATAACATTACGTAACTCATCAATGCGCACAAAAAGCGCATCTATTTCCTGGCGATGCGTATGGCTTTTGGCATATACCGACAGCGCCCGGTTATAAACCAGCATTAATGCTTTCTGTACTTCGCCATTTCCCGGGTCGCCCCGTAATTCGCCTTCCAGCCTGGCGATTTCCCCCGCCAGCTGGCGGGACTGTGCGTCATAATCCTGCGGCGGGCTACTCTCTTTTTTCCACAGCGTTTTCAAAGATTCAAACATAGCGAGCTCCTCCCTGACGGACAGCAGGGCAACGGAATACGATTAAAAATAAAGTATTATTTAAATAGCGCGATTTTTTCCATTAATACCTGGGTGACCGCATTATTCGCCGGAATTAAGAATTTGCGCACGCTGTCGTTAACTTTGCCTTTTTCAAAAGTGGTTTTACATTGATCGACCCACTGAACGTTCATTTCAGTACCGACGTTCACTTTGTTGATGCCTTCCGTTACGGCCAGGCGCATATCATCATCGCTGACGCCGGTACCGCCGTGGAGCACTAACGGTACGCCTGTGGCGGTGCTAATCTCTTTCAGCCGCTGATGCTGGATCTGCGCTTTGCCGGTATAGAGGCCATGTACCGTGCCTACGGAGACCGCCAGCATATCCACCTGCGTCTCCTTCACAAAGCGTTTGGCGTCTTCCACCGTGGTGAAACAAATATCTTCTGCGGCAACGGCTTTGCCATCTTCCGAGCCGCCTATTGCCCCCAGCTCGCCTTCTACCGTGATATTCCGCGGGCGCGCCATCTCCACCACGATACGCGTATTGCCGATATTCTCCTCCAGCCCCAGATGGGAGCCGTCATACATCACTGATGAAAATCCGGCATCCATTGCCGTTTCAATGGCGCTGATATCAGAGCAGTGATCCAGATGCAGACAGGTCGGCACGTTTTCACTTTCCGCGAGCGAGCGCACGGCATCCACCAGTAAACGATAGCCGAGATATTCCGCCGTCCCGGTAGAGATTTGAATCATTAATGGGCTATCGCTTTTTTGCGCCGCTTTAAAAAACGCCGGCAGCATTTCAATACAGTGCAAATTAAACGAGCCAATGGCTTTAAAATTCCTTTCCCGGGCAATGCGCAGAATCGCGTTGAAGTTATACAGACTCATGAATATTTTCCCCTTTTGGCTTAGCTGATTTACCGTTTACGAACCATGCCAGTGCGGCAACAAAAACAATGAACAGAGCAACAAATAGCCAGTTATTCTGGAAGGCGTGGCCCAATACCAGACCGGAACTAATGACGTCAGAATCGCTGAAAGTGACGCCGGTAAAGCCGTAGCTTTCCAGCATCGGCACTAAAATGGCGGGCAGAAAGGTAATAAACAGGCCGTGAATGACGCCGCCAATCATCGCTCCGCGCCGGCCGCCCAGCGCGTTGCCAAACACGCCTGCCGTACCGCCGGCAAAGAAGTTGGTTAACAGGCCAGGCAGGATCATCGCCAGACCAAACATCGGGAATACCAGCATGCCGATAATGGAACCGACGGTCGTTGCCAGGAAGCCGACAATCACCGCATTGGGCGCATAGGGGAACAGTACCGGGCAATCCAGCGCGGGTTTTGCGTCCGGGACAATGCGCATGGCGATGCCGCGGAATGCCGGCACCAGCTCGTTAAGCAATAAGCGCACGCCGCTATAGAGAACGAATACCCCCGCCACAAACTGAATAGACTGCATAAAGGCGTACATCAGGTAGTTAATACCACCGGAGAACTGAGCGATATATTCCGGGCCTGCGGCAAGCGCGGGAATGAGGTACATCGGCACCATTACCACCGCCATCGCAAGGTAGGTATCCTGGAGGAACTTAAAGTTATCAGGTAGCTCAAGATCTTCGGTTGAGCGGGAACCTTTCCCGACCACTTTAGCCACCGCCGCCTGCACCAGATAGCCGATGGTGCAGAAGTGCCCCAGCGCCACATCATCGGAACCGGTAACACGTCTGACCACCGGCTGCGCAAGAGCGGGCATCAATACCGCCATTACGCCGCCGAAAATACCGCCGGTTAAAATCAGCGACAGTCCGGTCAGCCCGGCTTTATAGCCTATTACCGCGCCGATGGTCGCCATCCACAGCAAAGCCTGGCCGGTCAGGAAGATATATTTGAGCGGCGTCAGGCGGGCGATAATAATGTTAACGGCAAAAATGACCATCAGGGTCAGCGCCACTTCGGAACCTAATTCACGATTGGCTAACCCGGCGATGGCGGCAACATCAGTAATGTAGCCTTTCATGCCGAATCCCTGGGTGAAGATATCGTTAAGGAACGTAAGCGTGGCGACAATAATGTTGATTCCGGCCATCATTATTAAGAAACCGAGCAGCGTTTTAAAGGTTCCCTCCGCCGTTTTGCCCGCTGATTTTTTTTGTAAAATCAGGCCCAGCATCGCAATAAATGCAATTAATATCGAAGCCTGGCCGAGCAAATCTTTGACGATAAACTCTACAAAGCTATTCATAATCTGCCACCTTCAGGTTACGCTCTTTTAAGAATGCGACGATTTTGGCTTCAACCTCATCTTTGTCCGTCAGTTTATGCAGTACCACCACACGTTTAATTTCCTCCTCACTGGCATCTGCGGTTAATATATCGGCAAAGGTTTTTTGCGTCAGAATCATGTCTGATTTAAACGCCCCGGCTTCGGAAATTGTGGTATGTTCAATTTGCGCCGGAATTTCCAGTTTCTTTAAAACCGCCTTCGCCGTCATTTCGATGGCAAAGCTAGAACCGAGGCCGCAGCCACATACGCAAAGAATTTTCAGCATGTAGGGTCTCCTCAAATAATATTGAGTTGTTTGGCAAGTTTATAATGGTGTCCTTCGGTATCGACCAGACGTTTTTTCATACTGACTAAATCAATCGGAATAGGTTTGTTACTGGAATTAATTATAATGGCTTTATTTTTCATGCCGGACTGAATGCAGCGAACCACTTCGCAGGCCATAATCGTCCCCTGATAGATTTCTTCGCAGGTCGGGTCGCCGCTGCGTAAACCGTAGCCCACGATGGTTTTGCGGATGCGTACGCCAATTTGCGGTTCAAGCTGCTTAATCATGGTATCAATGGCCCCCTGAAAACCGGGAGAATACTCTCTGGTGTAGCCTTCAGAGCAGAGGATCACCACGCTATTTTGCTGTTTTAGCTTGTGCTTCACCCGCTCGGCCAGCGCTTCTAACGGCATCTGTGATTCCGGAATCAGGGCAATATCAGCATTAGATTTAATAGCGGATTGCAACGTTAACTCTCCACAATAGCCTCCTAATATTTCAACCATAAATACCCGACCCGGTAATGCTCTTCCGGTATTTCTTAAGCGGGAAACTTCTTTAAGAATCTGCTCGCAGGCCGTAGAAAAACCAATCGTATAATCGCTGCCGTATACATCATTATCGATAGTCATCCCGACGCCAAAGCAGTTAATATCAAATTCACTCAGCGTATTGAGAAACTGCAGGCTGCCGTCGCCGCCGGCCATAATCAGCACATCGATACGCAATGATTTAATTTTTTTAGCTATGGTTTCATATTCACTGCGCAACAGCTTGCGGCTGGTCCGACCGGATGTGATGATCGGAATAGACGTTATGGAGAAATCAACCAGATCGCGCCACGCAACTTCGTGATGATTTTTATCCAATAACCCGGGTATGCCCCCGTTAAAAACGGTGATATCGGCGCTCGCCAGTCTGGCAATCTGAAATATAAAGTTATTAATTCCAGAAACATCGCCACCGCTAATAACAATGCCAATTTTCATTGTCTGCCCCCGCCGTTTTTCCTGCCAACATTTTTCCCCGACTTCAAGGCTGTTATTTGCAATAGAGATCACAATATGTCGATAAATTTAGACACACCTAATATTGACACCGGGTTTATCATCACGTTTTTTGTGATCAATCTCTCCTTTATAAAAGGCGATCGCCTTAACAATTATTTTTTTATTTTCTTTAAGATCATTAAGTTGCCTGAATGAGCCGTTCTGCGGCCAGCTTGACGGTTTCGACCAATAAACCCGGCGGTAATGAAAAGGCGGAAATGTGATAAATAGCGCATTTTTTTGCGTCGGGAGGGTTCACGACTTTCTCATCTGCTGCCTGTCCATTGTTGTAGGGCCCTACGCGCAAAGCTGCATTCCACCTGTTTGGTGCTGATATCGTCGCTCCTCACGGCAAAGGCGCCTACGTAAAGCACCCCAGGGAATAAATTTCAGACAAAAAAAAAGCGCCCCTTGGGCGCTCTTTCGACAGTAGCTTTAAGCTTATTTATTCAGTTCAGCGGTCATGTGCACGCGGTTACCGGTAAACGCTTCGGTAATTTTGTAAGACGACGCGCCTGCGGCCTGGGCCTGAGCGGCGATCTTCGCTTCCGCACCGTCCATCGTTGCTGCGGTAGCGGTGACGGTTTCCGCAGCAAAGGAACCAAAAGAAGCGGACAGTGCGATAACAGCGACAAAAGTTTTGATGCTTTTCATGAGATAAACCCTTTACGTTAGTTGTTTTGATAAGGCGCCGTGCCTTGATGTGATAAATAGTAGCCCTCACATCGCCAAACAAAAAGTGGAAGGATTTGCTGTTATCATTCAAAAAAACTGACTTAATTTTAACCTGCAATTAACCGCTGCGGATGCGTGTACACGGTTGCCCTACCCGGCTTGCAGAAGCCCACCAGCGTCAGGTTACAGCGCTCAGCAACTTCAACCGCCAGCGTGGTCGCGGCAGAGACCGCAAAAAGAATTTCCACCCCGCACATCGCCGCCTTCTGCACCATTTCATAGCTGGCGCGGCTGGAGACGAGCGCCGCACCGTTTTGCCAGGCGCCATCATCTTCCGCGCGGTGTCCGAGGAGTTTGTCCAGCGCCACGTGGCGGCCAACGTCTTCGTGGCCGCCCGCGAGCTCGCCGGAAAGCGTTACCCAAGCCGCCGCGTGCGTGCAGCCGGTAAGGCAGCCTATCGGCTGAAAATCCCGCAGATGCGCCAACGCGCGATCGAGGTTCGCCAGATCGAACGTCTGGGTAAAAGGCAGAGGCTGCACGGGCTTACCGATATCGTTGAGCTGTTCCACGCCGCATACGCCACAGCCGGTGCGGCCGGCTAGCGCGCGACGGCGCTCTTTCAATCCCATAAAGCGGCGGCTGGAGAGCTCAATTTGCACTTCCAGGCCGTTACAGGCCTGAACGACATCGATGCCATAAATCTCGCGCCGGTTCTCTATAATCCCTTCGGATAAGGAAAAGCCGACGGCGAACTGCGCCAGGTCTTTCGGCGTCGCCATCATCACCACGTGCGAGATGCCGTTATAAACCAGCGCAACGGGTACCTCTTCAGCTAACTCGTCTGGCTGAGGATGTTGCAAATTTGGGCGCTTCCAGAGCGATACCTGGCGATAACCTGTGATATCGGTCACATTTTCGATTTGTTCAAGAGGCTTCTTGTTCACTTTGTCTTAACCGTATTGGAACAGGCATACACACAATGTGGTATTCTGTTTATATCCCTCCGGGAACGAGGGAAATTACCCCCAATTCTGAACCTTTGCGGCCCTTACCGCAAAGCAAATAACTATACGTGACAATGTCGAAACAAGGAGCGAACCATGCAGGTCAGCAGAAGGCAGTTCTTTAAGATCTGCGCTGGCGGTATGGCAGGAACCACGGCAGCGGCGCTGGGCTTTGCGCCCGGTTTAGCGCTAGCGGAAACACGGCAGTACAAGCTGCTGCGCACCCGCGAAACCCGTAACACCTGCACTTACTGTTCCGTTGGCTGTGGGCTGTTAATGTACAGCCTCGGCGACGGCGCAAAAAATGCCAAAGCGTCTATCTTCCATATCGAAGGTGATCCGGACCATCCGGTCAACCGTGGTGCGCTCTGCCCTAAAGGGGCCGGTCTGGTAGACTTTATCCACTCCGAAAGTCGCCTGAAATTTCCAGAATATCGCGCGCCAGGCTCTGATAAATGGCAGCAAATCAGCTGGGATGAAGCATTCGACCGTATCGCTAAGCTGATGAAAGAAGACCGCGACGCCAACTTTGTCGCGCAGAATAGCGAAGGCACCACCGTCAACCGCTGGCTGACCACCGGTATGCTGTGCGCCTCCGCCTCCAGTAACGAAACCGGTTATTTAACCCAGAAATTTACCCGCGCGCTCGGTATGCTCGCGGTCGACAACCAGGCGCGCGTCTGACACGGACCAACGGTAGCAAGTCTTGCTCCAACATTTGGTCGCGGTGCGATGACCAACCACTGGGTCGACATTAAGAACGCCAATCTTATCGTGGTGATGGGCGGCAACGCCGCTGAAGCTCACCCGGTTGGGTTCCGCTGGGCGATGGAAGCCAAGATCCACAATGGCGCGAAGCTGATTGTGATCGATCCGCGCTTTACGCGTACCGCGTCGGTGGCTGATTTCTATACCCCAATTCGTTCCGGTACTGACATTACCTTCCTGTCAGGCGTCATCCTGTACCTGTTGAACAATGAAAAGATTAACCGTGAATATACCGAAGCCTATACCAACGCCAGCCTGATCGTGCGTGAAGATTACAGCTTTGAAGACGGTTTATTCAGCGGCTATGACGCCGAAGCCCGCAAGTACGACAAAACCTCCTGGAACTATGAGCTGGATGAAAACGGCTTTGCTAAACGCGATACCACGCTGCAGCATCCGCGCTGCGTCTGGAATTTGCTGAAGCAGCACGTTTCCCGCTATACGCCAGAAGTTGTTGAAAATATCTGCGGAACGCCAAAAGCGGACTTCCTGAAAGTCTGCGAGTACATTGCGGAAACCAGCGCTCCGGATAAAACCGCGTCTTTCCTGTACGCACTGGGTTGGACGCAGCACTCCATCGGCGCGCAGAACATTCGCACCATGGCGATGATCCAGCTGCTGCTCGGTAATATGGGCATGGCGGGCGGCGGCGTAAACGCCCTGCGCGGCCACTCCAACATTCAGGGTCTCACCGACTTAGGATTGCTGTCGCAGAGCCTGCCTGGCTATATGACGCTGCCGAGCGAGAAACAGACTGACCTGCAAACCTACCTCGCCGCCAATACACCGAAACCGCTGTTGAAGGATCAGGTGAACTACTGGGGTAACTACCCGAAATTCTTCGTCTCGATGATGAAGGCCTTCTTTGGCGATAAAGCAACGGCGGAAAACAGCTGGGGCTTTGACTGGCTGCCGAAGTGGGACAAGGGCTACGACGTCCTGCAATACTTCGAGATGATGAATCAGGGTAAAGTGAATGGCTATATCTGCCAGGGCTTTAACCCGGTAGCCTCGTTCCCGAACAAAAACAAGGTTGTTGCGTCGCTGTCGAAACTGAAGTTCCTGGTGACCATCGATCCGCTCAACACCGAAACCTCCACTTTCTGGCAAAACCACGGAGAGTCGAACGACGTCGATCCGGCGAAAATCCAGACCGAAGTGTTCCGCCTGCCGTCCACCTGCTTCGCCGAAGAGAACGGTTCCATCGTTAACTCCGGCCGCTGGCTGCAGTGGCACTGGAAAGGCGCTGACGCCCCGGGGATTGCGGCCACCGACGGTGAAATCCTCGCCGGTATCTTCTTACGCCTGCGCAAGATGTACGCCGAACAGGGCGGACCGGCGCCGGAACCGGTGCTGAACATGACGTGGAACTACGCCACGCCGCATGAACCGGCATCGGAAGAAGTGGCGATGGAGAGCAACGGCAAGGCACTGGCTGACATCACCGACCCGGCAACCGGTGCTGTGATCGTCAAGAAAGGCCAGCAGCTCAGTTCGTTTGCGCAGCTGCGTGACGACGGCACGACCTCCAGCGGCTGCTGGATCTTCGCCGGCAGCTGGACGCCTGACGGCAACCAGATGGCCCGTCGCGATAACGCCGATCCATCAGGCCTTGGCAATACCCTCGGCTGGGCATGGGCGTGGCCGCTTAATCGCCGTATCCTGTATAACCGCGCCTCCGCTGACCCGCAGGGTAAACCGTGGGATCCGAAGCGTCAGCTCCTGAAATGGGACGGCGCGAAGTGGGGCGGCGTGGATATTCCAGACTACAGCGCCGCGGCGCCGGACAGCGATGTCGGGCCGTTTATCATGCAGCCGGAAGGGATGGGACGTCTGTTCGCTATCGATAAGATGGCGGAGGGGCCGTTCCCGGAACACTACGAGCCGTTTGAAACGCCGCTGGGCACTAACCCGCTGCACCCGAATGTCGTCTCTAACCCGGCCGCTCGCGTCTTTAAAGGCGACCTTGAGCAGATGGGCAAAGCGGAAAAATTCCCTTACGTCGGTACCACTTACCGTCTGACCGAGCACTTCCACTACTGGACCAAGCACGCGCTTCTCAACGCCATCGCGCAGCCGGAGCAGTTTGTGGAGATCGGCGAGAAGCTGGCGAACAAGCTCGGCATCGCCCATGGCGATACCGTGAAGGTCTCCTCTAACCGCGGCTATATTAAAGCCAAGGCGGTGGTGACCAAGCGTATTCGCACGCTGAAAGCGGACGGCAAGGATATCGATACTATCGGTATTCCGATTCACTGGGGCTACGAAGGCGTGGCGAAGAAAGGGTTTATCGCCAATACCCTGACGCCGTTTGTCGGGGATGCGAACACGCAGACGCCGGAGTTCAAGGCTTTCCTTGTGAACGTGGAAAAGGCGTAACGGAGACGAATTATGGCTTATCAATCGCAAGACATTATCCGTCGTTCCGCGACTAACGGCTTCACCCCCGCGCCGCACGCGCGGGACCATCAGGAAGAGGTGGCGAAGCTTATCGACGTCACGACCTGTATCGGCTGTAAAGCCTGTCAGGTGGCCTGCTCCGAGTGGAACGACATTCGTGATGAAGTGGGTCATAACGTCGGGGTGTACGATAACCCCGCCGATCTGACCGCCAAATCCTGGACCGTGATGCGCTTCTCGGAAGTGGAGCAGAACGACAAACTGGAGTGGCTCATCCGTAAGGATGGCTGTATGCACTGCGCCGATCCGGGCTGCCTGAAGGCCTGCCCGGCGGAAGGGGCAATCATTCAGTATGCCAACGGCATCGTCGACTTCCAGTCTGAGCAGTGCATCGGCTGCGGCTACTGCATTGCTGGCTGCCCGTTCAACGTGCCGCGTCTGAATCCGGAAGACAACCGCGTCTATAAATGTACGCTGTGCGTGGACCGCGTTAACGTTGGCCAGGAACCGGCCTGCGTGAAAACCTGCCCGACCGGTGCTATCCACTTTGGCTCCAAAGAGGATATGAAAACGCTGGCAGGCGAGCGCGTCGCCGAGCTGAAAACCCGCGGTTATGACAACGCAGGTCTGTACGATCCGGCAGGCGTTGGCGGCACGCACGTGATGTACGTGCTGCACCACGCCGACAAGCCGAATCTCTATCACGGCCTGCCGGAAAATCCGGAAATCAGCGCTACCGTGAAGTTCTGGAAAGGGATCTGGAAACCGCTGGCCGCGGTCGGATTTGCGGCCACCTTCGCCGCCAGCATCTTCCACTACGTCGGCGTCGGTCCGAACCGCGCGGAAGAGGAAGAGGACAATCTGGATGAAAAGAAAGACGAGGTGCGCAAATGAAAAGACGTGACACCATCGTGCGCTACACCGCGCCGGAGCGAATCAACCATTGGGTCACCGCCTTCTGCTTCGTGCTGGCGGCGGTGAGCGGGCTGGGCTTTTTCTTCCCGTCCTTCAACTGGCTGATGCAAATCATGGGCACACCGCAGCTGGCGCGCATTCTGCACCCGTTTGTGGGCGTGATCATGTTTGCCTCGTTCATCATCATGTTCTTCCGCTACTGGCACCACAACCTGATCAACCGGGACGATATTTTCTGGGCGAAGAATATTCGCAAGATTGTCGTCAACGAGGAAGTGGGCGATACCGGACGCTATAACTTCGGCCAGAAATGCGTGTTCTGGGCAGCGATTATCTTGCTGGTGCTGCTGCTGGTCAGCGGGGTGATTATCTGGCGTCCGTACTTTGCGCCGGCGTTCTCCATCCCGGTTATCCGCTTCGCGCTGATGCTGCACTCCTTCTCTGCGGTGGCGCTGATTGTGGTGATCATGGTGCATATTTACGCCGCGCTGTGGGTGAAGGGCACGATAACCGCGATGGTGGAAGGCTGGGTCACGAAGACCTGGGCGAAGAAGCATCATCCGCGCTGGTATCGTGAAGTCCGCGAAAAGCAGGATAAGCGCCAGTCGTAAGCGTGCGCTTTGCTGGTCTTATAAATGGCGTCGTATATCGACGCCATTTTTTTGCGGATACCGTTCGCTTTTGCCGCCTCCAGCCATCATGCACCGCAGGCGGGATTGGCACTGTAAACTCATGGGGCAGGATGGCTAATCCTAACGGCGCATAGTCTGGGGTATCGATATCAGGTATCGTAGCGCACACATTGCGATGTCATGGGTATATCCCGTATGCCGATTACGGTTATCATTAATGACATCACCAGAGCGGGCGCATGATGCCCGCCAAATCACAGAGCGGACGCGACCATCGCCGAATCTGCTGAAACCAGGAAGTGACTGAATGAGCATTCGTATCATCCCGCAAGATGAGCTGGAAAAGAGCGAGAAACGCGCGACGGATATGATTCCACCGTTGTTGTTTCCTCGACTCAAAAATTTATATAACCGTCGTGCCGAGCGCCTGCGCGAACTGGCTGAAAATAATCCGCTGGGGGATTATCTGCGCTTTGCTGCGCTTATCGCCCACGCGCAGGAAGTGGTGCTGTACGATCATCCCCTGCAGATGGATCTCACCGCACGCATTAAAGAAGCGAACGATCAGGGCAAACCGCCGCTCGATATTCACGTTTTACCGCGCGACAAGCACTGGCACAAGCTACTGCATTCGCTGATTGCCGAACTGAAGCCAGAGATGAGCGGCCCGGCGCTGGCGGTTATCGAGAATCTGGAAAAAGCGTCAGAGCAAGAGCTGGAACTGATGGCAAGCGCGCTATTTGTCTCCGATTTTGCCTCCGTTAGCAGCGATAAAGCACCGTTTATTTGGGCCGCGCTATCGCTCTATTGGGCGCAGATGGCCAGCCTGATACCCGGTAAAGCTCGCGCCGAATACGGTGAGCAGCGTCAATTCTGCCCGGTTTGCGGCTCGATGCCGGTCTCCAGCATAGTGCAAATTGGCACCACTCAGGGCCTGCGCTATTTGCACTGCAACCTGTGTGAAACCGAGTGGCACGTGGTGCGCGTGAAATGCAGCAACTGCGAACAGACGCGCGATCTGCACTACTGGTCTTTAGATAACGAGCAGGCGGCCATTAAAGCCGAAAGCTGCGGCGACTGCGGTACCTACCTGAAGATTCTTTATCAGGAAAAGGATCCCAAAGTAGAAGCCGTGGCCGACGACCTCGCCTCACTGGTGCTGGACGCACGGATGGAACAAGAGGGCTTTGCCCGCAGCTCCATCAACCCGTTCCTGTTCCCGGGAGAGGGGGAGTAACGGCGAGCAGCATGTCGGGCAGCCTCTTCTGCTGCCCGACTTACAAATGATAAGGCGTAATCACTCCCGGTATGCCGGCAAAACTTTTGCTTTGCGCGTGACCAGTTCATAACGATCTATTTGCGCTGTTGCCAGTACGATGGCATCCGGCAGCTTTATCCCATACTCCTCCCTGCGATTGCTGCTTCGTCCAGCAATGGGTTTCACTTTTGCGAGCCGCTTTCCAGAATCACTTCCCAACGAAAATCCCCGGTTTTCTTTTGCTCACAATCAGGCTATAAACCTGTATATCCAAACAGGTTAAGGGAATAAAAATGGCGCTTGAAAAGGGTATTGCAATACAGGTGCGGGAGTTTATCGATGCGGGTCGCCCCTCATCGCGCGCTCAGAGTATTGATGACCGGAGACGCGGCTATATCGCCAGCACGGTACTGGCTGGGGAGCAAGAAAAGCGCGTTCAGGTAGAAGATATCGAGCTCGAAGGCATGACATTTCGCATTGTCTCCCCCCTCAACGCCTCAGGCGCTCTCCCTGCGGTCATCTATTTTCACGGCGGCTGCTTTATCAGCGGTAGTTTCGCCACGCATGACCATCAGCTCCGTCAGCTGGCTTACCACAGCGGCTGCCGGGTTATCGCCGTGCAATACCGGCTGGCGCCGGAGCACGCTTTTCCCGCCGCCCATGACGATGCTGAAAAAGGCGCACTGATTATTCACCGCCACGCGCCGCAGTTAGGCATCGACGTTTCGCGTATTACGCTTGCGGGCGATAGCGCCGGGGGTCATCTGGCCTTGGTCACCGCTCTGCGGCTGAAAACCACCCGGGCATGGCAACCCGCGCAGCTTGTTTTGATTTATCCGATGCTGGATGCCACCGCCAGTATGAAGAGCTATATCGATAACGGTAAAGATTACATTATCACCGAAGACACTCTGCTCAGCGGCTATGAAATGTACCTTTCGTCGACGACACTCCACCACCCGGAAGCCAGCCCGCTATGGCGTAAAGACTTTAACGGCTTACCGCCGGTGCATATTCTGACGGCAGAATACGATCCTTTGCGTGATGAAGGCGAAGCGCTTTACCAGCGTCTGCTTGAACAGGGCGTAGAGTGCACCTGTCAGCGCTATCTCGGAGTGATTCACGGCTTCTTCCAGCTGGGCGGTATCAGCCCAGCGGCAGCCAGCGCGATGAGAGATATCGCCTGGCGGGTAAAATCACCGGGCCAGTAGATAAGCGTAAAGGGAGGCTACTCCTCTTCGTTGCCACCCTCTTCATAAGAGCCGAACGGCTTCGCAGGAAGCACGATATAGATACCCTCAAAAACCGCGCCGAGCCGATCGTCACCGAATAGCTCAACCTGCAGCTGAACCCGCGCTTTGCGCCCACGCGCCAGGCGATCGAGATCGCCGCTTAATGAGCCGAGATCGGCAACAGCGCTGGGGCGTCCGCTAATGGGCTGACTGTAACGAATATGAGCATCTGCGAGAATAATTGTGCCGCCAAGATGCCGCTCGCGCAGCATCAGCCAGATAAGCCCCCAGCCGGTTAACGTTGCCTGCGAAAACAGGCTGCCGGCAAACAGCGTATGGTGGGGGTTCTGGTTACCGGCTTCCGGCATAGTGGTGATAAACTTTTGCCCGGTATACTGCTGAATACGCACGCCCATTTTTTCACTAAGAGGGATGTGCTGATACCAGGCCTGCTGCAGCTGAGCGCACCAGTCGCCGCGATGTAAAATATCGTCCAGCGAGGCTATTGGCTTAATCATCAAAAAATGACGAATCGGCGTGGTGGTCGGCGTCGTGATTTCACCCTGGTTCACAAACCCGAGCTTGGCAAAGAATTCTACCGCGTCTTCACGGGCGCTACAGGTCACGCGCTTAACGCCTTCCTGACGGGCGACGGACTCCAGCGTCATCGCCATCAGGGTTCCCAGCCCCTTATCCTGTACTGACGGATGTACGGCCATAAAACGGATCGAGGCTTCGTTTTCCGCGTTCACATACAGTCGCCCAACGGCAACCAGATTACCCTCTTCATCGACCACCATTTGATGGTGCGCCATCGCATCCCACGCATCGCGCTCGGACCCTTTCGGCTGATGCAGCGGCTTACGCAGCATCTCCCAGCGGAACTGGTAGTAGCTCTCTAACTCTTCTTCTGTTTGCGGTACGCGAAGGTGATACATAGCTGTACTCTCTTTTGTTACCCGCAGCCTGCCCGGAAGCTGGCTCATACCTGCAACCAAAAGGTCACAGGACCATCATTCACCAGAGAAACCTGCATATCGGCAGCAAATCTCCCGGTCTGCGTATTCATTTTCTGCTGGCGGCAGCGCTCAACGAAATACTCGTACAGCGCTTCCGCTTTATCCGGTGCCGCGCCTTTAGAAAATCCAGGACGCATCCCGCGCTCGGTATCCGCTGCCAGCGTAAACTGTGAAACCACCAGCACGCTGCCGCCAGCCTGCTGCACGTTAAGATTCATTTTGCCTTCAGCATCGCTAAAAATACGGTATCCCAGCACGCGTTCGCACAGGCGATTCGCCTTTTGCTCATCATCGTCTCTCTCGACGCCTAACAGCACCAGAAGCCCGGGACCGATTTCGCCCGTCACTTCATCCTCCACGGTAACGCTAGCTCGGGATACGCGTTGAATTAATGCAATCATGATTGTTCTGTTTCTTCTTTTTTCAGTTTGCGGTATTCACCGAGAGTGACAGTAATTTCAGCGCCAAGCAAGACGATACACCACGTCCAGTACACCCAGACGAACAAAATGGGTACCACGGCAAGCACGCCATAAATCAGCTGATAGGACGGGAACGCAGTGATATATAAAGCAAAAGCTTTCTTCCCCGCCTCAAAGAGCAGCGCCGCAACCAGGGAACCGATTATCGCATCGCGGTTACGGACCTCGGCCGTCGGCACAATGCTGTACAGCAGCCAGAATGCCACCCACGATAAAATGAGCGGAAAAATACGCAGCACATCGTCAATCACGCTATTCAGATCGCTGGCCCAGCGTAACGACAGGAGATAGGAGCTGATCGCAAGGCTGGCCCCCGCCAGCAGCGGCCCCAGCGTGAGGATCATCCAATAGACGGCAAAGGAGTAGGTTTTTGGCCGGGTTCGGGTGCTGCGCCAGATAGTATTCAATGCGCTATCAATGGAATACATCAGCAGCAGCGATGTCACAATCAGGCCGAAAGCGCCCACGGCGGTCATCCGACTGGAGTTGGCGACAAACTGCTCGATATAGCCCTGAATCACATCGCCGGTGGTCGGAATAAAATTGGCAAAAATAAAGTGTCGAATCTGGATACTGACATCAGAAAACATCGGAAAGGCCGCAAACAGCGCAAATATAACGGCGATAAGCGGCACCAGGGAGAGTAACGACACATAGGCCAGGTTTCCCGCCAGGGTCGTCATATGATCTTCATCAATACGCCGCCATAGCAGCTTCAGCCAGGCCACCAGCGGCCGCAGATGGCGCGCTGTTTTTTGATGAACGGTTTTTAGCATAGCTGCTTCGCAAAGTAGTTCGGTATCGTCTCCTTTCCGGTCACCAGAATTGACGTGATACCTAACTGATCAGCGCCGGCAATATTATCCGCGTTATCATCGAAGAAAACCGTATCCTCTGCGGAGAAACCTTCCGATTCGAGCACGCTCTGGTAGATCCGCGCTTCGGGTTTACGCATCCCCATCTCCTGGGAGAGATAGATATGGTCAGCCACGGCGCGTATTTCTGGATATTCATCCGGCCAGAAGGTGGTATGCAAACGGTTAGTATTGGACAGGACCACGACTCGATGCCCCTGCTCGCGTAATTTTTGCATAATTGCCGTCACCTCCGGTCGCAGGGCGACGAAAACCGCCTGCCAGCCGTGGGAGAACTGCTCGTAGCTAAGCGGCATGTTCATTTCGTGGCACATCGCCGCCGCAAAATCCTCATCGCTAATTTCGCCGCGCTCGTGCTGATGGAACGCTTCACCCATAGTGAAATGCTGCTTCAGCGTCGCAAGAGGGATCCGCGTTAAATCGCTCCACGTCCCGAGCACCCGGTTGAAGTCAATATCGACAATCACATTACCTAAATCAAAGATATAGAGCATGGCCCTCTCCTTTTGCACCGTGGAAAATTAACTGTAGCGGGAAAGGGGGAGTTTGACTATGGGTGGCAGGGCTTTGTACAAAAAAGAAACCCTGCCATTGAGGCAGGGTTCAGATAGCGAAAAGAAGCGTTAATTACTCTTCTTTCGCGCCGCGCATTGCGCGTTTACGGTCGTTCTCGGTCAGATGACGTTTACGGATACGAACGGAAGTAGGGGTAACTTCAACCAGTTCGTCGTCATCGATGAACTCCAGAGCCTGCTCCAGGGTCATCTTAACCGGCGGAACCAGAACCGTTGCTTCGTCAGTACCGGACGCACGCATGTTGGTCAGTTTCTTACCAGTCAGGCAGTTTACCGTCAGGTCGTTAGAACGGCTGTGAATTCCGATGATCTGGCCTTCGTAAACTTCTGCGCCGTGGCCCAGGAACAGCTTACCGCGATCCTGCAGGCTGAACAGCGCAAACGCCACCGCTTTACCCTGACCGTTGGAGATCAGAACGCCGTTCTGACGCTGACCCACATCACCCGCACGAACGTCATCGTAGTGGCTGAAGGTGGAGTACAGCAGACCGGTACCGGAGGTCATGGTCATGAATTCTGAACGGAAGCCGATCAGACCACGGCTTGGGATCACGTAGTCGAGACGTACGCGGCCTTTGCCATCTGGATTCATGTTTTTCAGGTCGCCTTTACGCTCACCCAGCGCCTGCATGACAGACCCCTGGTGCTGCTCTTCGACGTCCAGCGTCACGTTCTCGAACGGCTCTTGCTTACGGCCGTCGATTTCGCGGAAGATAACTTTCGGACGGGAAACCGCCATTTCGAAACCTTCACGACGCATGTTTTCGATAAGAACGGACAGATGCAGTTCACCACGGCCAGAAACGCGGAATGCGTCTGCATCCGGAGTTTCTTCAACGCGCAGCGCCACGTTGTGCACCAGCTCTTTATTCAGGCGGTCAAGGATCTGACGAGAGGTAACGTACTTACCTTCTTTACCGCAGAACGGAGAGGTGTTAACGCAGAAGAACATGGAAACGGTCGGCTCATCGACGGACAGCGCCGGCAGCGCTTCAACATTCTGCGTATCGCAGATGGTGTCAGAGATGTTCAGCTCGCCCAGACCGGTGATCGCGATGATATCGCCCGCTTCAGCGATGTCGCTCTCGATACGCTCCAGACCCAGATGGGTCAGAACTTTACCGACTTTACCATTACGGGTTTTGCCTTCGCTATCAACGATAGTGACCTGCTGGTTCGGCTTCACTTTACCGCGCTTGATGCGGCCGATGCCGATGACGCCAACGTAGTTGTTGTAGTCCAGCTGGGAGATTTGCATCTGCAGCGGGCCATCAAGGTCAACGTTCGGTGCCGGTACGCGATCGACGATAGTCTGATACAGCGGAGTCATATCCTCAGCCATATCTTCGTGATCCAGACCCGCGATACCGTTCAGCGCGGAAGCGTAAACGATAGGGAAGTCCAGCTGTTCGTCGGTAGCATCAAGGTTAACGAACAGGTCGAATACCTGATCGACAACCCAGTCAGGGCGCGCGCCAGGACGGTCAACTTTGTTGATAACAACAATCGGCTTCAGACCGTGGGCAAAAGCTTTCTTGGTGACGAAGCGCGTCTGCGGCATCGGACCATCAAAGGCATCAACCACCAGCAGCACAGAATCTACCATGGACATGACACGTTCAACTTCACCACCGAAGTCGGCGTGCCCAGGGGTATCAACGATGTTGATACGGTAATCATTCCATTTGATAGCAGTGTTTTTAGCGAGGATGGTAATCCCACGCTCTTTCTCCAAATCGTTGGAGTCCATCACTCGTTCTTGTGCTTCAGTACGCGCGTCGAACGTACCAGATTGCTGTAGCAGCTTGTCAACCAGGGTAGTTTTACCATGGTCAACGTGCGCGATGATGGCGATATTACGCAGATTTTCGATCACAACTTTGCCTCAGGCATTAGAAATAGCGCGTTATTGTACACGGATTAATCGCAGTACAAAACAGGATCACAAACATCCTCCGCAAACAAGTATTGCAGAGATTCTTTGTGATCGCTTTCACGGAGCATTAAAAGGGTTATTCGAGTCCAATTGCACCAAATAAGTGCCCAATGTTCACACAAATGCACTATATTGGTGCAATGCATTCATTTTGGTGCAGCCCTTTTGCACGATGACGTGCATGATAACGCCTTTTGGGGGCAATTTAAAAGTTGGCACAGATTTCGCTTTGTATTTTTTAAGGCAACAACGCCACTTTTAGTAGCAAAAAAGTTTTCGTTTCCACGACGACACAGACCAATCCGGGAGAGTTTAAGTATGTCCGCTGAACACGTTTTGACGATGCTGAACGAGCATGAAGTGAAGTTTGTCGATCTGCGCTTCACCGATACCAAAGGTAAAGAACAGCACGTAACTATTCCTTCTCATCAGGTAAATGCCGAATTCTTCGAAGAAGGCAAAATGTTTGATGGCTCCTCGATTGGCGGTTGGAAAGGTATTAACGAATCCGACATGGTTCTGATGCCGGATGCAACCACCGCGCTGATCGACCCGTTCTATGAAGAACCGACTCTGATCATCCGCTGCGACATCCTGGAACCCGGCACTCTGCAGGGCTATGACCGCGACCCGCGTTCCATTGCTAAGCGCGCTGAAGAGTATCTGCGCTCTACCGGCCTGGCTGACACCGTACTGTTCGGGCCAGAACCAGAATTCTTCCTGTTCGATGACATCCGTTTTGGTGCGTCCATCTCCGGTTCCCACGTCGCTATCGATGATATCGAAGGCGCATGGAACTCCTCCACCAAATACGAAGGCGGCAACAAAGGCCACCGTCCGGGCGTGAAAGGCGGTTACTTCCCGGTTCCGCCGGTAGACTCCTCTCAGGATATCCGCTCCACCATGTGTATGATCATGGAAGAGATGGGCCTGGTTGTTGAAGCTCACCACCACGAAGTGGCGACTGCCGGTCAGAACGAAATCGCCACCCGCTTTAACACCATGACCAAAAAAGCGGATGAAATTCAGATTTACAAATACGTTGTGCACAATGTCGCACACCGTTTCGGCAAAACCGCGACCTTCATGCCAAAACCGATGTTTGGCGATAACGGTTCCGGTATGCACTGCCACATGTCCCTGTCCAAGAACGGCGTAAACCTGTTCTCCGGCGACAAATACGCGGGCCTGTCTGAACAAGCGCTGTACTACATCGGCGGCGTTATCAAACACGCTAAAGCGATTAACGCCCTGGCTAACCCGACCACCAACTCCTACAAGCGTCTGGTCCCGGGCTACGAAGCGCCGGTAATGCTGGCTTACTCTGCCCGTAACCGTTCCGCGTCTATCCGTATTCCGGTTGTCACCTCTCCGAAAGCGCGCCGTATCGAAGTGCGCTTCCCGGACCCGGCGGCTAACCCGTACCTGTGCTTCGCCGCGCTGCTGATGGCTGGCCTTGACGGTATCAAGAACAAAATCCATCCGGGCGAAGCCATGGATAAAAACCTGTACGATCTGCCGCCGGAAGAAGCGAAAGAGATCCCACAGGTTGCAGGCTCTCTGGAAGAAGCACTGAACGCGCTGGACGCAGACCGTGAATTCCTGACCGCCGGCGGCGTATTCACCAACGACGCTATCGATGCTTACATCGCCCTGCGTATGGAAGAAAACGACCGCATCCGTATGACTCCGCACCCGGTTGAATTCGAGCTGTACTACAGCGTCTGATTTTGCTGTAAATCCATGGTGCTTCGTGTTGTGGCGCGGGGTACCAGGGATGTTTTGTTGCCGTGGAAACTTTCAGCCCATCTCAGGATGGGCTTTTTTCTCCACCAACACGCTGATCTCGTGAGCTTTTTATTCATAAAAAGCTATACTGCACTAAAATGGTGCACTCTTTTTCTGGAGACTGTCGAATGGCAACAGGCACACTGCCCGATGCTGGGCAGATCCTTAACTCTTTAATCAACAGTATCTTACTGGTCGATGATGACCTGGCGGTTCATTACGCGAACCCGGCGGCGCAGCAGCTGCTGGCGCAAAGTTCTCGTAAGCTATTCGGCACGCCGCTGCCGGAACTGTTGAGCTATTTCTCTCTGAATATCGGCCTCATGCAGGAGAGCCTCGCTGCGGGGCAAGGTTTTACCGATAATGAAGTGACGCTGGTCATTGATAGCCGCTCGCATATCCTTTCCCTGACGGCGCAGCGCCTGCCGGAAGGCTATATTCTGCTGGAAATGGCGCCGATGGATAATCAGCGTCGTCTGAGCCAGGAGCAGCTGCAGCACGCACAGCAGATTGCCGCACGCGACTTAGTGCGTGGTCTGGCCCATGAGATTAAAAACCCGCTGGGCGGTTTGCGCGGAGCGGCACAGCTGCTGAGCAAAGCGCTGCCCGATCCTGCGTTAATGGAATATACCAAAGTCATTATTGAACAGGCCGATCGGTTAAGAAATCTGGTCGACCGTCTGCTGGGGCCGCAGCATCCCGGGATGCACGTGACGGAAAGCATCCATAAGGTCGCTGAGCGGGTAGTGAAGCTGGTGTCGATGGAGCTGCCGGATAACGTCAAACTGGTTCGCGATTACGACCCCAGCCTGCCGGAACTCCCGCACGACCCTGACCAAATCGAACAGGTGTTGCTGAATATCGTCCGTAATGCGCTGCAGGCGCTGGGACCCGAGGGCGGCGAGATCACTCTGCGCACCCGCACGGCCTTCCAGTTAACCTTACACGGCGTACGCTACCGCCTCGCTGCGCGCATTGACGTTGAAGATAACGGCCCGGGAATACCGTCTCATTTACAGGACACGCTGTTTTATCCGATGGTGAGCGGGCGCGAAGGCGGTACCGGACTCGGTCTGTCTATTGCCCGCAGCCTTATCGATCAGCACTCCGGGAAAATTGAATTTACCAGTTGGCCAGGGCATACCGAATTCTCGGTGTACCTGCCTATTCGGAAGTAGAGGTGTTTATGCAACGAGGGATAGCATGGATCGTTGACGACGATAGCTCCATCCGTTGGGTGCTTGAACGCGCGCTCACCGGGGCAGGCTTGAGTTGTACAACGTTTGAGAGCGGTAACGAGGTGCTTGATGCCCTCACGACCAAAACCCCGGATGTGCTGCTGTCTGATATCCGCATGCCGGGAATGGATGGGCTGGCGCTGTTAAAGCAAATTAAACAGCGCCATCCAATGCTACCGGTCATCATAATGACGGCGCATTCGGATCTTGATGCGGCGGTAAGCGCCTATCAGCAAGGCGCCTTTGATTATCTGCCGAAACCGTTTGATATCGATGAAGCGGTAGCGCTGGTTGACCGGGCAATTAGCCATTACCAGGAGCAACAACAGCCGCGTAATGCGCCGATTAATAGCCCAACGGCCGATATCATCGGCGAAGCGCCGGCAATGCAGGACGTCTTTCGCATTATCGGCCGCCTGTCGCGCTCTTCTATCAGCGTGCTGATCAACGGCGAATCCGGTACCGGCAAAGAGTTGGTTGCCCATGCTCTGCATCGCCACAGCCCGCGCGCCAAGGCGCCGTTTATTGCGCTGAATATGGCGGCAATCCCTAAAGACTTGATTGAGTCAGAGCTCTTTGGCCACGAGAAAGGCGCTTTTACCGGCGCCAATACCGTGCGTCAGGGACGTTTTGAGCAGGCAGACGGCGGTACGCTGTTCCTTGACGAGATTGGCGATATGCCGCTGGACGTCCAGACCCGTCTGCTGCGCGTCCTGGCCGATGGTCAGTTTTACCGCGTGGGCGGCTATGCGCCGGTGAAAGTGGATGTGCGTATTATTGCCGCCACCCACCAGAACCTTGAGCTGCGCGTCCAGGAGGGGAAATTCCGTGAGGATTTGTTCCATCGCCTGAACGTGATTCGCGTCCATCTGCCGCCGCTGCGCGAGCGTCGGGAAGATATTCCTCGCCTGGCGAGGCATTTCCTGCAAATTGCCGCTCGTGAACTGGGCGTGGAGGCCAAACAGCTGCATCCGGAGACGGAGATGGCGTTAACCCGGCTGGCGTGGCCGGGCAACGTTCGTCAGCTGGAAAACACTTGCCGCTGGCTGACGGTGATGGCCGCGGGTCAGGAAGTTCTGACGCAGGATCTCCCCAGTGAGCTGTTTGAAACCGCGATACCGGATAATCCGACGCAAATGCTGCCGGATAGCTGGGCGACGCTGCTGGGGCAATGGGCCGATCGCGCGCTGCGCTCCGGTCATCAAAACCTGCTCTCAGAAGCGCAGCCTGAGATGGAGCGTACGCTGCTGACCACCGCGTTACGCCATACTCAGGGGCATAAACAAGAGGCGGCGCGGCTGCTAGGGTGGGGCCGTAACACTCTGACGCGTAAGTTAAAAGAGTTGGGAATGGAGTAGCAGCGCAGCGGCGCGTAAAAAATAGTCATCCAGCGCAAACTGCTGCTATTTTGTACTTTACTGTTACTATGCATTGAGTATGATCTTGCCCGGAAAGACGGGGGGGTAATCATGCTTGAATCACTCATTAATATTATATCGAGCGGAGTTGCAGCAGGTCATACGCCGCAGACGGCGGTAGCTGCCGTCCTGTGCGCGGCGATGGTTGGGCTGTTTAACTGATATATATCCCCTCTCCGGTAAGGAGAGGGGATATAGCTTATATCACGCGAGAAAACTGCTGCATCCGCGCTTTCTGCCGCAGGTAAGCATCAAAGCACATACAGATATTGCGAATCAGCAGCCGGCCTTTCGGCGTAACCTGAATGCCCTTCTCATCCACATCCACCAGCCCGTCTTTAGCCAGCGGCGCCAACAATTTCATATCTTCGGCAAAGTAGTCATCGTAGATGAGCGCCCACTGTTTCTCTACCGCCGCAAAGTCGAGACGGAAGTTACAAATCAGCGCCTTAATGACATCACGACGAATGCAGTCATCGCGCGTCAACGCAATACCGCGCCACAGCGCCGTCCCGGTTTCATCGACCTGTTGATAATACTGTTTCAACTCTTTCTGGTTCTGCGCATAGCAATCGCCAATCATACTGATCGCCGACACGCCCATCCCCAGCAGGTCGGTGTCTCCCTGGGTGGTATATCCCTGGAAGTTGCGATGCAGAATACCTTCCCGTTGGGCTATCGCCAGCTCATCATCAGGGCGGGCAAAGTGGTCCATGCCGATAAACTGATATCCCGCAGAGGTTAACGAAGCAATCGTCTCCTGAAGAATATCCAGCTTTTGTTCAGCTGAGGGCAAATCGGCATCTTTGATTTTGCGCTGTGCAGCAAACAGCGTTGGCAGATGCGCATAGTTAAATACGCTCAGACGATCGGGATTAAGCTCCGCCACTTTCTGTAGCGTATAAGCGAAGCTCTGCGGCGTTTGCTTCGGCAGACCGTAAATCAGGTCGATATTGGTTGAGGTAAAGCCGATATCACGCGCGTGATTAAGGAGCGCGAAGATAAATGCTTCATCCTGCTCGCGGTTCACCAGACGCTGCACTTCTTTGTTGAAGTCCTGCACGCCCATGCTCAGGCGGTTAAAGCCTTCGGCGCGTAAATGATCCAGGACATCAAGCTCAATTTCACGCGGATCGACTTCAATGGAAATCTCTGCATCCGCGTTAAAATCGAAATGCGTACGCAGCAACCCCATCAGGCGGCTAATTTGCGCTTTGTTCAGATACGTCGGCGTACCGCCGCCCCAGTGCAGCTGATTAACCTTGCGGCCAGCAAAAAGCGGAGCGCGATGAATAATCTCCTGCTCAAGCACATCCAGATACTGGTCAGCCTTATGCTGCTGGCGGGTGACGATTTTGTTGCAGCCGCAGAAATAGCAGAGTTTATGGCAAAACGGGATATGCACGTATAGCGATAGAGGACGCTGCGGATAGCGGGCAACCGCCGCATCAAATTCAGCAGCGCCAAATTCTGGAGAAAACTCCAGCGCGGTGGGATACGAAGTATAACGCGGCCCGGAATAATTATATTTCTGGATCAGGGCCAGATCCCAGTCGATTAACTGCACAGACATGCTCACTCCTTCCGATGGTGCCGTCGGCGGGTACGCCGCCCCGGCCCAACCGCACCTCGGGTAATGAGCCGGTTGCGCAGCCATTTCTGACGCCGCGACAACCGTCGTAGTTTAACGAATAACCACAGCAGATAACATATAACCAGAAGGGTTATAAGCAGGACCGGGAATCCGATGGGATGCAAACGTTAGTTTCCACCCTTCAGCAGGCGCATCATATCTTCTTTGCGCTCTTCCTCTTCTTCATCTTCGTCATCATCATAGGAGAGGCCCAGCTGCTGCATCAGCTCATCAATGCGATCCAGTTTGGCATCAACCCAGGTTTGCTCTTCAGCATTCAGGGTGCCGCCCTCTTCAAGGCGTTCCAGCAGCGCATCCAGGCGCTCATCGTTCTCCAGAAAATCCAGCTCAGCCTGCGGTGAAAGCATAGGTTTCTCGCTCTTTGGTTTATGCTGCTTAATCGCCGGAGCGCTTTCAGTTACGCCCAGCGGGATGGGTTTTTTACTGCCAATTCGGGGATCTTGCTGCTGACCTTGTTTTTTGGCTGCTGAAGCGGTGTCGCCACCGGTCGCACGACTGCCTGCCGCATGGCCGCGATGCTTCTTCTGATGCTTACGCTCGCGAGCTTCCTGGTTCAATTCTTCACGCGTTTTGCGATTTTTTTTGCCACGAGGTACGGATGTCGGTTTTTTCATGTTGGGTAATCTTCAGGCCATTTTCTTCAGTATAGAATTGAGGCGGAATCTAGCAGAAAGCAAGCAAAGAAAAAAGGCGACAGATTACTCTGTCGCCTTTTTCCGTACTGACAACCCTTAAAGGGCTTCTACTTTCCCTGTTAGCTAACGACACACCCTGTCTTTCCTTCAGCTACTAACGGTCCCTGTTACTTCCATTTCCCTTTAAAACGTCTTCCAGACGTTTGTCATCCTGACAATCCGTAGTCCTCGCCTCCTGGCGCTTCCTGACCCCTCATCCTGAGTCATCATCCTGTTAGCATCCTCGCCCTTGGTCACTACTTTACTGGTTTGAGGAAAACCTACAACTGACTGTACAGAAAAAAATCTAATTTCAGAATTTTCTTTCAGCTTAATATCATGATTTATAAGCTTTTGTGTTATTTATGCTCGGATTTTTCTCACTCATATCTCATATAACCAATAGCCAATATCTCACAAAGAGTGTGGTTTTAACTTACATCAATGAGATGCGGTAAAAACAGTCTTTTTCTGTTGTTCAGGTATAATCCCCGCCATAGCCTGATTTAACGGAGACGACCGTCTTGACCAACTGGAATTATCAACTGACGCATTTTGTCACTAGTGCGCCAGATATCCGCCATCTTCCTGCCGATACCGGTATTGAAGTGGCATTTGCTGGCCGCTCTAACGCCGGGAAATCCAGCGCTCTGAATACGCTGACTAACCAAAAAAGCCTGGCGCGCACGTCGAAGACGCCCGGGCGTACGCAGCTGATTAACCTGTTTGAAGTCGCTGAGGGCAAACGCCTTGTCGACCTGCCGGGCTATGGTTACGCCCAGGTTCCGGAAGAGATGAAGATCAAGTGGCAGCGCGCGCTGGGTGAATATCTTGAGAAACGCCTCTGTCTGAAAGGGCTGGTGGTGCTGATGGATATTCGTCATCCGCTTAAAGATCTCGATCAGCAGATGATCCAGTGGGCCGTCGAAAGCGATATCCCGGTGCTGGTACTGCTGACTAAAGCCGATAAGCTCGCCAGCGGTGCGCGGAAAGCGCAGATCAATATGGTTCGCGAAGCGGTCATCGCCTTTAACGGAGATGTGCAGGTAGAAGCGTTTTCTTCCCTGAAGAAGCAAGGTGTGGATAAACTGCGTCAGAAGCTGGATAGCTGGTATAACGATATCCCGCCGCAGGAAGAACCCGAAGACGGCGAATAAGTTCGCAAAAAACCCGGATAGCGGCGCGTGAAGCCTTATCCGGGCTCCCCGCCTTTGCATGCATCGATGCGTAAAATTTTCTTTCGCGCAATAAAAAACGCCCCGGTCATAAATGACCGGGGCGGCTAAAATATTCAGCCAAATCCGATTACGTGAAGTAAAAGGTCTGAAAGATAGAACATCTTACCTCTGTACCCTACGTCTTTAACTCTACTCTTCTTTCGGTTACGGATAAAGCATTTTTTGTAGTTTTTTTTCACTCTTTACATAGCAAATTCAAATGATCATCACAAAACACGATAAGTTATGTTACTCACTTACAAAAAATGACCTTACCCGACGAATACTTAGTGCGCTTGATCCCAGTTTTCTCCACTACCGACTTCCACCAGCAGCGGAACCGCCAGCGTCGTACTGCTCTCCATCAGTTCGTGGATCTTTTTCGCGACCGCTTCAAGATCGTCCTTATGCACTTCAAAGACCAGTTCATCGTGCACCTGCATGATCATCCGCACGCGAGGTTTTTCGCTTAGCAGCCAGCCGTCTACCGCGATCATTGCACGTTTAATGATATCGGCCGCGGTACCCTGCATTGGCGCATTGATCGCCGCACGTTCGGCGCCAGCGCGGCGCGCGCCATTGCTGGATTTGATGTCCGGCAGATAGAGACGACGACCGTCCAGCGTTTCAACATACCCCTGCTCTTTGGCCTGGGTGCGAGTACGCTCCATATACTCCAGAACGCCCGGATAGCGCTCAAAGTAGAGATCCATATACTTTTGCGCTTCTTTGCGTGGGATATTGAGCTGTCGCGCAAGACCGAATGCGCTCATGCCGTAAATCAGACCAAAGTTGATCGCCTTCGCGCTACGGCGCTGCTCGCTGCTAACGCTCTCCAGCGGCAAACCAAAGACCTCAGCCGCCGTCGCGCGGTGGATATCTTTGCCTTCCGCAAATGCGGTCAGCAGACCCTTATCGCGGGAGAGATGCGCCATGATGCGCAGTTCAATTTGCGAGTAGTCGGCCGAGACAATGAGATAATCTTCCGGTGCAATAAACGCCTGGCGGATACGTCGCCCTTCTTCGTTGCGTACCGGAATATTCTGCAGGTTCGGGTCGGTAGACGACAAACGCCCCGTAGCGGTCACCGCCTGGTGATAGGAAGTATGAACCCGCCCCGTTTTCGGGCTGATCATCAGCGGTAGCTTATCGGTATAGGTGGATTTAAGTTTTGCCAGTCCACGATATTCGAGGATAACTTTCGGCAGCGGATAGTCCAGCGCCAGCTCTTCCAGCACCTCTTCCGAGGTAGAAGGCGCACCGCCAGGGGTTTTCTTCAGCGGCTTAATGCCTTGTTTTTCAAACAAGATCGTTTGCAGCTGCTTCGGCGACGAGAGGTTAAACTCTTCACCCGCAATATCGTACGCCTTCTTCTCCAGTTCAATCAGGCGCTTGGCTATCTCCTGAGAATGCGCATGCAGCACGGCCGGATCAATCTTCACGCCGTTACGCTCCACGCGGGATAGCACCGGCACCAGCGGCATTTCAATATTTTTAAAGACGTTCAGCGGACCTTCATTTTGCTGAAGTTCAGGCCACATTTTGAGGTGCAGCTGCAGGGTGACATCCGCATCTTCCGCCGCGTAGCGGCCTGCTTCTTCCAGCGCAATTTGGTTAAATGTGAGCTGGTTTTTACCTTTCCCCGCGATTTCTTCGAAGGTAATGGTTTTGTGCTTCAGCCAGCGATCGGAGAGACTATCCATATCATGACGGCCCGCCACGCTGTCGAGAATGTAGGACTCCAGCATGGTATCGAAGGCAATACCGCGCAGTTCAATGCCGTAGTTAGCCAGGATCCCGCGGTCATATTTGAGGTTTTGTCCAACCTTCAGAACCTTGTCATCTTCCAGTAACGGTTTCAGCAATTCCAGGACGCGGTCGCGAGGGATTTGATCCGGCGCGTCCAGATAATCATGGGCGACCGGCACATAGGCCGCCACGCCAGGTTCAATGGCGAAGGAGAGGCCCACCATATTGGCGGATACGTTATCCAGGCTGTCGGTTTCGGTATCAAAGGCAAAAAGCGGCGCTTTCTTCAGATTTTCAATCCAGGTGAGCAATGTTTGTTCATCCAGAATGGTGACGTAGTTTTCAGCGGAGAGCACTGTCGCGGTTTCTTCTTCTGCCTCGGCCACGTCGGCAGCCGCTGCCAGCGGCCTGGCCGCAGACTTAGCGCCTTTTGCCTGCATCCACTTACCGGACTCTACATCAGTGATCCAGCGTTTAAATTCATATTTTTTAAACAGCGTCAGCAGTTCATCCGCAACAGGTTGTTCAACCAGCAGATCTTCACAGCCCAAATCCAGTTCAACGTCCGTTTTGATCGTCGCCAGCTGATAAGAGAGGTAAGCCACCTCTTTATTCTGTTCCAGCTTTGCCGCCATCGTTTTCGCGCCGCGGAAAGTCAATCCGGCGATTTTTTCAGGCTCAGCATATAACGTATCAAGACCACCCAGTCCCTGCAGAAGCGCCTGCGCGGTTTTCTCCCCCACCCCAGGCACGCCCGGAATGTTATCCGAGGAGTCACCCATCAGGGCCAGAAAATCGATGATCAGTTCCGGTGGAACGCCGTATTTTGTCACGACTTCGTCGGGGCCAAGGATGGTGTTAGTCATGGTATTAATGAGCGTAATACCCGGCGTAACCAGCTGAGCCATATCTTTATCACCGGTGCTAATCAGCACCGGACGCCCTACTTTTTCAGCTTCACGGGCCAGGGTACCGATGACATCGTCTGCTTCCACGCCAGGAACGGCCATTAGCGGAAGGCCCATCGCTTTCACCATGGCATGCAGCGGCTCGATCTGCGCACGGAGATCGTCCGGCATCGGTGGACGATGAGATTTATAGTGCTCAAACAGTTCATCCCGGAAAGTCTTTCCCTTGGCATCAAACACAACGACAGCATGGGTCGGTTGATACTGCAGGATCAGGCTTCGCAGCATATTCAGCACGCCATACATGGCGCCTGTCGGTTCGCCTGCGCTGTTCGTCAGCGGGGGGAACGCGTGGTATGCCCGATAAAGGTAAGAAGAGCCGTCAACGAGGATGAGAGGGTTTTCTGGGATCTGAACCATATTTTCCGTGCCTGTTTATCAGATTATCGGTAAAGGATGCCACAGACGGACAGTAAATCCTGAATTTTTCCCACATTTCGTCGAAAAGATTCAGCGATCCCCAGGATCGCGTTGCAGCCTAACCTGTGGATAACTTTGTGAATAGTTTTATAACGTTGATCGACCAATGATTAATAAAATAATATAACGGAAAAATATTCCATATTTATCATGCAATTATAGGTTCACAACCTGCTTTATTATCATCATGGCGACTCGATGTTCCATGTGGATATAAGATCCAGAAATTTTTCTGTTCTGGTAAGACCCGTTATTTACTCTATTTTCTGATAAAATCAGCCCCTTGCGCTGTTTATAGGCGTTCTTTATCAGCCTAACTTTCTGAATCATTTAACTATGCCGAGATTACTCGCCGCGATAACGCTCCCGCTGAGTATCGCCCTGACTATCATAGTCACCGTCATCTGCTCCGTGCCAATCATCATCGCCGGGCTGATTAAACTTCTTGTGCCCGTTCCTGCGGTCTGGCGCTCGATATCCGTTTTTTGCAATTTCATGATGTACTGTTGGTGTGAAGGACTGGCGTGGCTGCTGCGCCTTAATCCCTGGCTTAAATGGGATGTACAGGGCCTTGATGGTCTGAGTAAAAAGAACTGGTATCTGCTTATCAGCAACCATCACAGCTGGGCCGATATCGTGGTACTTTGCGTGCTGTTCCGCAAACATATTCCGATGAATAAATATTTCCTCAAGCAACAGCTCGCCTGGGTTCCGTTTATTGGGCTGGCCTGCTGGGCGCTGGATATGCCTTTTATGCGCCGTTATTCCCGAGGCTATTTACTCCGCCATCCCGAGCGCCGTGGCAGAGATGTTGAAACTACTCGCCGCTCCTGCGAGAAATTCCGCGCGCATCCCACCACTATCGTCAACTTTGTTGAAGGTTCACGTTTTACTGAAGAAAAGAGACAGCTAACCCGTTCGCCATACCACAATCTGTTAGCGCCAAAAGCGGCGGGTATCGCAATGGCATTAAGCGTGCTGGGCTCGCAGTTTGATAAGCTGTTGAACGTCACGGTGTGTTACCCGGAAAATAACCAAAGACCGTTTTACGATATGCTGAGCGGTCGATTAACGCACATTGTGGTGCGAATCCATCTTGAGCCCGTAGCTGAAGAGCTGCATGGCGACTATGTAAATGATAAAAACTTTAAGCGACGCTTTCAGCGTTGGCTAAATACGCTCTGGGAAGAGAAAGATCGGCAGCTAACGGAAATCATGCAGCAGGCAAAGAAGTGAATTGGGACGCAGAAAAGAAAAACGCCGGTCAGTGACCGGCGTTTATTTTTTATTTCTTATCAACCAGCTGCTTAACGGTATCAGCATACTGGGCAACAAATGCGTCCATGTTGCTGGTATCCATACCCTGCGGATTAAGCTGGTATTTACCATTAACGTACATAGCAGGCACGCCCTGCAGCTGGAAATCAGCAGCGGCTTTCTCTTGCTGAGCCACCAGAGATTTCACCACAAAGCTGTTCCAGGCCGCATCGTAATCTTCACCTTTGACGCCGGCATCAACGAAGACCTTACGAATATCGGCCACGGTCTGGACGGTCTGGTTTTTCTGTACCGCTTCAAACATTGGGACGGTGATCTTATCTTCCACGCCCAGCGCCATCGCCACAGCCCATGCCTGAGTCAGATCCTTGCCTAGTGGGCCCAGGAACTCAACGTGGTATTTTGTCATTTTGACGCCTTCCGGCAGCTTTTTCTTCACGTTATCTGATACGTGAAGGACTTCTTCAAACTGATAGCAATGCGGGCAATAGAACGAGAAAAACTCGAGCACCTGAGGCTCACCAGCAACGGGTTTATCGAGGGTAATATACTGCTTACCGTCGGTGATCTGGGCAGCGGATGCACTAAAAGCCAGAATCATACCAGCCAGCGCCAGCCAAATTTTTTTCATGATTAACTCTCTCCTGGATATATCACATTAATACATTGGCGTTAACTGAAGAGGCGGTTCTTGCAGAACCTTTACCTGCTCAAGAAAAGTTGTTGTCTGCCCGCGCCAGTAATCTTCCCCGGTCAACCATGGGAAATTTTTAGGGAAAGCGGGATCTTCCCAGCGCCTTAACAACCACGCCAGATAATAAACTAACCGCATTGCACGTAAAGGCTCGATGAGAGCAATCTCATCCGTATTGAAAGGGCTAAACTCTTCATACGCTTCAATAATCATCTCAAGCTGCATACGCTGCTCGGGTTTATCACCGTTCAACAGCATCCACAGATCCTGGATAGCAGGGCCGTTACGTGAATCATCTAAATCAACAAACAAGGGGCCATCGCGCCAGAGGATGTTTCCCGCATGGCAATCACCGTGTAACCGTAAAATATTGGCGCGTCCGTGCCATTGCGCCATTACCGCGTCAATGAGTTTATCGGTAGCGCTGAGAAAGGCATCTTTCAGGCCAGCAGGAATCAGTGGGGAGAGCTCAAAGACCTGTCGGGGCTCCAGAAGATACTCATTGGTGCCTATCTCCGGACGAGCGACAAAGCGCTGTTTGCGTCCCGTTTGATGCATACGGCCAAGATAACGCCCAACCCACTCCATCTGATCGAGATTATCCGCCTCAAACTGACGTCCACCCAGGCTGGGGAAAACGGCGAAAAAGAATCCCTGATGTTGGTGAAGCGTGCTCTCGTTAAACAACAAAGGCGCCGCAACGGGCACGTCGTCCTCAACGAGCTGAAGCGAAAAGTGGTGTTCTTCGAGGATTTGTTCGGCAGACCAGCGCTCAGGACGATAGAACTTCACCACATAGCGGCGACGATCTTCGTCCTGAAACTGGTAAACTCGGTTCTCATAGCTATTAAGCGGAGTAAGACCGGAATCTACCCGCATACCCAGATCAAATAAACCATCAATGATGGTATCCGGGTGAAGCGTCTGAAAAGTGAAAGCCTTATCGTGCATCCTGACATCCGATAATCGTACGAATGATACAGGATATCATCTCATTGCCGATTCCGCGGCAGCGCTTACAACCTTTTACTCTTTAATCACGCCGCGGGCGCGTAGCAAGGCGGTTTTAAAATCTTCTTCATAATCTTTCTGGATACCCGGAATAACGGCCTCTTTTGCCGAGTCGCGCATTTTCAAATGGTAGATCAGAATATCGTCGGAAAGATCGCTCAATTCGCCAGCATAACCCGCTTCTTTCGCTAGTTTTTGCAAGAATTGCATCAAATTCAGTTCAGGTTCTTTCTGCCAGGCCGGCTGGAGGAGTTCAATCACTTCATTCAGGCGTTTACATTTCATAGCAATGCTCCTTAATCTTGATAGGAGTACGTTAGCAGGGACAAACCCACAATGAAAGAGGCGATATTGATATGCAGGGTGAGGTAATAACCGGCGTCGTGCTGGCGGGGGGAAGAGGCACGCGCATGGGAGGAATAGATAAAGGATTACAGCTGCTGAATAGTAAGGCCCTGTGGCGTCATGTCGCCGATACGCTGCAGCCTCAGGTCGCCAGGCTGGTGATTAGCGCTAACCGCAATCTTGATTGCTGGCGAAGCAGCGGCTACCCGATTATTACCGACTCTCTGAACGACTTTCCCGGGCCGTTGGCCGGCATGCTTTCCGTAATGCATCAGGTCGAGGGCGAATGGTTTCTGTTTTGTCCGTGCGATACGCCATTTATCCCATCATTTCTGGCGACTCGCTTAATGCAGCACAAAACATCAGCCCTGGCCGTTTGGGTACACGATGGTGAACGAGACCATCCGGCCATTGCTCTGGTAAATCGCAAGGTGATCGGCGAACTGGAAACGTATCTGGCCGCAGGAGAGCGGCGAGTAATGGTATTTCTGCACAAAATTGGCGGTCATAGCGTCGATTTTAGCGATGTAAAATCAGCATTTATAAACGTTAATACTCTCGACGATTTGCAACATATGCAGGTGCCATCATGATCCCACTTTTAGCCATCGCCGCCTGGAGCGGTACAGGTAAAACAACCTTATTGAAGGCTCTGATTCCGGCACTGCGCGCAGAAGGTTTACGGCCAGGGCTAATTAAACATACCCATCACGATATGGACGTGGATAAGCCGGGTAAAGACAGTTATGAACTGCGTAAAGCCGGAGCGGCTCAGACCATTGTCGCCAGTTCGCAGCGTTGGGCATTAATGACGGAAACGCCAGATAAGCCTTCACTGGATCTGGCATGGCTGGTCAGCCGAATGGATGCCTCAACGTTGGATTTAGTCCTGGTTGAGGGTTTTAAACATGAACCCGTGCCCAAAATCCTGCTTTATCGGCACAACAGCGGGCATAGTACAGAAGAATTAGTGTTTGACAATAATGTGATTGCTATCGCCAGCGATAGGCCGGTCGAGACGTCGCTTCCACTGTTAGATTTAAACGATGTTCCGCAGATAGCCGCTTTTATTATGCAGTGGTTAAAAGGGGTTTAGCCAGGAGCAGGTAAATTTTCAGGTACATAGCCATGATCTATCGACCTGAAGGTTTCTGTTGGTATTTTCAGACGACAAAAACGCAAAAAGCCCATCCGTCAGGATGGGCTCTTCACTTGTTTGATGCCTG
>NZ_JBEAIJ010000029.1:0-103605 GCF_040065315.1 Klebsiella sp. CN_Kp100
TACGAACCGAGCGGTCGGAGGTTCGAATCCTCCCGGATGCACCATATTCTCCATATCTTCAGCAACGAAGGTGTGGATGAGGTGGCGGTATTAGCCGCAAGCACCAGAGAGGATAACGTTGCTTTAGCAACGGCCCGAAGGGCGAACCGAGTGAGTCATCCTCCCGGATGCACCATATTCTCCTCGATAACAGCCGCGCTGCTGTTTCATAGTCTGCGAGATAATCGCCAGCCACTCTCCTTGCCTCAAAACCCCTTAAGCGCAATAATTCACCTTATTCTTCAGCACTTTTTCATTGGCAACTCCCTCTTTCCACTATAATTTATTCCTGTATATCGATCTGATTTTGGGTGAGATAAGTGCAAGGAGAGAAATCCATGAAATGGTTCAAAGCAATAACCGCGTTTTGCGCGACGCTGCTGGTGGCCTTATCGCTGGCGGGTTGTGCCGGTTCGTCCACAAAGGAGAGTACCGGTGGTTACATTGACGATACCGTCATTACGACTAAAGTAAAAACCGCGCTCTTCAATGACAAAGAGATAAAGTCTTCAGAAATTAGCGTCCAGACCTTTAAAGGTCGCGTACAGCTCAGCGGCTTTGTCTCATCCGCAGACAGCGCTAAACGTGCGGTCGAAGTCACGAGAAAAGTGCAGGGCGTTCGCGTGGTTGAGAACGATTTAAGAATCAAATAATCGCAGCAGACTGCACTGTTATTAGCAAGGGCGCCACAGAGCGCCCTTGTTGCATCTACCGCTGGCAGCGACAAACCTGACCTTTTGCGTTACAGTAACACCTCCTTAACCGGTTGGTGAGAAGACGATGTACGAACGTTATGCAGGACTGATTTTTGATATGGATGGCACGATCCTCGATACCGAGCCGACGCATCGTAAGGCATGGGACGAGGTTCTGGGACGTTACGGCATGCGTTTCGATATGCAGGCCATGGTCGCGCTTAACGGATCTCCAACCTGGCGGATTGCTCAGGCCATTATTGAATTAAATCAGGCTGATTTAGATCCTCATCTTCTGGCGCAGGAAAAAACTGCCGCTGTGAAAGCGATGCTGCTTGATAGCGTCCGTCCTTTACCGCTTATTGAGGTGGTCAAAGAGTGGCACGGTCGTCGTCCGATGTCAGTCGGTACCGGCAGCGAGAGCGCCGTTGCTGAAGCGCTGCTGGCTCATCTGGGTCTGCGTCACTACTTCTCGGCGGTAGTTGCCGCGGATCATGTCGCCAACCATAAACCCGCACCTGATACTTTCTTACTTTGCGCAGAGTGCATGGGCGTTGCGGCGGAGAAGTGCGTGGTCTTTGAAGATGCGGACTTCGGGCTGCAGGCGGCGAAGCGCGCCGGAATGGATGCCGTGGACGTGCGATTGCTGTGAGCGACTCGCTGTCGCTGATATCGCTGTTTGCCAGTAGCTTTCTAAGCGCAACGCTGCTTCCCGGCAACTCGGAAGTGGTGTTGATCGCCATGCTGCTGGCGGGGGTTAGCCAGCCGTGGTTACTGGTTTTAATAGCAATAATCGGTAATAGCCTTGGAGGGGTAACTAACGTTATTCTGGGGCGCCTGTTTCCGCTGCGCAAGACATCGCGCTGGCAGGAGAAGGCGAGCGGCTGGCTGAGGCGTTACGGCGCGGTCACGCTATTATTAAGCTGGGCGCCTGTTATAGGCGATTTGCTGTGT
The DNA here is from genome assembly GCF_040065315.1 of Klebsiella sp. CN_Kp100. NCBI lineage: Bacteria > Pseudomonadati > Pseudomonadota > Gammaproteobacteria > Enterobacterales > Enterobacteriaceae > Klebsiella > Klebsiella sp. CN_Kp100. The sequence continues at coordinate 1,689 of NZ_JBEAIJ010000029.1, forward strand.
TTACTGGCGGGATGGATGCGCATTTCCTGGGGACCAGTGCTCTTTTTTTTATGCCTTGGCAAAGCATTACGCTATATCGTCGTTGCGGCGATAACGCTTCAGGGCATGACGTGGTGGCACTAATTGGACTGATTGTTCAACCATTACAATTATGCTAATTCAAACGATTTCGACAGGCGGGAGGTCAAATTGATCCCGGACGTATCACAGGCGCTGGCCTGGCTGGAAAAAAATCCGCAGGCGCTGCAGGGTATTCAACGCGGTCTAGAGCGCGAAACGCTGCGCGTCAACGCTGATGGCACGCTGGCCACTACCGGCCATCCGGAAGCACTGGGTTCAGCGCTGACTCATAAATGGATTACCACCGATTTTGCCGAAGCTTTGCTGGAGTTTATTACGCCGGTTGATGGCGATATTCAGCATATGCTCACCTTCATGCGCGATGTTCATCGCTATACCGCGCGCCATATTGGCGACGAGCGGATGTGGCCGCTGAGCATGCCGTGCTATATCGCGCCCGGCCAGGATATTGAGCTGGCGCAGTACGGCAGCTCAAATATCGGCCGTCTGAAAACGCTGTATCGCGAAGGATTGAAGAATCGCTACGGCGCGCTTATGCAAACGATCTCCGGCGTGCACTATAACTTCTCTCTGCCGATGGCTTTCTGGCAGGCCAGGTGCGGCGTCGAGGATGCTGAAAGCGGGAAAGAGGCCATTTCTGCCGGCTATTTCCGATCTATTCGCAACTACTATCGTTTTGGGTGGGTCATCCCGTACCTGTTCGGCGCTTCCCCGGCTATTTGTTCGTCGTTCCTGCAAGGGAAGCCGACCACGCTGCCGTTTGAGAAAGCCGGCAACGGCATGTACTACCTGCCTTATGCGACCTCATTGCGCCTGAGCGACCTCGGCTATACCAATAAGTCGCAAAGCAATCTCGGAATTACGTTTAACGATCTGCATGAGTATGTGGCAGGATTGAAGCGGGCGATTAAAACGCCATCCGAAGAGTATGAGAATATCGGGCTGGAGAAAGACGGCAAGCGTCTGCAAATTAACAGCAACGTGCTGCAGATCGAAAACGAGCTGTACGCGCCGATTCGGCCGAAACGCGTGACCCGCAGCGCTGAAACGCCTTCCGACGCGCTGCTGCGCGGCGGCATTGAATATATCGAAGTCCGCTCCCTGGATATCAACCCGTTCTCACCGATTGGCGTTGACGAACAGCAGGTACGTTTCCTCGATCTATTTATGGTCTGGTGCGTGCTGGCCGATGCGCCGGAAATGAGCAGCGACGAGCTGCTGTGCACGCGCACTAACTGGAATCGGGTGATTCTGGAAGGCCGCAAGCCGGGCCTGACGTTGGGTATTGGCTGCGAAACCGCCCAGTACCCGCTGGCTCAGGTCGGCAAAGATCTGTTCCGCGATTTACGCCGCGTGGCGCAAACGCTGGATAGCATCCACGGATGTCAGGCTTATCAGCAGGCCTGCGATGAGCTGGTCGCCTGCTTTGACAACCCGGAATTAACCTTCTCGGCGCGCGTTCTGCGTTCTATGCTTGAAGAGGGGATTGGCGGTACCGGCAGAGAGCTGGCCGATCGGTATCGGACGTTGCTGCGCGAAGAGCCGCTGGAAATTTTAAGCGAAGCGGATTTTGCTGCCGAACGCGAAGCGTCGGTACAGCGTCAGAAGAAGGTGGAAGCGGCGGACAGCGAGTCGTTTGAAGCGCTACTGGCGAGGCATGCGTAGTTTTACGAGCCGTAAAAAAGAAAACGGCCACATCACTGTGGCCAAACTTTCATCTCTGATTCAGGGATGATGATGATAATAAATGCGCGTCTTTCATATACTCAGACTCGCTGCCTCAAAAAGAGTTCATTTTATTTTTAAAAAAATCACTATCGGAGGTGAAGAATGCCGTTGTTAGATAGTTTCACAGTCGACCATACCCGAATGGAAGCGCCTGCGGTGCGCGTGGCGAAGAAAATGAACACGCCTCACGGCGATGAAATCACCGTTTTCGATCTGCGATTCTGCGTACCAAACCAGGAAGTGATGCCGGAAAGAGGTATTCACACCCTTGAGCACCTGTTTGCCGGCTTTATGCGCGATCACCTGAACGGCAATGGTGTGGAAATTATCGACATCTCTCCGATGGGCTGCCGTACCGGGTTCTATATGAGCCTGATCGGTACGCCGGACGAGCAGCGCGTCGCGGATGCCTGGAAAGCGGCGATGGCCGACGTGCTGAAGGTGAAAGATCAGAACCAGATCCCGGAGCTGAACGTTTACCAGTGCGGAACCTACACCATGCACTCGCTGGAAGAAGCCCAGGAAATCGCTCGCCATATCATTGAGCGTGATGTCCGCGTCAACAGCAACGACGAGCTGGCGCTGCCGAAAGAAAAACTGCAAGAACTGCACATCTAGTGCTTTCGCTACGGCCCGGCGAAGGCTGCCGGGCCGCAATTCATCAACGCCGCAATGTCGACAACTTTAACCCTCAACTTCCAGCATCGTTCACTGGTGCCCTTTGCCCATGATTATGCCCATGGCGATAGCGAACCCTGGCATCAGCACGATTGCGCTCAGCTGTTACATATCCTCAGCGGCGTAGTACGGGTGGAAACCGCGCAGGGTTATTGGGTTGTGCCGCCGGGGCGAGGCGTCTGGCTGCCCGCCGGTACGCCGCATACGCTACGGATTACCGGCGCGGCGGCTGCGCGAACCCTGTTTATCGATCCCCTTGCCCGCGCCGATCTCCCTTCAACCTGCCAGATAGTACAGATCACTCCGCTGCTGCGTGAACTGATTGTCGCGTCGCTGACGCTGGCGGAATCTTACGCGCCGGGCAGCCGCGATGAACGAATCTACGAACTGATCCTCGATGAGATTCGCGGTATGGCGGTGCTGCCGTTTGGCCTGCCGGAGCCGCAAAGCGAAGCGCTGCGCCGTTTATGCCAGAAGGTACGAGAAGCGCCAGGAGAGCCGTGGGGCAGCGCCGCGGCGGCGAAAGAGAGCAGCATGAGCGAGCGCACGCTGAATCGCCATTTTCAGCAGCAGACCACGCTCACCTGGAGCGAGTGGGTGCGCCGGGCGAAGCTGATGGAAGCGCTGGTTCGCCTGGCGCAGGGGCATTCGGTACTGCGGGTGGCGCTGGATCTCGGCTACGGCAGCCACAGCGCTTTTAGCGCCATGTTTCGCCGGGTGTTAGGCGTGACCCCCAGCGATTACTTCCGCTCGCCGGAGTGATGCTTTTCGCTCATCGCGTTGCACAGCGCCTGCAGCGAGGCGCGCGCCACGTCGTTATCAATTCCGACCCCCCAACGGCTCTCGCCATTCGGGAAGATGCAGCGAATATAGGCCACTGAACGGCTGTCGCTGCGTTCACCCAGGGTGTGCTCATGATAATCTTTAATCACGAAGTTTTGCCTTAACAGGACGCTCAGCCCGGCGGCGGCGGCGGACAGCAGGCCGTTGCCGCGGCTCTGCAGTCGTCGCGTTTCACCGGCGATGCGCAGGCTAGCCTGCAGAGAAAGCTGGCCGTCCTGCTGGCTATCGCTTTGGTAATCCAGCAGCGCAAGCGGCGGCTGGGGGAGCAGTCCGTAGCGCGCGCGAAACAGCTGCCATAGCGCATTCTGGGTCATCTCTTTCCCGTGAGCGTCGGTTTCGTGCTGGACGTGCAGGCTAAAATCCTGCTGCAGCGCACGCGGAAGCTTGAGGCCATGATTCTGTTCAATCAGCCATGCGCTCCCGCTTTTGCCGGACTGGCTGTTAACGCGGATCACCGCCTCGTAGCTGCAGCCGATATCCTGCGGATCGATAGGCAGGTAGGGCATTTCCCAGCGTTCGCCGGGCCGGCGGGCATCGAATCCCTTTTTAATGGCATCCTGATGCGAGCCGGAAAAGGCGGTGTAGGCCAGACTGCCCGCCCAGGGATGGCGCGGATGAACCGGGATCTGATTGCAGCTTTCGACGATTTCGACCACCCGCTTCATCCCGGAGAATTTGAGCCGGGGATCGACGCCCTGGCTGTAGAGATTCATCGCCAGCGTCACCAGGCAGACGTTACCGGTGCGCTCGCCGTTGCCGAACAGGCAGCCTTCGACGCGGTCGGCGCCTGCCATCACCGCCAGCTCCGCGCTGGCAACGCCGGTACCCCGATCGTTATGCGGATGGACGCTGATGCATACATCGGCGCGGCGCGAAAAGTGACGGCAAAAATGCTCAATTTGATCGGCATATACGTTGGGCGTGCTCACTTCTACCGTCGCGGGCAGATTGATAATCATCGGCCGTTCGGCGCAGGGCTGCCAGATTTCCGCCACCGCCTCGCAAATCTCCAGCGCGAATTCCGGCTCGGTGAAGCAAAAGGTTTCCGGAGAGTACTCGTATTGCCAGCGGGTCAGCGGATGCTGCTCGCACTGCTGACGGATAAGCCGGGTCGCGCGGGTCGCCAGGTCGATCACCTGCGCTTTGTCCATTCCAAAAACCAGCTCGCGAAACAGCGGCGCGGTGGCGTTATAGAGGTGTACGGTAGCGCAGTGGGCATCGCGCAGAGCGGCAAACGTACGCAGGATCAAATCTTCCCGCGCCTGGGTCAGCACCTGAATCGTCACATCCTGCGGAATGCGCCGTTCTTCAATCAGTTGACGTACAAAGTTGAAGTCGGTTTGTGAGGCGGAGGGAAAGGCGACCTCAATCTCTTTAAAACCACACTCCAGCAGTAAATCCCAGAACTGCAGCTTGCGCGCGCTATCCATCGGCTCGGCCAGCGCCTGGTTGCCGTCGCGCAGATCGGTAGAGAGCCAGCGAGGGGCGCGGGTTATTTGCTGCTCTGGCCAGCGGCGGTCAGGCAGGGCGATCGGCGGATAGGGGCGGTATTTTTCACTGGGTTGAGTCAGCATGATTTTCTCCTTCTTAGCGGATCTTCATCGTGCATGAGGTGGGCAAAAGCGATCTCCAGCAAACCGGACATCGACTAGCGCAAACTGGACAATCTGCGTTTTGGGCAATAAAAAAGGGATCCGCAGATCCCTTCAGGGTAAATCTTAATGCGCGCCGCCGCCGCCGCCCCCGGCGCTAAACGGCGGTCTGGCAAACCATACCAGCCCGAGCAGAAGGATAAACACCGCCGCCGAGAACCAGAAAATTTCGTTGGCGGAGATAATCAGCCCCTGGTTGGTAATCTGCTGCGCTATCCAGCCGGATGCCTGCTGTTGCGTCATTCCTAATCCCTGCAGCTGGTCGTACATCTGCTGGGCGTTGGGATTGTATGGCGTCACCGATTCGGTAAGCTGCGCATGGTGCAGCGCCTCGCGGTTTGTCCACATGGTGGTGGTAATCGAGGTGCCGATAGACCCCGCCAGCGTACGCGTGAAGTTCGACAGGCTCGACGCCGCCGCCAGCCTTTCCGGCGGCAGGCCGGACAGGGTGATGGTGGTCAACGGCATAAAGAAGCAGGCCACCGCGAAGCCCTGGATAAACTGCGGCCACGCCGAGGCGCCAAAGTCCATTCCCGGTTCGAAGGTCCATGCGCGCCAGTAGAAACAGACCGCGTACATGATAAAGCTAAAGGTGACCAGCCGACGCATATCCAGCTTATGCGCAAAGCGGCCGATAATCGGCGACAGGATAACCGGGATCACCCCGACCGGCGCCGAAGCCAGACCGGCCCAGGTAGCGGTATAGCCGTATACCTCCTGCAATAGCTGCGGCAACAGCACGATAGCGCCGAAGTAGAGCATATAGGCGAGGCTGATGCACAGGCAGCCGATGGTAAAGTTTCGCGATTTGAAGAGCGACAGATCGACGATGGGGTTGTCGTCGGTTAGCTCCCAGACGATCAGGAAACTTATCGCCACCACCGCGACAATCGTCAGGATGATGATCTCGTTGGAGGCGAACCAGTCCAGCTCTTTACCCCGGTCGAGCATTACCTGCAGGCTACCGATACCGATAATCAGCAGCGCCAGGCCCACGCCGTCAATCCGCCGCTGTTCGGTGCGGGTTTCCCGGTTGCGCAGCGTTTGCAGCGTCATCACCACCACGGCGATGCCAATCGGCACGTTGATGAAGAAGATCCAGCCCCAGTGGTAGTTGTCGCTGATATAGCCGCCGAGAATCGGGCCGCAAATCGGCGCGACGATCACCGTCATTGACCACAGCGCCAGCGCGATTGACCGCTTGGCGGGCGGGTAGTTGCTGAGCAGCAGACTTTGCGACAGCGGGATCAGCGGACCGGCGACGATCCCCTGTATCACGCGGAAGAAAATCAGCATCGTCAGGCTGTTGGAGACGCCGCAGGCCCAGGAGGCGATAGCGAACGCCACCGTCGACCAGAGGAATAGCTTCACTTCGCCAACGCGCTTTGCCAGCCAGCCGGTAATCGGAATGGAGATAGCGTTCGCCACCCCAAACGAGGTGATAACCCAGGTCCCCTGGCTCAACGATGAGCCAAGGTTACCGGCGATGGTGGGGATGGCCACGTTGGCGATGGTGGAGTCCAGCACCTGCATAAAGGTCGCGAGCGACAGCGCAATGGTCATAATGACCAGCTGCGCGCCTTCCAGCGGTTTTTGCTGTTGCATTACGCTCACCCCGAATTATCCGGCGTTGGCCTGGATGATGTCGTTTATCAGCTTATTGACCGGCTCAAGGCCGATTTCACGGGCATTGCTTTCGTAAACCGGAGCGCTACGTACCTGGCTTGCCAGCATCTCGCCGCCGCGGTCGGTGGTGTTCACTTCAACCAGCGTCGAAAGGCCGATGCGCAGCGGGTGCTCTGCCAGCTGTTTTTCATCCAGCTCGATACGTACCGGCAGGCGCTGAACCACTTTGATCCAGTTGCCGGTAGCGTTCTGCGCAGGCAGCAGCGAGAAGGCGCTCCCGGTCCCCATGTCGAGACCGACGACTTTACCGGTGTATTTCACATCATCACCATAAATGTCGCTGATCACGGTGGCAGGCTGACCAATACGCATGTGCGCCAGCTGCGTTTCTTTGAAGTTGGCGTCAATCCACAGGTTGGTCGCCGGAACGACGGCCATCAGCGGGGTAGTGGTGGTGATTTGCGCGCCGGGCTGAACGGAACGGCGAGAAACGTAGCCGCTAATTGGGCTGACGATCTTCGTCCGCTGCAGGGCCAGCCAGGCGTTACGCACTTCGGTGGCCGCTTGCAGGACCGCAGGCTGTTGTTCCAGCTTCGTGCCCAGAACGATCGCCTGGTTGGCGTTGTATTGCTGAATCGCCACGTCCAGTTCGGCCTGCGCGCTGGCAACCGTGTCGCGCGCATGCTGCAGCTCTTCGCGGCCAATCAGGTTGGCCGCGCCCAGCGGAATACGGCGGTTAAGGTCGGTTTGCGCCTGGGAAAGCGCGGTTTTTTTCACTTCGATGCTGGCCTGCAGCTGCTTGCTGTTGATCATCTGCTGGCGCGTTTGACGTACGCTGGCGGCCAGCTGGGTTTGCGCTTTTTCAAACGCCTGCTGGGCATCGGTCTGGTCGAGGGTGACCAGCGGATCGCCTTTTTGCACGTAGTCGGTGTTGTCGGCCCAGACTTTCGTCACGCTGCCGGACACCTGGGCCATAATCTGTACCTGATTCCCTGCCACGTACGCGTCGTCGGTCTCTTCGTAGTGACGCAGTACCAAAAACCAATAAATCCCGTATGCCACGGCAACAATAATAAAGAGCAAGGTCAGCAGCAGGAGGGCGCCTTTACGCTTCCCTTTTTTGCTGCCCGGTTGCTGCGGGGTTTGGCTCTCCGCATTTGCGCTCATGTTATTCTCCACGATCTTATTATTTCACATCGGCTGAGCCGACCTGTTTATCAGAAAGGCCAGCAGAAAGATCTGCTGGCCTGTCCGTTTTCCTTGTCAATCCAGAAAAATTGGTGAGCGGTTGGTTCCGCGCTTAGCGCAGAGACTCCGCAAGCACGCCATCCTCTTCCATTTGGTCAAGGCGACCAAGCAGCTTACGGGTGATGTGCTCAAGCTGATCCTTTTCGCTGGTGCTTAAAGAGGACCAGAGCTGATGCAGGCAGTTGTGCTGCGGCGGTAAGACTTCGCGCAGGAACTGATGCCCTTTTTCGGTAAGCTGTAGATGCAGGCAGCGACGATCGTTATCGCTTTCGCGGCGCTCGATCCAGCCGCGTTTTTCCAGCTCGTCGGCAATGCGCGTGGCGTTGGTTCGCGAAGAGCCCAGCGCGCAGCTCAGCTCGGAAGGCTGAATGCTGTGGTTTTCCTGAGACTCAAGCGTGATCAGCGCCATAAACAATGTCTCGTTAATCCCTTGCGCTTTCAGCATCTTGTTACGGTTTTCCAGCAGTTTTCCCTGCATATGCATGCAAAGACGAGTAAGCAGAATTTCCTGAAAAGGGAAGTCTTCGTGACGGCTGGCGCGGAACTTGAGCATTTGCTCAATGGGAGTAAACGAACTATCCATTTTGGTTATGACCTCATTAATTACAGCCGATATAATAACTATTGTGACAAATAAATCAAATCAATTATTGACAAAAACTTATACTTTAAGCTTATAGCCATACGCTGATTTTCCAGACAACACCGTAGGTTAGCGCGCTCAAAAGCGTAGGCGTAATTATGCTGCGTGTTTTCCAAAACGCCAGGCCCAACGCGGCGAAGCCTGCTAATGTGGGCAGCAGGCGGCGGGCGTCATGGAGGATTTCCGGCACGCTGGAGACAACCAGCAGCGCGCAAATGGAGGCGATGCCGATGGTATCGAGCAGGACGCTGACCGGGCCGCGGCGAGTCGGACGCGCGTTTCCGGCGCGCAGGCGCAGCGGCAGATAGCGAAAGAGATAGTTCACGCAGCCGACCACGACGCCGAGAATGAAGACATCACTGTTCATCGGGCATCCCCTGAATGCTGGCCTGCACCAGAGCGGTCAGGCAGCCGCAGACAATCCCGGCAAGGATCGCCGCGGGTATGGAAAACAGAATCATGCCAGCCAGCGCGCCTGCCAGCGCGGCGGTAACGCTCAGCGACTGCTTGCGCTGGAATGAGGCGAGTAAAAAGCTCATAAACAGCGCCGGCAGCATAAAGCCCAGCGCCGCTTCCACTGCCGGAAAGTTAGTCAGCAGGCCGCTGCCCGAATAAGCGCCGATCAGCGTGCCGAAGACCCATGACGCCCAGGACATAAAAGCGATGCCGATCATCCAGTTATCGCTCCAGCGTCGATTGTCGCGGACCAGCTTAGCGGTGGCAGCGGCAAATACTTCATCGGTCAGGCCGAATGCCCAGAGCGCGGTTTTTTTCTTGCTCATCGCGCGCTGAATGCGGCTGCGCAGGGACGGGCCGTACAGCACATGGCGAACGTCCATCGCCATGACGGTGAGCGCGGCGACCCATAGCGAGCTTCCTGCGGCCAGCATGGCGGTGATCACGAACTGGCTGGCGCCGGCGTAAATAATGCAGGAGAAGAACAGGCTTTCCAGCGGAGTAAAGCCAAGCTTAGTGGCGTTCAGGCCGAAGGCGAAGGCGACGGGAATATAGCTGATGACGATCGGCAGGCTGTCCTTAATGCCTTCAGCCAGCGTCGCCTCGTCAGCGGGGGGAGTGTGCATCAATGCGTCAGGGTTTTCCATAGGAGTTGCTTATTAATAACTCACGTGAAAATCACATGATTAATCAGGTGGATTTACCTTAGCAGAGAGCGGCGCGGCTTAACAGTAACGAAAACGTTGATGGCTAAAGTTATGCAGTTTATTTGCATATCAATCCATCATTTAGAACAGGAGATGTCGTGTTGTGCAGGAGGCCGTCTTCCCCGGGGGCGACGCAAAGCGCCTTGCCCGGGCTACGGGTTTTGTAGCCCGGGCAGATGCGTAGTATCGCCTCCGGGAATTGGCTATAAATTGGGAGACTATTTCTGCGCGGCCAGCGCTTCTTCCACCCAGCCGTCAAACTGCTGCTGGTGGGCTTTGATCCAGCCATCGACGTGGCCCTGGATATCTGCCTCAGAACCATGTCCCGCGTGCATCATGGCATTTTCGGCGTTGATATCGGCAATCGGCAGCTTCATGATGCTGAACAGTTTCGCCGCCGCCGGGTTTTTCTCGGCCCAGGCTTTGTTGGCGACAATATGCATTGTGTTCACCGGGAAGCCATAGTTCATGCCGTTTGGCAGTTTGGTATCAATATCTTTCTGTTCGCCCGGCAGGGAAGAGAACGGCACCTGCAGCCAGACGACATCTTTACCCGGCTTCAGCACGTCGCTGACCCAGTAAGGCGTCCAGGTGTAGTAGATCACCGGTTTGCCCTCCTTATAGCGGGCGATGGTATCGGCCATCATCGCCGCATAGTTGCCTTGATTGTGCACTACCGTATTGCTCAGGCCGTAGGCATCAAGCTGATGGTTGATGACCGCTTCACAGCCCCAGCCTGGCGTACAGCCGGTCAGATCGGCTTTGCCGTCGCCGTTGGTGTCAAAAAGTTTGGCGATTTTCGGATCTTTTAGCTGGTCGATAGATTTGATGTGGTACTGCTCGGCCGTTTTCTTATCAATCAGGTAGCCCTGCGCCGCCCCATTCACAAACACGCCTTCGCGGTAGAATTTTTTATCACCGCCGGCGGCTGCGTACATATCGTCATGCAGCGGCTGCCAGTTGGTGGCGATGTAGGTGGTATCACCTGCGGCGATCGAGGTGTAGGCGACGTTATAGTCAACTTCGCTCGGCTTATCGACGGTATAGCCGAGCTTTTCCAGCGCGCGGCTGACCAGCAGGGTCTGGAAGGTCTCTTCCGAAATTGTGCTCTGTGCTGGTTTTACGGTAATGCCTTTACCAGGCAGATCCGCCGCGAAGGCGGTGGTCGAAATGAGGGCGGTAAACGCTGTGGCAAGGATCGCTGTATGTCGCATCGTTGTTCCTTTATTTGTCAGAAGGGAAGTCCATCCCCCCGGCAGGGGGGGATGTGCTCTTATTTACAGAAAGGGCGAGTAATCAGCCCCAGAGGGCCGGTTGCGTACCAGCGGCGGTTGCCGCGGCTGCGCGAGTCCCGTCCTACGGCCTGAGTCAGACGGTCAAGAATAATGGCGAGGATAACAATCCCGACGCCGCCAACGGTGGCCAGACCCATATCAAGGCGACCGATGCCGCGTAGTACCATCTGGCCAAGACCGCCAACGGCAATCATTGAGGCAATCACCACCATCGACAGGGCCAGCATTAGCGTCTGGTTAACCCCGGCCATAATGGTCGGCATGGCCAGCGGCAGCTGAACCTTAAACAGCATCTGACGCGGGCTGGCGCCGAAGGAGCGCGAAGCTTCAATCAGATCCGCCGGCACCTGGTTAATCCCCAGAATAGTCAGACGAACAATCGGCGGTAGGGCGAAGATAATGGTCACTACCACGCCCGGAACGTTACCGATACCGAACAGCATGACGATGGGCACGAGATAAACGAACGCCGGGGTGGTTTGCATCGCATCCAACAGCGGACGGATAATCTTCGCCGCCCGCGGACTCCGCGCCAGCCATATCCCAAGCGGCAGGCCGATCAGCATACAAAACAGCAGCGCGGTCAGCACCAGCGCCAGGGTTACCATCGCCTGCGACCAGGCGCCGATAGCGCCGATGGCGATCAGCGAAATCAGCGTCGCCGCGCCCATGCCGATGCTGGAAATCTGCCAGGCAATCAGCGAGAAAATAATAATCGCCACCGGCGCCGGCATGCCCAGCAGCAGCTGCTGGAAGGCACTCAGGATGTAATCCACCGGTACGCGGATCCCCTGGAAAATCGGACGGAAATGCATCACTACCCAGTCGATGCCGTGCGTGACCCAGCTATCGAGCGGAATCAGCGTTTTATGGAACGGATCCATTATATTGAAGTGTTCCGGCTGCGGCGCAGGCGCGCTGCTTAGCCAGTCGGCACCGCCGCCATCGGCCGGTGCTGGCGTAGAAGTGCCCCACGCATCGGCGGATTGCGTGGCGCTATCCGCCGCCGGTGCGGTGTCCCACGGGTTAGATTGATCAGCCATTGTTTGCCCCCTCGCGATCTAAAGCCTGCAGCAGCATGCGTTTTGAAATGATGCCGATGTACTGGTGCCCTTCATCGACAACCGGCACCGCGCACGGTGCATGGCCGACGTGAGAGAGCAGCTCGCTGAGCGGCGTTTGCGCATCCACCGCCTGTGGGGAGTCGATTAACGCCGCATCAATTCCCTGACCCTCGCTCAGCGCGGCTTTCAGGGAATCGATGGAAACAATGCCAACAAACTTATTCCCGCGTTCAATGACGTAGCCATATTCGCGGTCTTCATCCTGCAGTAATTTCAGCGCGGAACGCGGGCCGAAACCTGGCGTTTTACGAATCAGGCCAACCGGACTACGGCGGGCAATATCTTTGGCGCTGAATACCTGGCTAATATCGACGCCGCGGAAGAAGGTTCGAACATAATCATTGGCCGGATTATTGAGTATTTCATCCGGCGTACCGACCTGAACCACTTCACCATTTTGCATAATGGCAATGCGATCGCCAATTCGCATGGCTTCATCAAGGTCGTGGGAAATAAATACCACGGTGCGCTGATGTCTGGCCTGTAATTTAGTTAGCTCATCCTGCATTTCCGTACGAATTAAGGGATCGAGCGCCGAGAAGGCTTCATCCATTAACAGAATATCGGGGTTGATCGCCAGCGCGCGGGCGAGACCAACGCGCTGACGCATGCCGCCGGAGAGCTCGTCCGGCCAGGCGTGAGCGTAGTTTTCCAGACCTACCTGACGCAGCGCCTCCAGCGCTTTCTCCTGGCGTTCCTGAGTCGGCACGCCGGCCAGCTCCATGCCGAAAGCGGCATTATCCAGTACGGTCATGTGCGGCATAAGGGCAAATGATTGAAAAACCATTGCAATCTTTTTCCTGCGCACTTCGCGAAGCTCGGCCTCAGAGATTTTAGCGATATCGACACCGTCGATCAGAACCTGGCCGCGGGTGGGTTCAATCAGGCGATTGAGAAGGCGAACCATGGTCGATTTCCCCGATCCGGAGAGCCCCATGATGACGAATATCTCGCCTTCTTCAATGGTCAGACTGGCATTCTTTACGCCAAGCGACAACCCCGTCTTTTCCAGTATTTGTTCTTTCGAGAGTCCTTTTTCGATATATTTGAAAGCCCGCTGCGGGTGCTCGCCAAATATCTTATAGAGATTCTTGATTTCTAATTTAATTGCCATGCAATAGAGCGTTTCCTGTTATTTATTAATATCGATATGGTACCCGGTGGTGATAATTGCTTTTTTACACCCTAACATACTGAGAATCTGTGACAACCCTTTATGGCGAATTACTGCGGGAATGCACGAGGGACAATTCCGGTACATCCCCCGTGATATAAGGGCTGAGCGGGAATTGCTCATGGTTGATATTTTTTAGTTATGTTAGCTTAATTCGGGCGGAAACCGATGGCATTCTGTTGAATATGACGCAGTGATGACCGAAAGATATTGAGTGGGATGAAAATGAATAATGTGAAATAAATCACCAGGAAATATGCAGATATATTCCTGGTGAAAGTAAGGCTAAAAGTCCCAATCGCTATCGACGGTTTCTTCCGCTTTTCCCATGACATACGACGAACCCGAGCCGGAGAAGAAGTCGTGGTTTTCGTCGGCATTCGGCGAAAGCGCAGCGAGGATCGCTGGGTTGACGGCAGCCATTTCCGCCGGGAACAGCGCCTCGTAGCCGAGATTCATCAGCGCCTTGTTGGCGTTATAGCACAGGAAGGCGTTAACCTCTTCAACCCAGCCGCTATCGCCATACAGCTCGCGGGTATAGGCCAGCTCGTTGTCATACAGATCCATCAGCAGATCGAGGGCGAAGTTTTTCATCTCTTCTCGCTTCTCGGCGCTGACTATTTCCAGCCCTTTCTGGAATTTGTAGCCAATGTAATAACCGTGTACCGCTTCATCGCGGATGATCAGGCGAATCAGATCGGCGGTGTTGGTCATCTTCCCCCGGCTGGAGAAGTACATCGGCAGCCAGAAGCCGGAATAGAAAAGGAATGATTCGAGAAAAACGCTGGCGATTTTTTTCTTCAGCGGTTCATCAGCCTGGTAGTACTCCAGCATCAGCTGCGCTTTACGCTGCAGCGGCGCGTTTTGTTCGCTCCAGGCGTAAGCGGCATCGACGTCTTTAGTCTGGCAGAGAGTAGAGAAAATGGAGCTGTAGGAGCGAGCGTGTACCGCCTCCATAAAGCTGACGTTCGACAGTACCGCCTCCTCGTGCGGGGTGAGGGCGTCGGCCATCAGCGCCGGGGCGCCAACGGTATTCTGGATGGTATCAAGCAGCGTCAGGCCGGTGAAGACACGGATTGTCAGCTGCTGCTCCGCCGGGGAAAGCGTTTGCCAGGCGGGGATATCGTTAGACAGCGGCACCTTCTCCGGTAGCCAGAAGTTGCTGGTCAGCCGATTCCAGACCTCCAGATCCTTATCGTCTTCAATTTTGTTCCAGTTGATGGCGCTGACGCGCGATAAATGGGTCATCCTGTTCTCCTTACAGCGCGCAGGACACGCAGCCTTCGATTTCGGTACCTTCCAGCGCCAGCTGGCGCAGACGGATGTAATAGAGCGTTTTGATGCCTTTCTTCCACGCGTAAATTTGCGCTTTATTGATATCGCGCGTGGTCGCGGTATCGGGGAAGAACAGAGTCAGCGACAGCCCCTGATCGACATGACGCGTCGCCTCGGCGTAGGTGTCGATGATCTTCTGCGGGCCGATTTCGTAAGCATCCTGATACAGCGCCAGGTTGTCGTTGGTCATAAACGGCGCCGGATAATAGACGCGTCCGGTTTTCCCCTCCTTGCGGATCTCTATCTTCGACACGATCGGATGGATGCTGGAGGTCGCGTGGTTGATGTACGAAATAGACCCGGTGGGCGGCACCGCCTGTAGGTTGCGGTTATAGATGCCGTAGCGCATCACGTCATCGCGCAGCTGCCGCCACATATCGCGGTCGGGCAGGGTAATCGCGGAGCGGGCAAACAGCGCGCGGACTTTTGCCGTTTTCGGCTGCCAGTCGCCTTCCAGGTAGGGCCGGAAATAGTCGCCGCTGGCGTACCGCGACTGCTCGAATCCGGCAAAACGGGTCCCTCTTTCACGTGCTATCAGCATTGAAGTGCGCAGCGCGTGCCAGGTAATGGTATAGAAATAGAAATTGGTGAAATCCAGCCCTTCCTCGCTACCGTAGGCGATGCCCTCGCGCGCCAGATAGCCGTGCAGATTCATCTGTCCGAGGCCGATGGCGTGTGAAGCGGCATTGCCCGCCGCGACCGACGGCACCGAACGGATATCGCTCATATCGGACACCGCCGTCAGACCGCGCACGGCAACTTCGACCGTGCGGGCAAAGTCGGGAGAGTCCATGGTGTGGGCGATATTCAGCGAGCCGAGATTGCAGGAGATATCCTGGCCGATGCTGGCGTAATCCAGGTTTTCATCAAAGGTGGAAGGCGCATTGACCTGCAGAATCTCCGAACACAGGTTGCTCATATTGATGCGCCCGGCAATCGGGTTCGCGCGGTTAACCGTGTCTTCAAACATGATGTACGGGTAGCCGGATTCAAATTGAATTTCCGCCAGCCGCTGGAACAGATCGCGGGCGCGGATCCAGCGCTTGCATACCCGCTCGTCGGCCACCAGTTGCGCATACATTTCGCTTACCGCGATATCGCCGAACGGTTTACCGTACAGACGTTCGACGTCGTAGGGCGAGAACAGCGCCATCTGCGCGTCTTCCTTCGCTAGCTGAAAGGTAATATCCGGAATGACGACCCCGAGCGAGAGCGTTTTTATGCGGATTTTTTCATCGGCATTCTCGCGTTTGGTATCGAGGAAACGCAGGATATCGGGATGATGGGCATGCAGATAGACCGCGCCGGCCCCCTGACGCGCGCCGAGCTGGTTGGCGTAGGAGAAGGCATCTTCGAGCATTTTCATCACCGGTACGACGCCGGAGGACTGATTTTCGATACGCTTGATCGGCGCCCCGGCTTCGCGAAGATTAGAGAGCAGAAACGCCACGCCGCCGCCGCGTTTCGATAGCTGTAGCGCCGAATTCACCGCCCGGCCAATCGATTCCATATTATCTTCGATACGCAGCAGGAAACAGGAGACCAGTTCGCCGCGCTGCTGTTTACCGGCGTTGAGGAACGTCGGCGTAGCGGGCTGGAAACGCCCGGAGAGGATCTCATCGGTTAGCTGGTGGGCCAGCGCCTCGTTACCCTGCGCCAGGCTCAGGGCCACCATACAGGTGCGGTCGGCAAAGCCTTCAAGGTAGCGCTTACCATCAAAGGTTTTCAGCGCGTAGCTGGTATAAAACTTCCATGCGCCGAGAAAGGTCTGGAAGTGAAAACCGCCGTTTTGCGCATAGGTAAACAGCTCAAGAATAAACTGGCGATCGTAGCGCGCCAGAACCCTGGCATCGTAATAGCCTTCGGCGACCAGCCACGTCAGCTTGTCGTCCAGACTGGCGAAGGGCACGGTATTCGGCTCAACGTGGTTGGCCATAAACGCCGCCACCGCCTGGCGATCTTTGTCAAACGGGATGCGACCATTGCTGTCGTAGAGATTCAGCATCGCGTTGAGGGCATGGAAATCCGGCGCCTCGGTGGTTATACGTTCTGCGGTTGTCGTTGCCAAAATTCGCTTACTCCTTTACGCACGTTGTCGACATCTTGCGGGGTGCCCATCAGCTCAAAGCGATAGAGGTACGGTACGCCGCATTTCTGCTTGATGACGTCACCCGCCCGACCGTAGGCCTCGCCGAAATTGCGGTTGCCCGCAGCGATGACGCCGCGAATGCGCTGGCGGTTATGCGGATCGTTGAGAAAACGGATCGCCTGGCGGGGGACTGCGCCCGCCGTGCCGCCGCCGCCATAGCTGGGGACGATAAGAATGTAGGGTTCGTCTACCTGAATGCGCTCGCGTTCGTTAAGCGGTATACGCACGGCGGGCAGCCCCAGACGCTGGACGAACCGATGCGTGTTTTCGGAACTGCTGGAGAAGTAGACGATCAGGCTCATAGGCTGGCCGCTGAGGCTGTTGGACGCAGGCGGTTAATCATATCGGGACGGAAGCCGGACCAGCGGGTCTCTCCGGCAATCACCACCGGTAGCTGGCGGAAGCCTTGCTCGCGCAGCATATCGACGGCTTCGGGATGATGGTCAATATTGACCATGTCGAACTCAAACCCGCGGGTTTCCATGGCCCGTTTCGTGGCATGGCATTGCACGCAGTCATTTTTAGTGTAAATAGTAATGCGCATGATTCGTATTTCCATTTAAGATAACAGCACGACGCAAAAACTGGCGTCGCGTGCTATGGGTTATCGTTGAAGGAAATACTAGATGTAGTTATTTAAAAGTTCAACAACTCAATATATATGGTTTTTGTAAAGACTGGCCCCCGAGGAAAGATCCGCCGGGGGACGGGATTTCTTACCGAAAAATTACAGACGCATGCTTACCGCCAGGCGGTTAAAGGCGTTCATCAGGCTGATGGCGAAAGTCAGATCGCTAATCTGCCGGGCGTTAAAATGAGCGAGGAGCGGTAGATAAACAGCGTCTTCCGCATGGCTTTCGGCGATATGGGTGACCGATTCAGCCCACGCCAGCGCCGCGCGTTCCGCATCGCTGAAATGGGCGCTCACCCGCCAGCCTGCCAGGGCGTCCAGTTTGTTTTGCGCCACGCCGGATTGACGCAGGGCTTTGCTGTGCATCTCCAGGCAGAAGGCGCAGCCGTTGATTTGCGATACCCGCAAATACACCAGTTCTATCAGCGCGCCGTCCAGCTCGCTTTTTTCCAGCGTAATCTTGGCCTTAACCAGAGCGTTATAGACTTCCGGGCTCAGTTCATTGTACGGCTGACGTAGTGTGTTCATTTTACTCTCCTCATTAAGACGCGAGGAAAATAGCACTATAATGGACTGCATAAGATAGCCATATTGTGATGAAAAAAGCAGACCATGATGGATGCCAAAAAAATCCCGCATTACCAGCGTATCGCCCGACAGCTCAAGCAGGCAATTGAGCGTGGCGAGCTGGCGCCGGGCAGCAGGCTGCCGGCGAGTCGGGTCTATGCTCAGGAGCTTGGCGTATCGCGAGCTACGATTGAAAACGCCTGGGGAGAGCTGGTAGCGCAGGGCTGGCTGGAGCGGCGCGGGCAGGCGGGAACCTTTGTCAGCGATCGCCTCAGCCCACAGCAAAGCGTGCCTGAACGTTCTGTTGCCGCCGATGAACCGACAGCGCCGCTGCCGCTTCAGCTTGGGCTGCCCGCGCTGGATCTGTTTCCACGCGGTCTGTGGACGCGGATTATGGGGCGCCGGCTGCGTACGCAAACGCGTTTCGATCTCGCGCCCGGCGATCCCTGCGGGGACCCGACGCTTCGGCAGGCGATCGTCGATTATTTGCGCCTGTCGCGCAGTATAGAGTGTCGTCCTGAGCAGGTGCTGGTGACGGGTAGCTACGCGGCGTCGATGAGCCTCATTCTGCGAACGCTGTCCCGGCCGGGCCAGCAAATGTGGATGGAGGATCCGGGATTTCCGCTTATCCGGCCGATCGTGAGCGGCGAAGGGGTGGCGATCTGCCCGGTTCCGGTTGACGAAGACGGAATGGATATTGGCTGGGCGCAGCGGTATTACCCAAACGCGAATTTTGCGCTGTTGACGCCGGCTCATCAAAGCCCGCTCGGCGTTGCGCTCTCATTGACCCGGCGCAGACAGCTCCTGCTATGGGCGGCGCAGAATAACGCGTGGATTATCGAAGATGATTACGATAGCGAATTCCGCTATCGCGGCAAGCCGCTGCCGCCGCTAAAAAGCCTCGACGCCCCGCAGCGCGTCATCTACGCCGGTGCGTTCAGTAAAACGTTTTTCCCGGCATTACGCGCAGCGTGGCTGGTGGTGCCGGAACCGCTGGTGGCGCAGTTTCGCCAACAGGCGGCGCTGATGAGCTGTAGCGTGCCGACGTTGTGGCAGCAGACGCTGGCTGATTTTATCCGCGAAGGCCATTTCTGGCGCCATCTGAAGAAAATGCGCGCCAGCTATGCTCAGCGTCGTCAGTGGCTTGAATCGGCGCTGCGGGAGCACGGTATCGCGGTGGTTCCGCAAGCGGGCGGCATTCAGATGGTCGTCAGGGTAAGCGGCGACGATCGTCAACTGGCCCTGCGCGGCAGACAGGCCGGTCTGGCCATCCAGGCGTTAAGCGACTGGCGAATGGATAGCCGGGGAGAAGGGGCGCTGCTGATGAGCTTCACCAATTTAACCTCAGCGGAGATGGCGGGCGAGGTGGTACGAAAGCTGACTCGGGCTCTTGCTTCTCAGGACAAATAAAAACCCCTGCATACCGGAGTAGGCAGGGGTGGACGCGTATTTGTTATCTTCATTGGTCTGGCAGTTTTATTATCGACGTAAATTCAGCAATACGCCAATAAATACCCCAACGGCTGCTGCAGCGCCAACGCTTTGCCACGGTTTGTCGCGCACGTAGCTGTCAGCGCAGCCCATGGCGTCGCATGCCGCCTGCTGAACGCGGTTGTTGCCGTTAAGGCGCGCGCGGGTCTCTTTCAGCAGCGCCTGCGCTTTTTTACGCGCGGCATCCGCTTCGTCTTTGGCGTCGCTGCCCCATGATTTCAGCACCTCTTCCAGCGTATCCGCTAATTGGCTGACATCGTTATGGATATCTTCAGCGCTCTCTTCTACGTTGTTGCGGTTTGCTCGGTTGGCCATTGGTTTCTCCCTTTATTCCATTGAGTCTATAAGTGTAGGACAAGATTTTGCTTTATGCTGTAAATCGCCCTTTATGGAATATTCCGAAAGCGTTGGCTTTAATGAATAAGGTAAGGTTAACGTGCGGTAAAAGATAATGAGGAATTAGTATGTATTTAAGACCCGATGAGGTGGCGCGAGTTCTTGAAAAAGCCGGCTTCACCATGGATGTTGTGACGCAAAAAGCCTATGGCTATCGCCGTGGCGATAATTATGTTTACGTGAACCGTGAAGCTCGTATGGGGCGTACCGCGTTAATTATTCATCCGGCTTTAAAAGAACGCAGCACTACGCTTGCGGAGCCCGCGTCGGATATCAAAACCTGCGATCATTACGAGCAGTTTCCGCTGTATTTAGCGGGAGACGCTCAGCAGCATTATGGTATTCCACACGGGTTCAGTTCGCGCATGGCGCTTGAGCGTTTTCTGAGTGGCCTGTTTGGCGAAGCGCAATACAGCTGACAAAAAGCGGCTGGCGGAACCAGTCGCTTTTTCGCATTAACTCAGGCTTTGGCCTGCTGGTAGGGACTGACGCGGAAAAGGCGTCGGCAGTAGTCGAGGAAGTAGCCGTACGCTGCGCCCATCATCATCGACACCACGATATTTGAACTTACCGCCGCGGCAATCTGATGCCAGTCAGCGCCGACAACCAGCAAAATCGCTACGTAGACCGGCGACTGGAAAGTCACATAGGCCACCACATCCGCAATGTTCTTCATCCAGCCTGATGTGCTGACGCGGCGCGCCTGGCGCATCGCAAAATCGCGATAAAAACCGTAGGGGACGGCAATAATAATGTTCACCGGAATCGCCACCAGTCTTGAAGATAACGACTGCTCGAAGCTCATTCCGGAGAGAAAGATTTCGATCATCATGTTCACAACGGTGCAGTAAACCACCATCGCAAAGGTGTCTGCTACCGCATGACGCAAGCGGGACTGCGCAGAGAACATCGGTGTGCTCCTCGAAAATGAAGTCGATAATGCCAAAAGATTCGCTTTTGTTTAGCGTTTTGGGTTGCCTGTTTTGATGTGCGTAGAGTATATCTCTGCATTAAAAGTGGCAACTAGCTATAAATTTTTATTTAAAGGCTTTTTGTCGATAAAATACTCTGCAACTGTCTGTTTTTTGTTCATTACGCTACTTTTGTTGTCATTGCTTCATTTTTTATTATTTATCAATGATTTGATTTTATTACGCGCAGAATGGACGATACCTCTGGCAATGGGTAACAGCGTCGTTTCGTGACAGAATCGGGTTCTGATGTGAACGGGGTCACTTTTGGAGTTTTTTACGTATCAAAGAGCATAAAACCAGCATGATATGCTGTATAACTCTCTGGGTGGCTATTCATAACTCATGCATGAATATTCCGTACAGACGCCTGCCGCATTTTGCCTGGCTAAGCGGAATATTCTGATAACTCGCTGAGCCTACAGGTATTACATCAAAGAATGGCCGCTATTCATATTGAGCTATCTTTCAGCGCTTATTCATTGCTAATAATTACCCTGTTATCGGTTTGTTTATCATATTTGTTGTCGCTAAGTGAGGATGGATATACAGAATTATCCAGGGCTGGAAATAAATAATCGAATCAATTAAACTATTGCCGTCACTTTTGTTTTATTTGCTATTTGGGAATTTTTTGAAATATATGTCATTACTATTAGAGAAACTGAATAATATTCGTTCACTCCGCGCCATGTCTCGTGAATTCTCCATTGACGTGCTTGAAGATATGCTGGCAAAGCTAAGGACCGTCACTGAAGAAAAACGCGCTGAAGAGCAGGCTGCTCAGGCAC
Source organism: Klebsiella sp. CN_Kp100 (assembly GCF_040065315.1). Lineage (NCBI taxonomy): Bacteria > Pseudomonadati > Pseudomonadota > Gammaproteobacteria > Enterobacterales > Enterobacteriaceae > Klebsiella > Klebsiella sp. CN_Kp100. Next base: position 23,275 of record NZ_JBEAIJ010000029.1, read on the forward strand.
AGCAGGCGGAATATCAGGAAAAAATAAACACCTGGCTGGAATTAATGACCGCTGACGGTATCACCCCGGAGGAATTAGTGGGCCACGCGACCGCGACTTCAAAAGGCGGCAAAAAGCGCCAGCCGCGTCCGGCTAAATATCGTTTTACCGATCATACCGGCGCCGAGAAAACCTGGACCGGGCAGGGACGTATGCCGAAGCCGCTCGCTAAAGCCGTCGCTGAGGGTAAATCCCTTGAGAGCTTCCTGATCTAATATTCAGAACGGTGGGGAAACCCACCGTTATTTTTACCCGGCTTAATCAGCACACGCCAAAATCGCCGTCTTCTTTATAAGCCGTTACCTCGGTTGCTTTCAGCGTATATTTCTCCCCCTGCTCGTTACCGGCCTGAACGGCAATAATGCTGTCGCCCTGGACTTCAACGACTTTGAGTTTTGGTCCGCCTGCGCGCGGCTGTACCAGGTCACCGACTGTAAACATACTTCTTCTCCTGTGTGCTGATAAAAATTATCGCTGACAATAACCATAGCTCAGCAAAAGCGTTATCAACAGCTGACCGAAAGAGGTAGAGGTCAACGACGATTCCAGGGCATCAGCGCCAAAAGCCGCGCCATGCCGCAAAAGCCGGTGATACCGGCGAAGGCGAGTCCGGCGCCGACGAATGCGCTAAGCAAAAAAAAGCCGCTGTTAACCGTATAACCTAAAGCGACGCCAAGCAAAATCAGGACGCCTGCGGCGATTTGAACCTGACGCATCAGCGGTAGCGGCTGTGATTTATCCTCTTCCACCGGCAGACCTGCCGCTTTCCAGGCCTGTATTCCACCAGCCAGCAGCCTGGCCTGCGCCGGCGCGGCGGAGGCGGCCAGACGGGCGGCGTTATTCTGAGTGCGCGAACCTGCCTGACAGTGAAAAACAATCGTCTCCTCGGGGCTGGCGTGCAGCGCTGCGCCTTTGTTCAAGGTTTCCAGTGGGACGAGCTGTGCGCCGGGAATATGCTCACGGGCGTATTCATCGGCATCGCGGATATCGACCAGCCGGGCGCCTCTGTCGATGAGCGCCCGGGCTTCGGCGGGAGAAAGTGTAGCGATAGTCATAGACGCTCCTTAAGGACAGTAAATTGACTTTAGCGCGGTGACGATTTGCTGCACCGCTGGCCGGGTAATGAAGTAGTGGATCCGCTGCGCCTGACGCTCGCAGCCGATCAGCCCTTCATCGCGCATTCGCGCCAGATGTTGAGATGTGGCGGAGGGGCTTAATCCGGTGATCCGCGCCAGCTCGCCGGCGCTGGTGCCCGGCGAATCGCACAGCATGCACAGAATCAAAAGCCTGCTGGGATGGCTCATGGCTTTCAGCAGCGCGGCGGCTTCGCCCGCGCTGGCCTGTAGCTGTTCTGGTGTATTCATTTATTTTAGTCTTTTCTAAATTTAGTAAATACTAAAATAAAAAAGCGCATTACGCCAGTCATGAATATTGTGAGGCTAAATAGCCTGGCTGAATCCACGACGATTTATTTCAGCCTGTGGCGTCGGTAGCGCGCAGCTTGTCTGGCAGGGCGTCGGGCGACGATTAACCTCCCTGTGCGAAACGATAAGTAAACGCCTGTTCGCCTGGCTACCGCCGCGCTTCATGCCCTGACGTCATCTCCATGGCTGGCTCACTGGCCTCCGCGGCGGGCGGCGCGGCGATAGAGCGTACTGCGTGCGACGCCTAAAGCCTGCGCGGCCTTACTGATATTGCCGTTATAGCTTGCCAGGGTGTCGGCAATCAGCTGCGCATCGTGCTGCTGTAGCCCACCCGGCGCGGCGGTCGGGGTTCGGTACTCATGAGGCAAATCATCGACCCCCAGCGTTTCGCCATCTTCGGCAAGCGCCAGCAATACTCTCATCAGGCTTTGCAGCTGGCGCACATTGCCTGGCCAGGGCTGAGCCGCCAGCCGTTGTATAACCTCCGGGGCCAGCGTGATGCGACGTTTCTCTCCGCCCTGCTCGCGCCACAGCCGCTGAATAAACGCAGGCAGTTCAGGCCACTTGCGCAGCGGCGGCAGCGTCAGGGCAAACTCACGCAGGCGGTAGAGCAGGTCTTCGCGGAAGACGCCTTCGGCCACCCGCTGCGCCAGGTTGCGATGGGTCGCGCAAATGACCGCGAAGTTCACCGGCGAGCTCCGGCTGGCGCCTAGCGGCGTGACCTCTTTCTCCTGCAAGACCCGCAGCAGCCGGGTCTGTAGCGCTAACGGCATATCGCCAATTTCATCAAGAAAAAGAATGCCGCCATCGGCCTCGCGGATTTTGCCGATATAGCCGTTTTTGTTTGCCCCGGTAAACGCGCCGGGCTGGTAGCCAAACAGTTCTGATTCAATTAGCGATTCCGGAATAGCGGCGCAGTTGATGGCGACGAATTTGCCGCTGCTCCAGCGGCTGTGCCGGTGCAGCGTGCGGCTGACGTACTCTTTGCCGCAGCCGGTCTCTCCTTCGATACATAAGCCAATCCCGGCATTAAGCAGACGCAGCAGCTTTTCTGATTCATGCGGGCTGGAGAACGGCAGATCGAGTGCCGGGCGCGCGGTCGTCGCCACGCTGGCGGTCGCGGGAGCACGCAGACGGTAATAGTAGTTGTGCCCTCCGACGGCGACCGGCAGCGGGATACTAACGGCGGTTTGCCGCAGCTGCGAAAAAAGCTGCTGGAAAGTGAGATGACCAAACCGGGCGGCGTCGAGGTCGAATTCGCGCATCGCCAGCCGGTTAGCCGCCGTCAGCACGTTATCGGTAAAGACCAGCAGCCGTTCGTCTACGCTGTCGAGTTTTTCCGCCCGGGGATGCAGGCTCATCAGCCACTGCTGCGGGTGCAGACTCTGTTTCACCCATAGATATTCTATTTGCTTCGCGGCGCCTTTTACCCACGCCAGCGTCCGGGCGTGCGGATAGTGGGCCGGGCCGGAGATATCCAGCACCCCGGCTATTTTCCCCTCGGGATTTTGCAGCGGTACGGCGGCGCAATACAGGCCCTGGTTGCTGGTGAGGAAATGCTGACGGCCATCAATTTCGCAGCTGTCGTCTATCGCCAGCGCGGTGCCGATGGCGTTGGTTCCGCGTCCGCTTTCGCTCCACAGGTTGCCCGGGGCTAAAGCGAAGCGCTGCGCTTTCTGCATGGCCTGCGTCTCACCAAAGGTTTGCAAAACCAGTCCGCTGGCGTCAGAGAGGATCACCACCGATTGCAGATCGTTGACCTTGCTGGACAAGGCATTAACCACCGGCTGGGCCAGCTTTTGCAGACGACTATGGCTGGCGAGCCTGTCGGCCAGCTCGCTGGCGTGCAGGCGAGGGAAGTCGTCAGTAGCGGGGTCGATGCCATAGCGCTGGCTGCGGCACCAGGAGTCGCTCAGCAGCGGGCTCGCTTTGATCTCTGGCGTCAGGGCAAATGGATTTCCTGGCACGGGACACCTCGTCATCTCACTAGTGTTGCAATATTGTAGCTACAAGGTTTTGTTAGTGTTGCGATTTGCAACACATAAGGAACATTCAGTGCAACAGAAAGCGAGATTTATAGGCTATCAATATGAAAAATAGAAATATTTTTGGTGGCGAAAAAGGTGGCACGCCCCCTGCAATGGTCTGAAGACGCAGCGAGCCGCCGGACAAAACTAATACGCCGCTGCGCTTCAACCCTACATGAAGGAGATTCGCGATGCGTTATGCACATCCTGGCACGCCGGGCGCTTTGGTTTCACTGAAGTCTGCTTACGGTAACTTTATTGATGGTAAATTTGTCGAGCCGATTGGCGGCGAATTCTTTATGAACACCTCCCCGGTCGACGGTAGCAACATTGGTCAGTTTCCACGATCGGATGCCAAAGATATCGACTTCGCCCTGGATGCGGCGCATCGGGCCGCCGACGCCTGGGGCAAAACGTCGGCTCAGCAGCGCGCCAATCTGCTGCTGCAGGTTGCCGACCGTATTGAGGCCAACCTCGAGTATCTGGCGGTGGCGGAGAGCTGGGATAACGGCAAACCGATCCGCGAAACGCTCAACGCCGACCTGCCGCTGGCGGTCGATCACTTCCGCTACTTCGCCGGCTGCCTGCGCGCGCAGGAAGGGAGCACGGCGGAGATTGATGAAACGACGGTGGCTTACCATTTCCATGAGCCTCTTGGCGTGGTCGGACAAATTATCCCGTGGAACTTTCCGCTGTTAATGGCCGCCTGGAAACTGGCGCCGGCGCTGGCGGCAGGTAACTGCGTGGTACTAAAACCGGCGGAGCAGACGCCGCTCAGCATCACGCTGCTGCTGGAGATTATTGGCGATCTGTTCCCGGCGGGCGTCCTTAACGTGGTTCAGGGTTTTGGCAAAGAGGCGGGCGAAGCGCTGGCCACCAGTAAACGCATTGCCAAAATCGCCTTTACCGGCTCGACGCCGGTTGGCCGCCATATTATGGCCTGCGCGGCGGAAAACATTATCCCTTGCACCGTTGAGCTGGGCGGTAAATCGCCGAACATCTACTTTGCCGACGTGATGGAGGGGGAAGATGAGTATATCGAGAAGGCGGTGGAAGGCCTGGTGCTGGGCTTCTTTAACCAAGGGGAGGTTTGTACCTGCCCGTCCCGCGCGCTGATTCAGGAGTCTATTTACGAACCCTTTATGGCGCGGGTCATGGACAAAGTGGCGCAAATTCGCCGCGGCGACCCCTTTGACACCGGTACGATGATCGGCGCGCAGGCGTCACGTCAGCAGTTCGATAAAATACTCTCGTATATCAAGATCGCTCGCGATGAAGGCGGTACCATCCTGACCGGCGGCGAACGCGCCAGCATCTCTGCCGAACTGGATAACGGCTACTATATTCAGCCGACGCTGATTCAGGGACGCAACGATATGCGCAGCTTCCAGGAAGAGATTTTCGGCCCGGTGATTGGCGTGACCACCTTTAAGGATGAAGCTGAGGCGCTGTCTATCGCTAATCAGACCCAGTTCGGCCTTGGGGCTGGGGTGTGGACGAGGGATACCAATCTTGCCTATCGCATGGGGCGCGGCATAAAAGCCGGCCGGGTGTGGACCAACTGTTATCACATCTATCCTGCGCACGCCGCATTCGGCGGTTACAAACAGTCCGGCGTAGGGCGTGAAACGCATAAAATGGCCCTCAACGCCTACCAGCAGACGAAAAACCTGCTGGTCAGCTACGGTACCGCGCCGCTGGGCCTGTTCTGATCGAAGCCTGCTATTTATTCATTTTTCAATACCGCCCGCAATCTTGTTTGATTGCGGGTTTTTATTCCATAAAAAAAGTACTGTTATTGCTTTTGCGTCCAGCCGCTTGCCGCTTAAAAAAGCTTCTTCCATATTGATTATTAATAATTACTCACGTGATTATTGATTATTCGTTTACGAAAATAAGATTGAACGCAACCTAAGATTAATCCTAATATTTAATAAATGCCGCGCGTGCTCACGGATTTATTGCCGCAAAATAGCGGCTAAATTCGTTGTTTTTGTTAAATTGTGCAATCCAATGTTGCGATTTGATGTTGTTGTATCGTGATTTTTGGTTGCGTTAATTAACAAAAAGCGCAATGTCTTTAATATTATTTTTATATGTGAAATAAAACAGCATTTCATTAACATAACAAAATATTGCGATTTGTAATGGGTAGGGATAGTATTTATTTGTTCCCTGAATAAATGGTTAGTCAATTTCGCTAAAAGCACTTTTTATTTTATTACGCATGATCAATTGAGCGGCACGGGTTTTTTCCTGATGGCCAGCGGACGGAACGCCAATACTATTAACATGGAGGATCTGTATGCAGATTTGCGCGGCCTTAAGCCTTAGCGCGGAATCTGTAAAAATATAAGTTAGAGATGAGATAAATAATGAAAACGCAATTTCGTATTATGGCAATGTTTGTCGGTGCTCTGGTGTCTGGCAGCGCATTATCCACGCCTTCACAGCCGGCCAGTTCGGTAATGACCGTGAATCCCGGCTCGAATGCGGGCACGCAAGGAACGGGCGGTCAGGTGGAATTTACCGGCTCCATTACCGACTCCTCCTGTAATGTTGATAGCACCAGCGCGAATCAAAGCGTCGATCTGGGAAAATGGGCGAGCAGCTATTTTACCGGCACGGGTTCAGAAACTACCAAAACCTCCTTTCATATCAAAGTCAAAGATTGTCCTTCCACCGTCACCACCGTCTCGGTGCTGTTTGACGGTACCCGCGATAGCAACAATAGCGATCTACTGGCGATTAACGGTACCGCAAAAGGGGTAGCGATTAAGCTGTATGAAGATGACAAATCGACGCCGGTTGAGCTTGGCGACGTTTCTCGCGGCCATAGCGTTACCGCCGGTGCCAGCGGCACCACTACCGGAACCGCCGATCTCGAATTCTTTGCTGACTATGTCTCGACCAGTGCGGTTACCGCGGGTTCTGCCAACGGTACAGCTAACTTCAATATGGTTTACAACTAATAAAATAAAAGCGGGTAACGCTACTTTTATTAAAGCTTGCCCGGGCCGGGCAAGGCGTTAGCTTCTGCCTGGCTGAAAGACGGGCGCCCTGGTTTATCCATATTTATTATCAGGCCTTGTTACTGATACCCGCTTTTATTATTCCCGGACGGTAATGATTATGAAACGAACGATCGCCGCGCTAGCCTTGTTAATATTATCCACTGCGGCCCACGCCGGTATTGTCATGGGAGGAACCCGGGTAATCTATCAGGAAGGGAAGCGAGAGGCCGCAATATCAGTTACTAATGCAGATAGCCATTCGCCTTATCTGGTGCAATCGTGGGTGGAAAATTATGCGGAGAATAATAAGAGCCGGGTGCCGTTTATCGTTACGCCGCCGTTATTCCGGCTCGATCCAGAACAGCAGAACGTGTTGCGTATTAATTTCATTGGCGCAACGCTGCCCGCGGATCGGGAATCGGTATTTTGGCTCAATGTAAAAAGTATTGCGCCAACGAAAAAAGATGAAGTGAATAAGCTACAGGTCAATATTAAATCAAAATTTAAGATCTTCTATCGCCCGAATGGCCTGACGGGTGACCCAGCCGATGCATGGCGCAAGCTGACGTTTAAAATTGACGGCTCACGGTTGGTAGCGCAAAACCCGACGCCCTATTTTGTTTCATTTTTTACCCTTTCGGTAGGCGGCAAGGAGATTACTGAACCCGGCATGATTGGACCCTTTAGCCAGCAAGAGTGGCCGATTCATCGCACCGGCATTATTAAGTGGCGCGCCATTAATGATTTCGGCGGGATGACGGATTTCGCGCAACAGTAATTTTGCTTCGTCTGGTCAGGATATTGTGAAAAATAACCCCTCTGGTATGACTTCCGGTTATACGGCGATCGCTGCGCCAACCGGCGGGATTTCATTATTAGCGACGGTGCCGACGGCGCTTTTCCTGCTTTGTCAAAGCGGCATCGCGCGGGCGGATGAGTACTTCGATCCGGCGGCCTTAGAATTTGCCAATCCGCAGCAAAAGACCGCTGACTTACGCTATTTTGCAAAATCAGGCGGCCAGCAGCCGGGGACTTATTCAGTCAGCATTTGGGTGAATAATCAGGAAATAACCCGGGGCGAGGTGACGTTTATCGACAGCAACGGCGCGCTGCAGCCGCAGTTAACCCCGGCGCAGCTGGCGGAATATGGCGTGAACGTCAGCGCTTTTTCTGCCTTTCAATCGCTGCATGAGGGGCAAGCGTTCACCCACATCGAGCGCTACATTCCTGATGCCAGTAGCCGTTTCGATTTTGCCGATCAGCGCCTGATCTTAAGCATTCCCCAGGCGGCCATGAACGTCCAGAGCCGCGGATACGTGGATCCAGCGCGCTGGGACGACGGTATCCCGGCGGCGTTTGTTAACTACAACCTGACCGGGTCGCAAATCCGGCAGTCGGATGACAATAGCCAATCCAGCTATCTGAACCTACGCAGCGGGGTTAACCTTGGGGCCTGGCGCCTGCGCAACGTATCGTCGATGGAGTACGATCGCACCCGGCGCTGGAATTCGCAGAGCACCTGGCTACAGCGCGATGTGAAATCCCTCAAAAGCCTGCTGCGAATGGGCGATACCTTTACGACCGGCGACGTTTTTGACAGCGTGCAGTTTCGCGGTATTCAGCTAATGTCCGATGATGAAATGCTGCCGGACAGCCAGCGCGGCTTCGCTCCAACGATCCGCGGGATGGCGCATAGTAATGCGAAGGTGACGATATCCCAGCATGGCTACGTGATCTATGAAACGTTCGTCTCGCCGGGGGCGTTTGCAATAAACGATCTCTATCCGACGGCGCAAAGCGGCGACCTCGAAGTCCAGGTGAAAGAGAGCGACGGTTCGGTGCGAACCTTTACGCAACCTTTTTCAGCCGTACCCTTTATGCTGCGCGAAGGGCGGGTTAAATACAACCTGAGCGCCGGGCGCTTCCGTTCAGCGCAGCGCCAGGGGCAGTCGCCGACGTTTTTACAGGGCACGCTGTTTTATGGGCTACCGGCTGAATTCACGCTCTACGGCGGTAGCCAGCTGGCGCAGGATTACCAGTCGTGGGCGCTTGGCATCGGGCGCGGTTTGGGCGAACTGGGGTCGATCGGAGGCGATGCGACGTGGGCAAACACCACAGCGCCGTCGGGAAAGCGCTCGGCAGGTCATTCGGTGCGCGTGCAGTATCAGAAGGATTTTGCCGGCACGGGGACTTCATTCAGTCTCGCCAGCTATCGCTACTCCTCCAGTGGCTACTATGACTTCAGCGAAGCGAATGCGCTTGAAAGCCGCAACGGGCTGCTCGACAACAAGCGCAGCCGCGAAGAAATATCGCTTTCTCAGGCCTTTGGCGGTATCAGCAGCCTGGCGATATCCGCCTGGTCGCAGGAGTACTGGCACAGTCATAGCCGCGATGAAACGCTGCATCTCGGATTTTACAGCGCCTGGCGAGGCGTGACGTGGGGCGTGGGTTATTACTACACCCATTCATCCGATCGACAAAAAGCCGATCGTTCGTGGTCTTTTAATCTGAGCGTTCCGCTTTTCGGCCCGCTATCCGAGAGCGCGATCAGCTACAGCATGACCTCCGACAATAGCGGACGTACTTCGCAGCAGGCGTCGCTGTTCGGTTCGCTTCCGCATCATCCCAATCTCTACTACTCCCTCCAGCAGGGCTACGTTAACGGCGGTCAGGGCAGTAACAGCAGCGCCGCGCTGGATTACCACGGCGGCTACGGAACCGCGCAGCTCGGCTATCGCCACGATAGCGCCAGTCAGCAGCTTACCTGGGGCGCATCGGGCTCCGTTGTCGCCCATCCTCATGGCGTGACGCTCGGGCAGACCGTCGGCGAAAGCTTTGCCATCGTGCGTGCGCCGGGCGCTGCTGAGGTGGCGATTCAGAACGGCAGCAATGTGCATACCGACTGGCGAGGCTATGCGGTGGTGCCTTCGCTGACGGCCTATCGCAAAAACACCATTACGCTTGATACCGAATCGCTGGCCGACGATGCCGATGTCGAACTTGAAGGACAGACGGTGATCCCCGGCGGCGGGGCGGTGGTGCAGGCGAACTACCAGACCCATATCGGCAGCCGCGTGCTGTTTACCCTCAGCGATAGTCACGGGCTGCTGCCGTTCGGCGCCAGCGTTCGCTTGCGGAAAGCTGAAGACGATCCTGGCGGGGCCCCGGGCGGCATGGTGGCCGACGGCGGGCAGGTCTATCTGAGCGGCATTCCGCAGGAAGGGACGCTGGATGTCGCCTGGAATGCCGACAACATCTCACGGAGATGCGCGCTGCATTTCCATCTTACCGATACCGTACAGCAGAGGCAGAGTCCGGTTAAAACCGTCTCTGGCTTCTGCCAGTAGGTCTGCACAGAGGTGATTTTGCGCATAGTATCGTTTTTATTCCTGCTGATAGCGGGCATCTATAGCCACAGCGGCTGGGCGGAAACCTGCAAAGGGGATATCGGCCAGATGACCGTGAACGTCCAGAATATCAAGTACCTGCCCACGCTGCCGCTGAATACGCAGATGACCGGCGTGATGGCGGATAACGGCAGCGGGATTCATTTCTCCTGCGATCTTCAGGTGCCGAAAGCGGCGGCAAAGCGTCTGGTTTATCGGCAGCTAAAAACGGCCTCATCGCCGCTTTCCATCGGCGGTCAGCACGTGTTCCCCTCGGCGCTGGAGGGTATCGGATACTCACTGGGCTTCCAGTGCAGCGGCGGCGCGGTTCGCTTTATTGATGGCAGCCACGCGGCCGATAGTGCGGAATCCGTGACGGTGTGTGACAGCCAGGAGATGGCTAACCTGCTGAACCAGCAGCAGATTGTGGTGAAAGTCTTTGTGACGTTTTATAAGACCGGGGACGTCGCCCTGGTCAGCGGTAACCACGCTAACGTTCCGGCGCAGCCGCAGATTGGCGAACTGACGATCCAGCAGCAGGCCGACAGCCGCGCCGGTTTTGTCGCCAGCTCGCCGGTCACGCTCGATATGGCGGCGCTGAACGTCGATATCGGCAGCAGCGGCAGTTGTCAGGTTTCAACCACGAATATTCACGTTAGCCTGGGGACGGTGAATAAAGCGGAGTTCAAGGGCAAAAGCACCACCGGCGGCAGCGCGAAAAGCTTCTCCATACCGGTCTTTTGCTCCACGCCAACCGATATCCGCATCGGCTTTTTTGGCGTCACCTCACCAGGCGGCGGTACGGATACCCTCGCGTTAAGCAAAGCCAACGCCTCTGCGAGCGGGGTGGGCGTCAGGCTCACGTACGGCAATAACAGCGCCCCGGCGCCTGCGGCAGGGACCAGCGTCAAAATCAACGAGGCCAGCAATCTCCCGGTGCTAAAGCGGGTTAACGCCAGCAGCGCCGGCAGCGCGGAGAATATCAACTTCAACGCCCAGTACGTTCAGACCGATGATGCGGTGACCGCCGGCACCGCCAATAGCATGGTGACCTTTGCGCTGGAGTATAACTGACGATCGCAGGCGATTACGGCCCAACGCTTTCGCGTTGTAGCTCACAAAAAAGAGATGTCATAGTGATTTTTCGCGCGGCGAGCGGATCGGTACGCTATCAATGATCGAGAGATGAAGCGGCTGACCGGGAATACTTTGGTGCGGGAAATCGATCATGAAAATCACCTTTGGGGAGCTTAAACCCCTGTTGCAGGCGCAGCGAATTTTTGTCGGCGGGCAGAAGCTGGTCTGCGCCCACGCCTTTTACCGTGACGATCTGCCGATCGAGATACCGGAAAATTTAACCACCGAGGCGTATACCACCTACTGGGGGCGCTGCGGCGAACGGCTGGCCTCATTGGGCTCTTTTAGCTATACGCGAACCCTGCTGCCGGCGCTGATTAAAGTGGGGCGCTACACATCGATTGCCGACCGGTTACAGGTACTTGGCGATCGGCATCCCCTGGAGTGGGCCAGCGCCAGCCCGGTTTTTTATGCCCATCACTCCGGCGTGATGGCGACGCTGGCTGCCGATAGCGGCAGGCCCAACCAGTTTTACCCTTTTGAAAAAACTCCCCGACCGATAACCATCGGCAACGATGTCTGGATTGGCCAGAACGTCACTCTGGCGCAGGGCATTACTATTGGCGATGGCGCAGTTGTCGCCGCCAACGCGCTGGTGGTCAAAGATGTCGCGCCTTACGCCATTGTCGGCGGTAACCCGGCGAAAGTTATCCGCATGCGCTTTAGCGAGGCGATTATCGAGCAGCTGCTGGCGCTACGGTGGTGGCGTTTTTCCGCCCAGGATATTGCCGGCTGTCCGGTTAATCAGGTTGAGCGCTTTTGCGAGCAGCTCGCCGGGCAAGCGGCCGACGGAACGATCTCGCGTTTTTCGCCGCCGGTATTGACGGCATCCATGATTAAAGATTTTATGAACGATAAACAGAATCCGCTGCGCAGCGCAGGATAATCATAAAACGGTTCACATTTGAACAAGGATATAAAGATGAAGTTGAAGTCAGGTATTGCTTTCGTCATCGCTGGTGTCGCCTTCGGCGCCCAGGCGCGCGACATGAACAGCATTCAACAAAGCGGCGAACTTAAAGTCGGCGTACCGGGAGATTACGCGCCGCTGGCGTTTCATAATAAAGCCGGAGAATTGCTGGGATACGATGTCGATATGGCGAAGGATCTCGGCAAGCGGCTTGGGCTAAAGGTAAGCTTTGTGCCGACCAGCTGGCCAACGCTCTCTGCGGACCTGAAAGCGGATAAGTTTGATATTGCTATGGGCGGGGTGACGGAAACTGCGGCCCGGGCGAAGGAATTCGCCTTAAGCCAGCCGGTCGTGCCGAACGGCAAAATTGCGCTGGCTAACTGCGCGGCGGCGCCCGCTCTCGGCAGCCTGGAAAAAATCGACCAGCCAAACGTGAAGGTGGTAGTGAACCCGGGCGGCACCAATCAAAGCTTTGTGGATGAACATCTCAAGCAGGCGCAGATTATTCGGGTGAAAAATAACGTGGATAACCTTGAAGCGCTGCGGCAGAAAACGGCGGATATGATGGTAACCGACCTGATCGAAGGCGTGTATTACCAAAGCAATGAACCGGGCGTGTTTTGCGTGGCCAATGAGCAACCCTTCCCGGGCACCGCCAGCTTCAAAGTCTATATGATGAATAAAGATAACCCGCAGCTGCTGGAAAAGGTAAATCAGTGGCTGGATAGCCAGGACAAAAATGTGCTCAAACAGAAGTGGCGCATCCATGACCAGGTCAACCCATAAAACAACAAAGGTTTTCTATGGCGGGGTCAGCGGCAGAAAATCAGCGTTCCCGCTCTCCGCCAGTACATCGTGAAGCAGCCAGTCATGAAATACCTTCACTTCCGGGCGCATGGCCGCATGCCGGGGCGTCACGATATAGTAGGACCAGCTGAGCGGCCAGCGGTAGGCCGGATGTAGCTGAACGAGCTGACCGGTGGCGAGAAGCTGTTTTACCAGCGCCCGGCGGACAATGGCGGCGCCGCGCCCGCTGAGCGCGGCCAGAATGACCGCCGACGTTGAGTTGATATGCAGCCCGCTATCGCGCGCCGCTGGGGCCTGAGCGGCCTGCAGAACCTCCTCCCAGGAAGGAAAACGGGCTCCCGGGTGCGGCGTATCATCGTAGATCAGCTTTTGCTGTGCCAGCCAGTCGCCGCAGGCGGATTTGCCCGCTGGAACGATCAGCGGGCTGCACACCAGCACCGCTTCTTCATCCATCAGCCAGGTTTTATCCACACCGGGCCAGTCGCCGCGACCGCAGCGGATGCCTAAATCCGCTTCGCCGTGGGCAACATCCATCAGCTTTTCCGTAACGTTGAGGCGCAGGTCGATGTTTTCATAGGCTTCGGAAAAGCGGTTTAACCGCTCCATCAGCCAGTTCATCATCAGCACCTGTGAGGCGGTGATCACTACCACGGAACGCGCCCGGCGACCGCGAAGTTTATTCAGCCCGCTTTCCAGCTTATCCAGCCCCTGAGTAATATCCTGCAGCGCCTCCTGCGCCTCGTTCACCAGAGTGAGACGCTCTTTACCGCTGCGGGTGCGGTGCAGCAGCGGATGGCCAACCCAATCCTCCAGCGCCCTGACCAGTTGCCCGACGGCGGCAGGCGTCACGCCCAGCTCTCGGGCCGCGCCGGTAAAGCTGCCGTGGCGGGCGGCGGCTTCAAAAGCGTGAAGCCATTTCAGTCGGTTAAGCGAGCGCATGCTGAATATCCATCAATGAATTTTGGCATGAGTATAATCCATCAAGATAGATTTTCTTTATTGTGACGCGATTTCTTCTCATTCGTCAGCGCGGCTCTGCAAAGGCATGCTTAGGCCATCCAAATCAAGCATAAAGAGGTTAATGATGAACACAGCGTTTGCCGGTAAAAAATTGTTAGTGGTTGGCGGAACCAGCGGTATGGGGCTGGCAACGGCCAGACGGGTTGTTGAACAGGGCGGTCAGGTCGTGCTGGTGGGCAATCGCCAGCAGAGGGCTGAGCAGGCCCGTCAGGCGCTGGCGGCTGAGGGTAACGTGGAGATCATCGTCGCTGACCTGATGAGCGAAGCGGGTATGGCGCGGGTTATGGAGAGCATCAACGCGAAACATCAGGATATCAGCCTGCTGGTTAACGCCGCTGGCGTCTTCTTCCCGAAGCCGTTCATCGAACATGAAATGGCCGATTACGATCGGTATATGAATCTCAACCGCGCGACCTTTTTTATCACCCGCGACGTGGTGCGCAATATGCTGGCCAATAATATCAAAGGCTCAATTGTGAATATTGGATCGATGTGGGCGCAGCAGGCGATTGGCGCAACGCCGTCGTCAGCCTACTCAATGGCAAAAGCAGGTCTGCATGCGTTGACCAAAAATCTGGCAATTGAGCTGGGCAGCAGCGGGATTCGCGTCAATGCGATATCTCCGGCGGTAGTGCATACACCGATATATGAAGCCTTTCTACCTGAAGATGCTGTGAAGGATGTGATGAATAGCTTCGACGGCTTCCATCCTATTGGCCGCGTCGGTACGCCTGACGATATCGCGCAAACCGTAGCGTTTCTGCTTAGCGATAGCACCCGCTGGGTGACCGGCGCGGTATGGGATATTGATGGCGGCGTGATGGCTGGTCGAAATGCCTGATTACGTTCATTATGTCATCCGGGGCGTTGGCATAACGAAAAATGAATTCAGGATAATGAGAATCTATGAGCGCTGAAATGACGTTGCCCGTCAGGCAGCAAAACCAGAATATTGTTCGCCTGGCGACGGCGCAGGCGCTGGCAGGGGCAAACTCGGTGGTGTTCTACGCTACCGGGGCGATTGTTGGCAACGCCATCGCGCCCTCTCCAACCCTGGCCACGCTGCCGATTACCATTTTTGTGCTGGGCATGGCGGCCTGTATTTTGCCGTTTGGCGCGCTGGCCAGAAGGCGCGGACGCAAAACGGTGTTTATGGTCGGGACCGGCGCCGGTATGTTGACGGGACTGCTGGCGGCGACGGCGGTGGTCATGAGTTCGTTCTGGCTATTCTGCATCGCGGCCTTTTTCGGCGGCGCCTATGCGGCGGTGGCGGTTTCCTTTCGCTTTGCCGCTACTGACGGCGTCAGCGGCGAACGGCGAGCGCGTGCGCTCTCCCTGGTGATGGGGGGCGGAGTGGCGGCAGGGGTCATCGGTCCGATGCTGGTGACCGGCACCATGAATCTTTGGCCGCCGCACACCTTTGCTATGACCTTTATTGCTCAGGGGCTGGTGGCAGCGGTATCGGCGTGGGTATTACTGGGAGTAAAAACCGCCGAACCGGCGGCGCAGGCGAAGTCCGGCGGGCGTCCGCTGGGCGAAATTGTGCGCCAGCCCGGGTTTTCCCGAACGGTATTTAGCGGCGCAATCGCCTACATGGTAATGAACTTCCTGATGACCGCCGCACCGCTTTCCATGCATATGCACGGCCTGTCGCAGCAGGCGTCGAATCTGGGTATCCAGTGGCACGTAATCGCCATGTACGGTCCCGGATTTTTCACCGGCAAATTGATCGCTCGTTTCGGCGCCCGGCGTATTAACGCTGCCGGGTTGATTCTGCTGGCGCTCTCGGTGATGGTTGGCCTGGCCGGTATTGATGTTATGCACTACTGGCTGTTGCTGATCCTGCTGGGCATCGGCTGGAATTTTGGTTTTACCGGCGCGTCGACGCAGATTATGGATTTCCACCGACCGGAAGAGAAAAACCAGGTGCAATCGCTGAACGATTTTATCGTTTTCGGCGTCATGATGATTGGCTCATTTTCCTCGGGCGCGTTGATGAACCTCTTCGGCTGGAACGCCGTATTGTGGGGATCGCTGGTCCCGGTTGTGGTTGCGCTGGCGCTGCTGCTGGTCGGCGAAAGGGCAGCGCGCAGGCGCTAACTTTGCTCAATATAAACGCCTGCGCGCTGAACGTTTTGTTATCCGCGCGCAGCGCGTCAGACGATATCATCCACTACGCCGCCATCCACGCGCAGCGCCGCGCCTGACGTCGCCGAAGCCTGAGTCGAACAGACGTAAACCACCATACTGGCGACCTCTTCTACCGTGGCCGCGCGCTGAATCACCGAACTGGGGCGGTTTGCCATCACAAACTCTTTGGCCAACTGCTCCAGTGATTTACCGGTTTTAGCGACTTCATCTTTCATCATCTCGGCAAAGCCATCCGAGAGGGTCGGTCCCGGCAGGACGCTGTTCACGGTGACGCCGCTGCCGGCAACATATTTCGCCAGCCCGCGGGCCAGCGATAGCTGAGCGGTTTTAGTGACCCCGTAGTGAATCATATCCGCCGGGATGTTGCGTGCCGATTCCGAAGCGATAAAAACCACCCGACCCCAGCCTTTCTGTACCATGGCCGGTAGCAGCGCGCGGGAAAGACGAACCCCGGACATCACGTTGGTTTGCCAGTATCTTTCCCAGGTTGCATCGTCGGTGGCATAGAAATCCTGCGGGCCGTAAATACCCGCATTATTCACCAGTATGTCGATGCCGTTTACCGCTTGTATCAGCTGATTCACGCCTTCTGCGTCGCTCAGATCGGCTATCGCCGGTCGGGTCTTCGCGCCGGGAACCTCGCTCTGCAGGCGGGCAATGGCCGCATTCACGCTACGCTCGCTGCGGCCATTCACGATCGCTTCCGCGCCGCTTGCCGCCAGACCTTTGGCGATGGCGAAACCAATGCCGCCGGTGGAGGCGGTAACCAGTGCAACTTTCCCCGATAGATCAATATTCATGCTGCCAGCCTTATTTTTTATTGGACAGACCATTAAGCGTAGCAGCGGATATTATGCTTTTGACGTTTTCGGGCTTAATAACCACTCTGTTTGTTCACCCGGTTTTTCAGCGGCAGCGCCCGATGTAGCCGCTGGATGTTGTCCAGCAGCTGGCGGGCGATCGCCTCCGTCTGGGCGATGGAGGCCATATGCGGCGTAATTGCTACCTGCGGGTGTTGCCACAGCGGGTCTTCCTGGGGAAGAGGCTCGACGGGGAAGACGTCGAGCACCGCGCCGGATAACTTGCCGCTATCCAGCGCCCGGATCACGTCCTGGTTCACCATATGCTCGCCGCGGCCGCAGTTTATCAACGCCGCGCCGTTGGGGAGACGATCCAGTAAAGGGTGGGCGAGGATACCTCGCGTCTGCTCGGTTAACGGCAGGACGTTGATAAGCACATCCAGCTGACCAAGAAATTCACCGGCCTGCGCGTCGCGGTGAAAGCAGCGCACGCCGGCAAAGGATTTCTCGCTACGCGCCCAGCCGGAAACCCGATACCCCATCCCGGCGAGCTGCGAGGCGATATAGCCGCCAATTTCACCGAGGCCCATGACGCCAACGTGATAATCGGCCGCCGCGCGCTGCGGATACATCTTCCAGATGCGCTTGCGCTGGTGAGCCAGCGCCCGGTCAAAGCGGCGCTGAAACCACAGCACGCCCCACAGCGCGTATTCAAACATGCCGTGGCGAAAATCATCGTCAACCACCCGGCAGAGCGGAACATCGCTGGCGAAAATGCTGGCCGGGAGATGATCGACGCCGGCGGACGCTGCCTGGATCAGCTTTAGCTGCGGCGATCGCGCCAGGATCTGCGGATCGGGAAACCAGCAGCAGGCGTATTGCGCCTCGCGAGCGGCGGGGTGGTCAGGCAGGACCGCTTTTGCCTGCCGAAATGGCGCGAAAGCGGCGCAAATCTCCTGGGCATATTGAGGATCGTTACAATCCACGACGATAGTGAACGGAGTCATAGGTGTTAACTCTTATAAGAAGTATCAAGACGGTCGAGGCGACGCAGCCACGCCTGCCACACCAGCTGGCGTTCATGTTCGACTCCCTTCAGCTGCTCGCAGGCGTGCTGGCTCAGGCGATCGGGGATCGTATGAATGGAGCCGAGCGAAGCCAGCTGCGCGGCGGCCATCTGGATTTCACAGGCGCGGTTCAGGTAATACATGATGTAAAACGCGTCGGCGACGGTGCGGCCGACCGACAGCAGGCCGTGGCTTTGCAGGATCAGGGCGATATTCTCGCCGAGCGAGCGCTGGATCCTCACGCGTTCATCGAGATCGAAGGCCACGCCTTCATAAGGATGATAACCGACGCGTTGATAAAACTCGGTGCTGATCTGGTTGAGCTGCAGCAGCCCTTCCGCACAGGCGGCGACTGCCATCCCCGGCAGCGTGTGGGTGTGGATCACGCAGTGGGCGTCTTCGCGAGCCATATGGACCGCGCTGTGGATTGTAAAGCCCGCCGAGTTTGCCGGCGCGCTGCCTTCGACGACCTTGCCCTGCATGTCGACCACGATTAAGTTGCTGGCCGTCACTTCATCAAACATCATGCCGAAGGGGTTAATCAAAAATCGCGGCTCGCCGTCGCCGGGCAGGCGAACGGAGAAGTGGGTATAGAGCGTGTCTTCCCAGCCGAACAGCGCCGCCAGACGATAGGCGCCCGCCAGCTGCTGGCGTAATTCCAGTTCAGTTGTCATTTATTACACTCCCATAAATTCACGAATGCGGGCCAGGGACGGTTCGGCGGCATCGCTGCGAATACGCTGCGGCGGCACATCGCTCTGCACGACGCCGTTTTCCATCATCACCACCCGATCAGAAATCGATAAGGCGAAGTCCATCTCGTGGGTCACGATCAGCATCGTCATGCCTTCACGGGCGAGGGACTGAATGACCTTGAGTACTTCGCCAACCAGCTCCGGGTCCAGCGCCGAGGTGGGTTCATCAAACAGCATGATGTCCGGTTTCAGCGCCAGGGCGCGGGCGATGGCCACGCGCTGCTGCTGACCGCCGGAGAGCTGGTACGGGTATTTTTCGGCGTGCGCCAGCAGACCGACGCGATCCAGCAGCCAGAGCGCCTGCTCTCTGGCAGCGGGGCGGTCAAGGAGCTTGTGATAGAGCGGGGCGAGCATCACGTTATCCAGCACCGTACGATGAGGAAAGAGGTTGAAGCCCTGAAAGACCATGCCGATGCGGCGCACGCCCGCGCGCATTTGCTGTTTATCGATAATGGAGGCGCCCTTCAGATAATCCTCGCCGTAAAGAATGATCTCGCCGCCGTCAATGCTTTCCAGAGCGTTGATGGTACGGATCAGGGTGGTTTTGCCGGAGCCGGACGGGCCGATGATGCTGATCACCTCGCCGTTTTCTACTTTCAGGTCAATCCCCTTCAGGACGTGGTGCTGGCCCCAGGATTTTTCGATGCCCTGCAAATCGAGCGCCGGCGGGTTGCCGCGGGCGGACTGCGCTTTTGTTGTCTGCACCGGCGGCTTCAGGTTTTGACGCAGGGTTTCGCATTCCGTTTCATTGAGCGTTTGCGGACGTTTGCGCTGAATATCCAGCAGGTTTTCCAGCGCCCGGAAGAGCCAGGTAAAGGCCGTGACCACCATGACGTAATAGACCGCGACCGCCAGCAGCGTCTCCATTACGAGAAAATTCTGCGCGTACAGGCGCTGGCCGGTCAGCAGCAGTTCCGGCAGCGAAATAACCGACAGAATCGAGCTGAGCTTAATGATAGTGATATATTCGTTGATCAGCGTGGGCAGGGAGATACGAAACGCCTGCGGAATAATAATTAAGCGCTGAATTCCGATAAAGCTAAAGCTTAAGGCATGCCCAGCTTCGCTTTGCCCTTTGGCGACCGAAAGCAGGCCGCCGCGATGGATTTCCGCCATATAAGCCGCTTCGGTCACCGTCATCGATACCAGCCCGGCGATAAACGGAATGCCGAGCAGCGGCTGGGTGGCCGGAAACAGCTGCGGCAGGTTATAGACAAAGACCAGCAGCACCATCAGCGGTACGCTGCGAAAAAACCAAATATAGAGTTCGACGGGAACCTTCAGCCAGCGCGGGCCGGAGAGCTTAGCGCAGGCTAAAAGAAAACCTAATATCAGGCCAGTAAACCAGGACAATGAACTGACGACAATGACGGTAATGCACGCCTGCCAGAATGCCCCAACGCTAAATAATGAGAAAAAATATCCCCAATCGAACTCCATAGCGACTCCCGTTTAATTATTGTATTAATTGATGCTTTCTAAGCTGTATTTCTTGATGATGGCGTCATATTTGCCGTTGGCTTTAAGGGTGGCTAACGTTGATTTAATGGCCTCGGCCAGCTCGGTATTGCCTTTGGCGACGTAGATCCCCAGCGGCAACGGATAGACCAGACGATTTGAGCTAATGGACAGGCGGCCGCGGCTTTTCTCGACGATAATTTGCGCCGCCGGGGCGATTTCTAACTGGGCGTTGATATTTTTCGACAGCAGGGCCTGGGAGGCTTCCGGCGCGGTGGGGAACTCCTGAACGCTAATCGCCGGTTTACCCTTTTTCAGGCAGTACTCGTCGGAGTGTTTTTTGAGACTGGAAACCCAGGCGGTCCCCGCCTGCAGACCGACCTTCACGCCGCACAGCTCATCTTCGGTTTTGGGCTGTATGGTGCTGTTTTTCAGGGCAATAATGGATGCGCCGGACAGGGCGTAAGGAATCGCATCCGCCTGCTTCTGACGCTCGGGAGTCACGTACATTCCGGAAATCACCGCATCGTATTTTTTACCGATACCTAAAATCAGGCTGGTGAATTTCGTGTCGATAAGCTGCGGTTTGGCTTTCAGCTGTTCGGCGATCAGCGCTGCAAATTCCGGGTCGATGCCGACGATATTATTATTGCTGTCGTAGGACTCAAACGGCGGATAGGTCACCTCCATCCCGACCTTAAATACGCCCTCGGTCAGCAGCTCTGCGGCCTGAGTCAGCGGTGAAAAACAAGCGGTGACGGCGATGGTCAAAGCCACACGGCGCGAGAGTTTTTTTAGCGTTCTTTTCATCATTTATCCTCACGGGTTATTAACGGTTTTTTGCTGGGCTTGTTTTTTCAGATGGCCAAAGGTGTTGGTGCCGCGGGCGCGTTCGGGGAGCTGGAGCTCGCCGCGGGTGACTTTCTCGCGCAGGTAGCGATAGGTCTGTAACGCCTGGCTCCACATATGTTCACCAATGCTCAGTTCTTGATACTCGCTGGCTTCGCCCGCCTTAAGGAAGCCCGGCAGCGGGCGGATCAGCGTGTGGTAGTCGCAGGCGAAAAACAGCGGGAAGGAGTAACGTTCCTGCGGCACTTTACGTACGCGGTGTGCTGTTGCAACAAATGTGCCAGCGCTCAGCACTTCCAGCATGTCGCCGATATTAATCACGAAAGCCTCTTCTCCGGTCGCGTTCTTCAGCGGTGGGGCGTCGATCCAGGCGCTATCTTCGTTCAACACTTCAAGGCCCGGCTGGTCGGCGAGCAGCAGAGTGAAGCACTCATAGTCGGTATGTGCACCAATACCGGGAACATCTTCGGCGCTGGCGTCAAAGGGGTAGTGGATCAGGCGCAGCTTTGACGGTGGGCAGGTGACCATCGACCTGAAATAACCTTCCGGCAGGCCAAGCGTCAGAGCGAAGGCGTCAAACAGGCGATGTCCAAGGGAGAAGACCGCGTCATACCAGGCCAGTACCCGGGATTGAAATTCGGGTATATCCGGCCATTCGTTGGCGCCAATCAGCGGCGTGTTAGCCACGACCAACGGGTGGTCGTCGGCGGCCTGGAAGCCGATATCAAACGCCTCTTTGCGATCCGGCTTGCCGGAGCCGTAAATCTCTTCGCCTTCGGGAACGTAGCCCTTATGGCTTTTCGACTGTCCGATGTAGTACGCCATCTTGCGCTCCATCGGCAGGGCAAAAATCTCTTTCGCCGCCGCGCGGATGCCGGCAATCAGCTCGGGCGCAATGCCGTGTCCGGTGATATAGAAAAAGCCGACCTCGCGGGCCGCCTGACCGATGGCATCGGCCACTGCCTGTCGTCGGGTGAGATCGGCGCAGGTCAGGTCGCTGATGTCGATGGTCGGTAATTCAGTAAAAGAACTTTTTGCAGCGGTCATCTCTTCCGTTCCTTATGCAGTTAGCGAGGTGAATTCGACAAAATGTTGCTGTTCACGCCGGGCCATCCAGGCGTTCAGCGACCAGAGATCGGCGACCGGAACGTTGGTAAACGGCAGGTGATGCAGATAGCCATCGGGGCCAAACTCCGGGGTCAGCGTGGTGTGCTGGTAGCCGCGCCGGCGCTGCGATTGCCAGATTTGCTCCCAGAAGCGCTGTTGAAACCGCAGGGCCGCCTGATATTCCGGCGCGGCCGGGTGTGGCACCTGCGGCCCCTGGTCGTATCCGGCGCGGGCCTGAATATGGTGGACCCGTTCGATAAAGGCGCTGAGGTCATCGTAAGGGTCATCCAGCAGGCGTTCGCTGACCACGATCCAGTGGCTGATATCGGCGGTAAAGCGCAGCTGCGGCAGCTGTTGAATAATCTCCAGCGTCAGCCACGGGCTATACAGCGAGGTGGCGCGATGGGTTTCAAAGCTACAGAGCAGCTCATACTCGGCGGCCAGTTCATGCGCTCTGCCGAGAAAATCCACCTGCTGCGCCAGCGGCCAGCGGTCGTTACCGGCCAGTAGATTGACGAAGCGCGGATTAAGCGCTTTTGCCGCCGCAAAACGTTCTTTTAAGCGCTCCAGATGCTGCGCGGGCGTCTCGGCCTGGGCCGGAATGACGCCGCCGCCGCTGAAGACAATGGCGATATACTGAAGCGCGGACGCTTCGAGGCGCCGGGCCAGCGTTCGCTGCTCTTCTGTCGTCAGCGGCACTCGCGCTTCGATGCCGCAGCAGCCGACGCTCTGGAGTTCGCTAACCGTTTGCTGCCACGGGGTGGTGACGCCCCACAGCGTGCGAAAGACGTTAAGCTGCATGGTTTTTCCTCTATGGATATTTCACGCCCGGGAGAACGCAGAGCATTTCATACAGCAGGTTGGCGGCCAGCTGGGACGTGTTGCCGCTGACGTCATAGGGGGGCGAGACCTCGACCAGGTCGCAGCCAATCAGGTTCAGACCGCGGCAGCCGCGCACAATTTCCAGCGCCTGAATTGACGTCAGGCCGCCTACTTCCGGGGTTCCGGTGCCGGGGGCCCAGATCGGATCGAGGCTATCGATATCAAAACTGAGATAAACCGGGCCATCTCCCATTTGTTGACGCACTTCGGCCATCAGCGGTGCCAGGGATTTGTGCCAGCACTGCTCCGCCTGAAGCAGACGAAAGCCCCGATCGACGCCCCACTGGAAGTCGCCGGCGGCGTAGCCCTGCGCGCGCTGGCCTATCTGAACGACGCGTTTAAGATCCAGCAGCCCCTCTTCGACGGCGCGGCGGAAGGTGGTGCCGTGGGCGATCTTTTCGCCGAACATTTCATCGTTGGTATCGGTGTGGGCGTCGACGTGAATCAGACCTACCGGACCGTGCTTTTTGGTCAACGCGCGCAGAATCGGCAGGGTAATGGTGTGATCGCCTCCGAGCGTCAGGGGGATGAGCGAAAAACTATTCAAACCGGTGTAGTAATCCTCGATAATCTGCACCGATTTGAGCAGGCTATAGGTGTTAATCGGTACGTCGCCGATATCCGCCACCGACAGTGAATCAAAAGGCGCGGCGCCGGTAGCCATGTTGTACGGGCGAATCATCACCGATTCGGTACGAATATAGCGCGGTCCGTAGCGCGTTCCGGAACGCTGCGAGGTCCCGATATCCAGAGGGATGCCGACAAATGCGGCATCAAGCCCCTGTAAATCCTCAATAAATGGCAGGCGCATCATCGTGGCGCGGCCGCCAAAACGCGGCATCTCATTGCCACCCTGCGGTTGATGAAAGACGTTATCCATTTCTGCTCCTGAATCTGATATTCAAAACTCAACAGCAGGGATAGTGCGCAAGATGTGCTGGACTTTAAATCGTCCGCCGCAAATACTTAGTTCATTTATCAGTGAACTAAACGCCATGCTTAACGACGCGACGCTAAACATTCGACAGCTCCAGGTTTTTGAGGCGGTGGCCCGCCTTGAGAGCTATGGCCGGGCCCAGCAGGAGCTGGGGATTTCCGTTTCCGCGATCAGCAACGCGATGTCGCAGCTGGAGGGCCAGCTGGGCTTTAGCCTGTGCCAGCGCGGACGCGGCGGCTTTGCGTTAACGGAGAAAGGGCAGCATTTTTTACAGCAGGCGATCCGCGTGCTGAGCGAACTGAACGAGCTGGAGCGCCAGTCGGCGCTGCTGAAAGGCGAGCATAGCGGCACGATTTGCATCTCAACGCTTGACTCCATCGAAACGGAAACCGCGCTGTCGCTGCCGGTGGTGCTGCGCAGCTTTAGCGATAAGTTTCCTAACGTACACATCAAGCTGATTATTCGCACCCCGGCGGAACAGCTGAACGGCGTACTGAATAACCATATCGATCTCGCCATCGGTAGCTACAATTCGCGGGTGCATAACATCATCAGCGAACCGCTCTACCGCGAGCAGCACTGGCTCTACTGCAGCGACCTGCATCCGATGTTCTTTAGTCGCCAGCTCGATAAAGATCTCATCAGCCAGTGTCCACTGGTGACGCGCAGCTACTGGAATACCAGCGATCTGCGGCGGCGCGGGTTCAGCAAGGGCAGCGCCACGGTTGAAACCGTCGATGCGCAGCTGCTGTTGATCCTGTCCGGGAAATACATCGGCTATCTTCCTGAGCACTACGCCTGGCCGTGGATTAAAGAGAATCGCCTGCGCGTGCTGCTACCCAATGAGTTTGGCTTTCAATCTCCCTTCTCGGCGATCTGCAAGCGCGGGCGCAGCAATGAACCTTATCTCAAGGAGTTTCGCAATCTTCTGAAGAAGAATACCGTAGCCAGGCCGAAGTGGAGTGCATGAGTTTAGTAATGAATGAAAAACAGCTTATGCCTGATTTTATTGGGAAGTAGACCGCTTAATATCAGGCATATAGCAGGCGGCACATCATTAACTATATGTTATTTAGAAAAAACTCAGATAAAAATATCGCCTGGTTCCAGGATAATTCCCACTCTGTAATTGGTTAAAAAATAACCTTTTTATGTGTTTTTTCTGAATTACGAGTAATTCCAACCTGTAACGTTGTTTGTTAATTTTTTTTCTGCTGGAATCGAGAAATATATTTTTTGTGCACTATTTTTCTAATGGATGGGAAAATGATAAGAAATAGCTTATTGGTATTGGTGTGTATTTCTGTGGGTGTATTGCAGGGGTGTACTAATATTAAAAAAACAGATAGCGCACTAATAAAGAAAGATGTGAGTCAAACCGAACAGCCTGCACAAGTTCCTGCTTTACAGCAGTGTATCCAGGATGCGGATGCTTTAGTTAAGCTGGATAACAAGTTCCAGAAAGATTCAAGTGAACTCTATGGATTAATTAACGACGCTAAGTTTTATGCCTCTGTTTCGGGGCAAACCTCAGCCAGCGTAAAATCAACCATTACCCCGCTTTTTGAATATAAGATAAATGATAAGTGTAATAGTATTTCTCAGAAATTAATCAAAGAGTTCGAAACCCGCGCCCGGAAAGCCGATCTTAAAGATGGGCTGACCAGATGAGGAGCCTTAAGGGGAAACTGAAATTATACGATCTCAGAGGTCTTGCGATTGTATTTGCTCTCTCTACCCTTTTTGTCATGCTCCCTGCTCGTTCCGAGGGGGGAGACTTCCTTGATAATATCAAGAAACTTGAAATTAAGGATCCGCCGGCCTCAGGCGCCGCTAGCGCGGAGTCGGCCTCGTCTAATCTGAATAACGAGAGCCGTGATAAAAAAATGCCGCCGAAGCAGGATGGCGTCAGCAAAAGAATAAATCAGAGCAATCAAACGCAAAGTACGATTAACGCTCTGCGCAAACAGAATGCGGAGCTGAGCGCGGCAGCCAAAGCGGCGGAGAAAAAACTCGCTGAAACAACGCGCGAACTGTCGGCGCAGATCGCCGCGCTGAAGGCACAGAGTAGCCAGGGTGTACAGAAAGAGAGTGGCGATCCTGCCGCGGTGAGCGCGCTGACTAAAAAGAACGTCGAACTGGCCGCCACTGCCGAAGCGGTGCAGCAAAAGCTGGATGAAACCACTCGCACGCTGTCGGCGCAGATTGCGGCGTTAAAGGCGCAGCGTGCACAGGACGAAAACGGGCATAAGAGTGCTCTTGAAGCACTGCGCAAAAAGAACGCTGAACTGAACTCCGCTGCCGAAGCGGCGCAGAAAAAGCTGGATGATACGACCCGCACGCTGTCGGTGCAGATCGCCGCGTTGAAAACTCAGAAAGGGCAGAGTGACAACGCTCAGAAATCAACGATAGACACGCTGATGGGCAAGAACCTTGAACTGAGCGCTGCCGCCGCAATGGCGCAGAAAACGCTGGATGAGACCACCCGCACGCTGTCGGCGCAGATTGCCGCGCTGCAAAAGCAGAACGCCCAGGATAAAAGCCAGCAGAAATCCGCGCTCGACGCGCTGAACAAAAAGAATGGCGAACTGACCGCCGCTGCCGAAGCGGCGCAGAAAAAGCTGGATGAGACCACCCGCACGCTGTCGGCGCAGATCGCCGCGCTGCAAAAGCAGAACGCCCAGGGCGAAAGTCAGCACAAATCCGCGCTCGACGCGCTGAACAAAAAGAATGGCGAGCTGACCGCCGCAGCCGAAGCGGCGCAGAAAAAATATGCTGAGTCAGTTGCTGCTTTGAACAATCAAAATCAGAAATTACAGTCTGCCCTTGATAGCCAGGCCATAAAGGAAAGTGAGTTAAAGCTTACTGATAAAAGCATCAAAAATGCCTACGCACTCGGCGTTTTCTATCTGACTCAGGCGCTATCGGATGTGAATAAAATGGCTGACAATGATGTGAAGCTGTCGCCTTCGGCGCTGGTTTCAGGCTTTAACGATGCTTACCATAAAAAGCTGAAAATCAAAGAAGGTGAAATAGAAACCATCGTTAACACCCTTAATGAACAAATGTCATCTAAGTACGTTGATATTGAAAAAAGAATCATGACCAAAATTAAAAATAAAAAATATGAGGTTTTGCCTAATGGTGTCTATTTCGTGATTGATAAACAAGGGAAGCAACCTTACAAGCAGAATGAGTCCTTATCCCTGAATATACTGGAGAAAAAGCTTGATGGTACCCCGATACTCAATACGATGAATTCCAGGATGGTATACGACAAACAAATCGATCCCCTGATGGCCAAAGTTTTATCAGCGGGCTTAAAAGGCGGCGCGGTCACGCTATATGGTCAGGCTGGTTCGCTGTACAGCACGACGCCCGCTGACATAAATCCTGATACGTTAATCTCAATTACCTTTGAACTCATTCCCTGATCGTCGATAGCGGGCACCGGCAGATTGGCGCATTCGCAGGGTGGCAGGCCGAATACGTAAGATTCATACCCGTAACCGATATAAGACTGTAGCCCGAAAGCGCGCCGGTGAGGATCCCGGCGAAGACCCCCATCTTAAGCACCTGGCCGCCCAGCACCATGCTCTGGCCGGCTGCTTTCATCTGTTCCGGCGCCGCGAGCTGGCCCTGCAGCTGCAGTGTGATATTCATGGCGTTGATAAAGACGATAAACGTCACCAGGCCAATGAGCGCCGCGTAGCCTTTATCGCGAGCGGCCAGGCCTACGGGGATCCCAATGGCGAAGATCAGCGCCAGGTTCACCAGTACCGATACCGCTGATTTAGCAATGAGCTGGCCGATATTCTGAATTAAAGGATGGCCGAGCAAGGGCAGATATTCCGCAAGGTTGCCGTTGCCCAACACGTTGCCAAAAGCGATAAACAGACCCACTATCGGCAAGATAAGTACCGGCCCATAGAGGGATTTTCCAAAGTTTTGTAGGGCGTTCACAGCTTATTTCATGGTTATCTCTCTTATAGAACTGCGCACAGGGTGCGTCACAGGCATAAAACTAGCGGGATGAAGGGGCGGTAAGCTATTTATCTTATTGTTTTAAAAACAAATGACGCGGAAAGTAACATGTGACCTTCCGCGGTGTGAACGAGGTAACAGCAGATTAATCAGAGAAATTTTTGTCGGGATAGAGGTATGTGAGTATGACAAGCTGAAAGTAGGGGGAATTAATGAGCAGATTGTATGTTTAAAACAAAAATCTGCTCATCATCCTCCGTGCAGGAACAGGAAAATCCGAGTTTGTTCAGTAAATTTATTGAGGGAAGATTATCTGCCACAACGCCGGCTTTTACGGCTAAAAAACCTTGCTGCTTACACCAGTCAATGACCGCCATCGCAGTTTCAAGGGCGTAACCCTGACCTGCATACCGTGGGCTAACGGTGTAGCCAAGCCAGATGGTCTCGTTTTCTTGTTTTAAGTAGAGATCGCCAATTAAAGTCCCGGTCGCGGTATCGATCGCCGCGAGCTGCATGCCCTGCGTAAGAGAAGCGTTTCCCAGCAACGCCTCGGCATAAGCTTCCTTTGTCAGGCCCTTAAACCCCTGGTACTGCATCCATTCGGCATCGTTGCGATATGCCATAAAAGGCTCGATATCATCGGCGTTAAACGGTCGTATCACGCAGCGTTTTGAGTAAATATTCAAAATTGATCCTGTGAAAATGGGGCGTGTAACGTCTTTTTCGCCATCCTGCGACGTAAAGCCCGTGCAATGCCGATGAGTGCCAGAGAGCATAATCGAATCTCAACTCATGATTGTCTTTTATTTGCGTCAATAAATGCAATGTGAAGCCGTCCCTTTTCATCTGGAAACGGAAGGTAGACGAATACAGGATTAAGAAGCAGGCCGCCACCAGGCTACTCATCAGGGGCGGATCAATGTGGTCTCCGGTTCCGGAGCATGCTGAACCGCTGCAGTAACGAGTGTCGCGGCCACTTGTGGTGCGGAAACAGGCAGGATGAACAGCGGGGAAGTATGCAACCAGCGTTACTGGTAAGGATTTCGAAATAAAAGAGCGAATGTGGCGAACGGGCAGAGCGTAAACCCGCTGGATTTGATGATTAGCTCAAGGCCATCCCCATCAGGAAAACATAGTGCATTTTAATGAGATTAGCTGATTCGATCACCTTAAAAGGAAAAGGGGTTTTACTGCTGCCGTACAGGCTTAGTTTTAGGTTCCACAAAAACACTAAAGCTTTATGAGGTGCCTGACAAGGTGCCTAAAAGGTTCGGATTTAATTAGTTGGCATCTGACTTCGCGGGACAAATTGCAGACACAAAAAAGCCCGCAGGGCTTGCGCCGTGCGGGCTCTTAGGACTTCATCGGATGACTCTGGTAATCACCGATGGAGAATTTTTGCTGGCGTCCCTGTAATTGGTGGGGGAGGTGGTTGATTTTGTTGGGGATTTTGATTTTTTGTGGGGAGGGGAAGGCGCAAAAAGAGTGGTGATGATGTTGATATGGAAGGGGTTTTTGTATCTATTTGATTTTTAAGTTGATTGTTGGGAACGGGATTTTCCGTGCTAGTTTAGGCTCTGGTGGACGCTATAGGCTTGTCGTTCGTTTCCGGAAGTGAGCGTTTCTGTCGGATAATTCACTCTCTTGAATTTTCCAGACTGTAGACCATGCTCATCTAATACACGTGAAAAACAATAGCGTCATCTATCGCATAAGGAGATACGGGTAGATGGCCTTTGGTATAGCCAATGATGTCCCTTTAACAATAAGAGAGCACCATGTAATTGCGAATGCTGTGATAAAGATCTGCCACCTGAATCAAAAGAGGCATACATCTGTTCATTCGAATGCACATTTTGCGTCGATTGCGTGACCCAACGGCTTAACGGCCAGTGTCCGAACTGCGGAGGGGAGCTGGTGCGACGTCCAATACGCCCGGAAGCATCCCTCCTGCGACACCCTGCATCCAGTCAGCGTCACTATAAACAGTAGAGATGAAAACTATGTTCGCTTCTTGCTTATAACGGCCTTGGTGATCCTCCTGGCCGTCCGCTTAGAGCCAATAGCAGACGCCTAGTTGATGAAAGATTTTATGATATATATTATTTGGTTAATATAATCCATTTACTACTAGCATATTAACAAACTCAGGTTACTTTCTCCGGAAGTAATTGGGATCCCCTTTAAGCCAGCGTTTGTCAACAATATTACCACTAATTTTTTCTATATAATCGCATTCAAATGCCGTTAGATTTTTTGAAAAATTTTTACTTACAATGCCATCAATAATTATAATGTGACAATTTTCATATAAATAGTCACATCCATATTTACATACAGGCATTACAATATAAGGATCCACTCGCTCATTAAAAGAACAAATTGACCTTGGCTTTTTGTGTGCAGCGACCAAAGAATTAACTGAAAGTACATTAGAGCAAATAGCACAAGTTTCACTCTCTTTATTGTCAAAAAGCCAACTCCTCAATAACCGCTGCTCTTTCCGACATACACTCATGCTATCGATATCAGTTCCTTCGGCACAAGCTGTTAATAGTTTGTATTTAAATTCCTCATATCTATCAAGAACAATGCCACTTGTAAAAGATTCACTTTTCAACAAGGTATATGTATAACTTCTCCGAATAGTTTTATCAGCAAAGATTAGTGTTGAATTTAATATGGCTTTATTTATATTCGGTTTGCTATATCCCCTCTGTTCCAGAAAACACTTAACATCTACGAAACTAATGGATTCTTTATTTTTCATGTAATTAATGATATCTAATTCTATATCTCTTAAGTTAGTAGCATCTAATGTTAACTTTGCAGCACAACCATCAAACTCAGTAAACCGAGAGGATTCAAGATATTTTTTTAAAACATTTATGGGGGGATATATTGCGCCTTTAGGTGGAGTTCTTTGCTTAAAAGCATTCAATAGCACAATAGAAAGCGTATCAATATTGACTACCTCAGCAATGTTTTTAATTTTCCCTAAGTTGTTAATTAGGGTATTCTCTCTTTCTTCTACGATATACCAATAGTCGTCATTTATATTCGATAACCAAATATCATCCCGAGAACGAATTATATTCAATAGCAATTCTTTGTAAGTTGCATATTCTTCACTGTTCTTAAAAAAAGTTGAGAAGTTTGATATGCCAACCAACCCTGGATAAGTTCTAATTTTTCGTATGGCTTTTTTTATCTCAGGAAGTTCTGAAGATTTTAATAAATAAAGGTTTGTTTCAGATTCAATTGATTGCCGGCTTGCAGTGGAAAGTCTGTTAGTGTATATATTATATTCTTCACAAACGTTCAAATGATGCAATAAATTCAGTATGCCTTTTATACTAAATGAATTCGGGACTAAATTTTTCTCTTTTAATTTTATGGTAATATCTTCAATAGTAGCGCATCTGCTTGATTCGATAATTATAAAAACCTCTTGCGTTATAGGTAGATCAGACAGAGTCACCTTACTTGTAAATTTGTTTTTGATTATTTGTCTTGGTCTCTCTGAACGACGTTTATCTGAATCACCAACGTTAAATCTTATTGCTGCATCATCTAATGTTGGCCATATTTCCTCTCGAAAACCAAAATAAAATAAAATTAACTCAATATCTCTATATTTAGTATCATTATCACGCATCGTCCTGTGTAAAAAGTTAACCAATTCTTCTTCAATGTTCATAGTTTATCATTACAGTGTATTAAAAATTTAAATCTATCAAAAATCTAGCCCATGTCAACTCTATTGCTATTGCACTGTAATATTATCGGCATAGTCAAAAAATAATTAGCTATATATAATTGCTTTAAATTTTTCTTTGCAGTCTGTTCTTCGCTCTTAAAGGACGTTCCTGTTCTGTGATAGCAATTCGAGCCAGAGTTGGCTAAAATCCGGTCATCCCAGAGTATTTATTTACCATGCCTGTAAACCTGCTCAATATACCTCCCGCGACCATCCCCATGCCCCAGATCCGTGGATGTTACTGCCAGCGCCTCTTTGTTACTCAGGCCTTGCTCCTCGTAATAGCGGATTGCGTCCTGCGCCCAGGCATAGCGCAGGGAATGAGGGGAGTATTCGCCCGTCAGCCCGGCATCGCGGAGATGGTTGTGCCAGTAATCCATTGCAGATTTCAGATCTGGTTTGTCAATGAGATGCCCGTTACGCTCCCCGGCAATCCCAAGCGCCTCTTTCACCACCTGGCGAACCACTTCCCGGTCCGTCACCCGCGTCATGCGCGGTCGTCCGCCTTTGGTGCCGAAGATCACCGGCAGACGTTCAGCCCCTTTTTCCAGCTGTTTGTCCCAGGTTTTCAGCGACTGGCAGCACTGTACCGCTTCCTGTCCACGCAGGCCCATCACCCGCGCCAGTTGCAGGCTGGCCGCGAGACCTGCGTCGGTTTGCCGGACCCGATCCAGTATCTGATGGTAAAGTGCATCCGGAATGGCCCGGTGCGTCCCGTCACGGCTGGCACCACTGATGCCGAGTGATTGATTGCTGATTAATTCGGACTGACTAAGCTGCATGCGCCCGGCTTCAGCCAGAATGGAACGCACCATCGCCATTTCGTTCTGTAGCGTTCGCTGAGAAATACCCTGCGCCAGCCGTTCATGAATATATCCTGCAATGTGTCTGGCTTTGAGCTGGCTGGTGCTGGTGACCTGAATATTCTGCGCCAGCAAATGACGGGCAAAACGCTGCGCCATCTGTTCGCGGTCGTGGACGGTTTTGTGGCTGCCACCTGCGCGGTGCGCCAGTTTTTTCATATTCTGTGCCAGTCGCGACATGCAGACTCCTCCGCCTGATGCGGTAGCAATATTTTCCGGCGCGTGGGGAATGCACGGCACTGAACATTGCGCCATGCTGAACAATACCGGTGCGCCGGAAGGCGAGAGTTGAGGTATGGTGGGGTACGGTACTGCACGGTGTGCAGGCCGCCTGCCTCAGCAGGGATGCCCCCGGATCGTCGTGATCCGCCTCCGGTACTGTTCATTCCTCCTTGTTATCTTTTTGACGCAGAAATGATGGCGTCAGAGGGTAAATACAACGATAAGCCTGATAAGACGGCGGCTGGCGCAGCGGTGTGCGTCGGCGTCACTTTGTTTTGCTTCGCCTCCAAAGTGACGCGCCGCCGTTTCAGGTAACCTGTTTACTGGCGCAGAGATACGCTCCGTCTGAAGACGCGGTACCAACCTGCCTCGTGCTGGCACAGGTTATAGCAGCTACAACGACCGGACTGCGTCAGAGACGCCCCCGCCGTATTGTCCGGCTTGCGGGGTTAAGGGCTTGACCAACCTGACATAGCAGCCAGGCACAGTCCTCTAAGGTCATGGCTGTCTCGGGTACAGTCCCAGGACTGCGGCAGTTACCGTAAAAATAGCACTGTGGATACGATGGTCAAGCTGATTTATTTCCATAATACACTGATAATAAATAACTTTATCATCATGATGCAGTATGAGGTTTTATGAGCATCAGAAGATTAGGAAAATATTGTCCAGAGAATGCCATGGCAGGAAGGATTCTGTGCGAGTTGTGAACCCGATGCTTACGTATACGCAGCGATGCTGTTTTGCATCTTTGGTGAGGCTTTCATGAATAATTATCCGGAAATGCCGCCCGCAAAGGCTCGCTAAAGCGAGCCTTTGCGGGCGTAGATTTTAAATTTTTCTGATGGTTCAAACCACGCTATCTCAGCCGTACCTAAAATACTTAAACGAACAGAGTGGGGATGCAGAATGATACAACGCACCACGCGGAATGTTACTGTGATGCCGAACGCAGTTCCCTCTGATCCAGAAGCGAAAAAGCAGGCCAGTTCTCCCTGGCAAGAAGAAAATCAGGAAGGACTGGAGGCGCTAAACAGCTTCCATGCTGAGTACGGGCATTTTAGTGGTGACTAATCGCGGCGCATCACGCGAGAGCCGACCGGCCTGACCGACGTGCTCAACGTCAGTGTTAGCGCGCCCTATCTCGCGGTTCATGCCGATGTAACGTGTTGTCATAGTGGTGTCCCTGTTTCACCGCCGCTGTCGCCGGGGTGTTTATGCAGATGAAGCACTTTTCCGTTTGAAGAAAGCGATCCGGCGGTATGGGTAATATTGCCTTTCATCGTCCCGCCTTTGGTGACCTCGAGTGACCCGGTCGTCAGCTTGTTGGTGCAGACCACCTCTGGGGTGTCGAGGGTGATGCGGGTCTCCGCTTTCACCGTCACCACCGGCACCGTCACGGCGATGGAATCCGACGCCGTAATGTCTGCGGTTTTTATGCCGCTTACGGTCAGCGCGCCGGTCTCCGGCTCGTACTCGATAACCGCCCCGTCAGGAAAGGTAATGTGAAATACATCAGCCGATGCCGACGGTGCGGGGTAGTCATCAGAGAAAATACCGGGCAGCACAAAGGCGGTATCGAGCTCGCCGCCCACGGCCAGCAGTAAAACCTGCTCGCCCACAGAGGGAGCCCACCACGTGCGAGAGCGACCAGCGCGCGACGTCAGCCACTGAAGCCAATCGGTAACGATGCCGCCAGTCTGGACACGACAGCGCCCGTTATCGAGGTCAACTTCGACGATAACGCCGGTGCGGATCAGATTGCGTAGGAGACGTAAAGCGTCCTGAAGATTTGCGCGAGTATTCATACATTGAAGGATCCGCCCAGAGTTCTGAGCGGCAATTTGTATTAATTTGATGAGTCAGGGCACAACAAGGGTCAAGAATAAAGATTGGCGTTGATAACGCTACAGGCAGTCAGTCATTTATGAATACTGAGAAGCATTTTTCCGGTTCAATTAGTTGTTCACCATCCCAGAAAGACACATACATATGATGAAGGCCTTTATATTTTGTATCTTCCCAATGCGGAGCGAAATATCTACCATCTGAATACTTTGCAGGCTCAAAAAAATAATGATCTCCATTATTCTCAGCATCTGCCGCTTCCGCTCCAGTATTTTTTACTCTAAATTTAAATTTGGGGTTGTCGTAAGTGATCGTAGAATGATAATACCCCTTAAATGAAATACCCATTCCTTTTCTAACCACCCGAGAGCAAGAAATATAATTATCATCAGATGGATCGTTTTTGTCTCTTTTCAGACTGGCTCGTATATAGAAATCACTATCAAGCATCCCTGTTGGCAAAAGCTTGTAGTATGACTCATTCTTTAAAAGATGCTGCCTGTAATTAATTGATTTCCCCGACGCATCCTTATAATTCGGGGTGATATAATGAAGAGAAACCTCTTCATTATTTTTTATTTTTGTTCTCACTGCCAGTTGATTGGTATCAAAGCCTAAAAGTTCTGCTAAACTATCACCTATCATAATCGAGTTTTTCGGTGCCTTTTGTTGTAGTTTAGCTGCTACGTCGACAAAAAAAGATGTAGCAGTTACCTCCTGACTTTCCATATAACCATATTTACCCCAGATAACTTGGTCATGTGCTCCATAGTCGATTCCTATACGTATGCCAAGATTTTCATCTACCCCCAGCTCATTTAGTTTAGGGATTACCGTACTTTTAAACATATCGATTAAATATGTCGCGCAATTCAATGCATCAATGGCACTGTCTGCAATGCGACCTTCTCTCTCGCACTTATCACTTCTAAAGAAGGCCATCACAGCATCACCCATAATACGATGCACATGTCCATCGAAAGAGTTTACTGTTTCTATTGCACATCTAATAATATCATTTTTTATTTTAAAAACAGTTTCAGGACTGAAGATTACACCAAGTTTAGTGGAGCCAATGATATCCATAAACATAGTAACTGAGTAGCCATTTCTCAACTCTCCTTCATCCATATTATCGAAATCAGGATGACATCCAAAACTTGGCATTAATCGGCCATGCTTTCCAAAATTATGCCTCACTAATTCAGTTATCCCGTAATGTTGTTCATTAGAATCAGCACGCACGCTTTCTAAGGCAACAGAGCTTTTCACAAAATCATATCTACTATCTAGATTTTCCATCCCTGCAAGGGAACTCGATGCTGCCTCAGAAATATAGCCAGAATCACGCAACCGTATACTCCTGGACTCAGAAATAGTTTTCTCTAAGCTTTTTTCCAAATTAGAATATATATTTTTAGCCGACATAAACCCCTCTTAGCAATTAGCTATAATAATCATATACACTGAAAAACACAGGACGTACGCAGTTGCTTCAATACAGGTTATTGCAGTAATCTGCTTATTATACTTTGCAACGAGCGCTTTGGATAAATTATGGTTTAATGAAATTAATTCATTTAAATACTCCAGTTTAGATACTGAATTAAAACGTTCTTTATATAAATGTAACTCATGGAAATTAATTGAAATATCAACAAATGAAAAGGTGTTACTTACCGTACTTGGTTTAATATATGGAGTAATACCTCTAAGCGAGAAAACAATTGACGTTATTAGTAAAAAAATCATCAAACTTATCAGAACAGCAAGAACAGCTTTATCTGAATCAACTATCACCATACCCGTGATGTTCTTGAAGTTTACAGACAGAGCAACTAATAGTGCTGATGACAAACTAAGTAATATAGTAGACTTAGTGTTTGCTGAGTTTAGATAAGAGTCAGTACGAATAATAACCTTTATCATTAATTCAATTTTTTTGTCTATCGCGCCTTCATTCCCCTTGCTTAATTTTCGCACTGGCACCTCGCATTTTTAAGATCACTCCGATAGATAATTAACGGTCTTTGTGGATACAAAGTCAATATCGGAAGGCGAAAATCCAAGCAAGATACGTGCAGGGTATTCTACAGAGCCGCTATTAGGGCTAGGTTTGTCCTTAAGCCCGTACTTATGCACATTCACCATCCTTTGCACCTTGCCAGTGAACTCCACAACCGCCACATCATTTCCCGCCGTGGCTTTCATAAAGCGACTGATGCGGAGTTTCGCGAACATTTCCCGCTTAACCCGGTCTTTCTTCGCTTTCACCGGCTGGCGTTTTCGTGCGGCGTATGGGGTGCCGTCGGGCGCTTTTTGCGTTTTAATCCGGCGCTGTTGTCGGGCTCTCAGGGGCTTCGCGATATCTGCGGCCATCTTGCGCCGGGCGGTCGGTGACAGCGCCGCAATCAGCCCGGCGAGCTTATCGTCGAACGGTTTAAAGTCATTCATACGAGCGGCTCAGGGGGCTGAGGTTTCGGCACTGTCTCGATA
Source organism: Klebsiella sp. CN_Kp100 (assembly GCF_040065315.1). Classification (NCBI taxonomy): domain Bacteria; kingdom Pseudomonadati; phylum Pseudomonadota; class Gammaproteobacteria; order Enterobacterales; family Enterobacteriaceae; genus Klebsiella; species Klebsiella sp. CN_Kp100. The sequence goes on from NZ_JBEAIJ010000029.1 coordinate 60,218, forward strand.
TGCAGTTTTCCCCCGTCTTCCCTGACGATGGTGCGCTCGGTTAGCATCAGGCTGATACTGATATCGGCGCTGTCGTTGTCGTTGATATCGGCAAAATAGGGGAAGCCTTTTTGCGACCCTCGTCGGTCGTCATAATGTCGGCCTGATGGATGCGCAACCATGCCTGAATCGGCACGAGCAGCAGCTCGATATCGCCGGTGAAGTCGGTCACCACCACATTGAGCGTGTATTGATTTTCAAACGACAGCGACGCCGACAGCGTCGAGGCCAGTTTTCCGTTATCGATAAAGATGCGCATCATTTCGGGATTACGCGCCAAATCAGGCACGGCGTCAGTTAAGGCTTTTCGCAGACTCTTTGACTTGTACATCGATTTTGTCCTGGCAGTTTTTTACCGTTCTGACCTGAAGCGCGCAGCCCTCGAGGGCGCTTACGAGCTGGCGTATATCCGCGCTCAGATCGCCATTGGTGGTCGGGTCACTTCCCGGCATCGGGCAAAGGCTGACCCTCGGGCAAGCGTTGTAAACAATCACCGGCGTCGGCACAGGCGGCGCGCTGGTGCAACTGGCGCACAGCATCAGGCAAATCAGCGCAGTACCAGCGGCGAATCTGTTCATTCTCATTGAGTAACCTCGTTATAGTCTGTTCCCGGCGTTGCACCCGAGCCCCGGCGTTGATGAGTTCACCACGCAGTAAGACCTGAGCGGTTTCGTTTTCACCACTGATACGGTGGGCGGTTTTGAGCTGGCTTTTCAGCATGCTGATAACCGTTTTTTGCTCACCCGCGACTTTAAAGGACTATGCGCTGTTAGGACCGGATGTGGTGATTGTGGGATCTGCGATCACGCATGCAGCGGATCCGGCAGGTGAAGCGAGGAAGATTTCGCAGGTGTTGTTGCAGCATCACTGAGGTGAAGGCGCAGGGGGAACTCTGCGCCTGATTTCCTGATTACAGTTGTACATACAATTTAATCATTCTGGGCAATGTATTCATCTATTCGACTTCAGCGGGAACCTTGATATTTTCTGGATCTTGAGTGCTTTCTTGAGGCGGAACAACCTCATAGCCAGCGCGCTTTACTATCCAGAGAAAAGTTTCCAGAGAGGCTATATGTTCATCTTTTCGAATTTGGCGAACATTGGTAACAACACCATTTTCAATGGTTAATGCAATATTGATAGCTTCATGCTCAGATTCCATTATTTAATCCTCATATAGTGGCTTTCAGATAGTTTTATCGAGTTGGCGCGGAGAGGCTTTCATGCGCCCGAACAACACTATCCGCTCATCCAATTTTTATAATGTGTGGTAGCGCAAACAAATAGTCGGAAAATTTTGCGATTTTTTATAAAAAATAATTTTTGCTATGTATCGAAGGAAATATAGGGCATGAAATAAATAACATTATCCAAAACACGGTAGTCAGTTGGTTCGACAGAGAAAAACGTATGCTTTCCCTAAATATACTAAGTATGTGAATATTGCTGTGGCAAAGCATACGCGTATTACTATTCCAGCAGATGGAGGTTGGGACAGTTGGTTTGATAGTGGGAGCGTGAAGTCTGATTTTATGGTGACGCGTGGATAGAGCTTAATAAAATCGTACGAGACTGGCGCAGAGAACTATCTGCGCCATTAGTTTAAATGTTTTCAGGTTTACCGCTCTCCAGGCTGCGGTGTACCACCTCACAAATCCGGCTCACCGCCAGCCCGTCCACTGCCGTTACCGGATACGGCACTTTGTGCCTGACTGCCCGCACAAAGTCGTTTATCGGATCGATACCAAAACCGCTGGCGACGCCGTTGCGGTAGTTGATGAAGTAGCTGTTGGGCGTGAGCGTCTTATCCGGGGTGGTAATTTCCAGTCCCCGATGCTGTGAGGTGCTGCGGATATATGTCGTCCCGCAGAGGATCTCGATGCGCCCGTCGTTGTCCTTCGGGAACCCCTCCGGCAGCACCCACGAATTCTCGACCACCCATGAACTGCCGTTGGCCATCGTCAGCAGGCTCTGCACGCTGTCATAAGTGTCCATCCCCCATATGTCCAGCAGTTGTTTTTGTCCTACCGCGTACACCGATGCAACCTCCTGACCGGATAGGTAGCGCACCAGGTCAAAGCAGTGGGAACCGAGAAACCACACAGGGGAGCTTGCGCCCGCCCAGTTCAGCCACGCCGTCGGGACCGTTATCACGTCGTCCATACTGATATGCCCGCGCAGGATCTTCCCGGTCTCCGGATTTTCCAGTTCAGCTTTAATGCGCATCACTGCCGGGTCCCAGCGTTTGTGGAAATCGACGCCGACCAGCAGGTCCCGCTGCTGCGCCATCTCCACGATAAGCTCGCACTCGCGTACTGAGGTGGCGAGCGGTTTTTCCGCCAGCACATGTTTGCCGTGGCGCAGGGCGGTGAGGATGGATTCAGTGTGGTACGGGTCAGGTGTTGCCACCGAGACCACGTCGATGGCTTCCTCCTGCAGCAGGACATCCAGCCGGGTATAGCCCATCACGCCGTAGGTCATGGCGAGGTCATCACAGCGCTCTGTGTCGGTGTCGCAGATGGCGACCAGCACTGTGTCCGGATTATGACGGTACGCGTTCATGTGGTGTTTGCCATAGATACCTGCGCCGACCACGGCAACTCTGATTTTGTTCATATTTGAGTCCTCAGAATAAGCCCAGGGAAAACAGCCAGCCGATGATGACGGCCAGCGGCCCGGTTAACTGCCGCGAGAGCAGAAAGGCGGGAACGCCCTTCGCGATGGTCTCCTGTTTTGCCTCCTGCATCGAAAGGCCCACCGGCACAAAGTCGCAGCCGACCTGCACGTTGATGGCGAACAGCGCGGGCAGAGCGAAGGCCGGGGATATCGCACCCGCGCCAATCTGGGTACCAATCATCACGCCAATCACCCGCGAGATAGCCGCGCCCGGTCCGAGCACCGGCGAGAGGAACGGAATGCCGCAGATGAGCGACAGCAGCACCAGCCCCCACAGCGAGTTGGACAGCGGTGTCAGGGCGTGGGCAATCAGGCTGCCGAGTGCGGTTTCTTGTACCAGGGCAATCAGCAGCGAGACAAAGGCCATAAACGGGATAATGTTGCGCAGCGACACGTCCACCGCCTCGCGGCTGGCGGCGAACAGCAGGGCGATAACGTGGCCGACGGTAGTACCTGTCTTTTCAACCATGCGCACCAGCTTCTCCGCGCCGCGCGGCGGTGGCGGCGTGGTGATAACCCGAGGTGCAGGCTCCGGTTTTGTCTCAGGCTCGCTGTCTGGTGCTTCGGCGGTATCGACCAGAACCAGTTGCTCCGGGGTGACGCCGGAAACGTAGTTCTCCTCGGTAATAAACTGCGCCAGCGGCCCGGCCCGCCAGGTGGGGAGCACGTTGATGGTCGGGATACCTTTCTGCGGGTACAGACCGCAGCGCAGGGAACCGGCGCAGTTAATCACCACGCACAGGATGTCGTTATCCGGCGGGATATCGGCAAAGCCGTTGACGATTTCCGATTCGGTGAGCGCGCCGATTTCTATCGCCACTGGATGGATTTCCCGCCCGGTCAGCGACAGTACTTTTTTACCGCTGCCAACGGGCAGCCACAGTCCCTTGCCGTAACCGCCGGGGCCGGGAGGAATAAGCACCGTGTTCATGGCCGCCCCTCCTCAATCACCAGATTGCCGTGGAGGTCATGGAGTTTCGGCACCGGGCCGGAGAGATGAACCGCGCCGACATGGCAGGGATTCAGGTCACCATTGAACACCAGCGTCAGGTGGCCGAGTTCAAACAGCGCCTGCTGTGCACCCTTGCCGACGGCAGTCACCAGATAATTGTGGCCCTGCCAGCATCAGGCGGTCGCCGGGGAGTATCATCAGGCTCTCTTCCCGGAACGACGGCTCCAGCGAGAGGGAGTAATCGAGGCAGTCCTTCGGCCCGTTGCTGTCGAAGGTGATGAGCATCTTGTCGGTGAGGCCGTCGGCGACAAACAGCCCGATGGCAGTAATACGTGCGCAGTAAATCATCATGGCGCATTCCCCCGCCTGCTGAGCCGCAGGAACAGGTACTCGGTGATAATCCCGCGTATCAGTCCAGTCAGCATGGCGGCTGCGATATAGCGCAGCGCCAGCGAGGTGACGGGCAGGCCGAGTGCCTTAACCCCGGCGGCGACGCCGAGCCAGACAAACAGCTCCGACGGCACCACGTGGGGGAACAGGCTGGTGAGCGGATGGGCGGTGGTACCGAGCGCATCCTCATAGCCGGGTTTGCTCTTTTCAGGCAATAGTTTACCGAGCGTCAGCGCGCCGGGGCTGCTCATAAAGAACCAGCCAAGCACCGGCAGCACACCGTAGGTGAGGATGCGCGAGCGGCCGAGCAGGGCGGCGACTTTCTCCATTCTGACGGTACCGACCAGCTTCATCAGGAAGTTGATGGCCAGCAGCAGGCAGATGAGCATCGGGATAAGCCCGGTCATCATGTCGAGGAAGATTTTGCCTGCGGTATGGAATACATGAATAAACGCCTCAGCGAGGCTGACTGTCCACATAAGGAGTCCTCCGGGTAAAAGGCCCGGAGCGCACAGACTTATCGGACAGAGGTTAAGACATGACAGGCGTAAGCGTCTGGGGCTCCGGTAATGGCGATAAACAGCTATGGCTCATACTGCTTTCTTTGTTATTCCCGCTTGTGGCGTGTTTTTGTGAGCTGAGCGGTTTTCAGGACGAGCGGATGCGTGGCAATTCAGCCCTGAGTATGCGATGCTCAGCAGTTGGGTTTGCAGAGGGTGATAGTCTGCAATTTGTACAGATTACTATAACACAAGAAAGTTAAGTTTAAACAAAAATATTAACTTTCTTTTTTATTGGTGATCTTTAATTACTTTTTGAATATCAAAGAGTTGTTCTTCTGGTTAGATTGATGGACAAAACAGAAAACAAGAATCGCGAAGAAGATCACAAAATCCAGTTTGGCAGACGACTGGCGCAGGCCATGCTGCTGACAAAGCATACCAATGCCTCATTGGCCCAAAAGATTGGGGTCAGTGAACCAATGGTTAAGAAGTATGTGGATGGGCAAAATCTTCCTAAGGCTGATGTGTTGCTTAAGATCGCCCGTGCGACAGGTATCAGTACGGCATGGTTACTTGAAGAGCAGGAAGATACTCAAACCCCGGAAGACTCTGCTGAAAAAGATCTTGAATTTCTAAATGACATGTTCAAATTCTTATCGGCTATGCAACGTAAAATAGTCCTGAAACAAGTATCTGAAACGGTAGCGAAGTTGCTTGAACAGGAAGGAAAATATCTTGAAAAAAGAAAGCGTGATTGAATTTTAATTAATTTCATTCAATATTGACCGGATGATTCCGGCCAATACACTCATTGATTTTTTTGCCAGTTTGTGAGGCTTGCACTTACTATTGCCATTATGCTTTTACTTATTTCTTGTGTGCTCCACTCCCCACTATGATATCGACCATACGCAAGAGTAATACCTGGAGCCTCCAAAGCAAACCCAATTGTGATGACCGCATAAATTATATCTGTAATTAATATGCAACTAATTTTTGAACCGGCCTCAAGTTCGTGAGAAATTTTAACTTCTGTTAATTTAGAAAGAAATTGAGCGTACTTTTCTGGATGTGATGACATTGTTATACCTCATGAAAATCCCTTATTCTTAGGGATGTGAAGCATCATGCTAACAATATTACTGTGAGTAAATTATTTAATAATGTTGCTATTTATATTTATGGTAAATGTTTCTTGCCAAAAGCTTTGCCTTTTAAGGGCAAGCCCGTTCCCCTTATTCTCCCTTCCTTTCAGCCTTTGCCTTTGTAGTTCCTTTTCGCCATTTTCATTCCTTCTGTGTTTGAGGTGGTACAGGTGGGACAAGTGGTACAACCGCGCCAGCCGTGGCTTTGCGCTGTACCACCTGAAAAATGTCTGTCTGAAAAGTGGGACAGAATCAGCAACGGCTGTCCCACCCTGTACCACTTTTTTAAACCAAATTCTCTAAGTGGGACGCTGAAACCCGCGCCAGCTCTGCGTGTACCACTTGTCCCACTCTGTACCACCTTTTTTAAGACACGCGAGATGGCACTCAGATACTGAGGATGCGGGAGGTAAGGCGGTAAACCCTGGCTTTGCCGATCTCCGGCAGGCGAACCTGCGACTGGTATTTCCCGTCACTGCCGGGCAGCAGGCATTCCGTTTCAAGACATAACCTCGCCGCCCTGGCGGGACTGAATCCCCGGCACATTTCCCGCCAGCCCTCCGGCAGGATGAAGAACAGCGTGTGTTCCTCGCCCGTCAGCGGATCTTTTTCCACCCGGCGAAAGCCCACCATATTCAGCGGGCGGTCCGGGCCATCCCACGAGGCAAAACGGCTGTACTGGTGCGCGGTGATGAACCGTTTTATCTGCGCCAGCACGCCTTCATCCTCCTGGTTGGCAATATGGCCGCGTTCGTTCAGCCAGGCGTGCAGGCAGATCTGCACCGCCTCATACGCCGTGCCTTCCTGCCAGCCCGTGATGCCGTGCAATGTTGCCATCTCTCCGGCCACCGCCAGCAGCGCAAAACGGGCCACGATACGCTGCACCTGGTTTCCGGCGTTCTCCGGCATCAGGGCGGTCTGGTAGCGGCGAAGTAATTCTCTTGCCAGCGTGGTGCTGATGTCCTGGTCGTGGGTGAGGAAGGCCAGCCAGGCACGAAAGGCAGTGCCATGGAAGCGGGCCACCCGGTCGCAGAGGGTATCGGCGAACTGCTGGCCGCTGGCAAAACCGCGTAGCTGCTCAAACGCACCATGCTGTCCGGTGTCGCTGGGGATTTGTACCATGCGCACATCCATTCCGGCGTAGAGGCGTTCTCCGGCGCGTTCGGTATGTTCCGCCAGCGACAGTTCCCCGGTGGAGAACAGCAGCAGTGTCCAGTGCCTGCGGTTGCGTACTTCGCCGTCGGTGCGGGCTCGCCCCTTGCCCTGGCCGTTCGCCAGCATATAGGCAATCATCCCGGCTTCACGCGGATCCACTTCGCGCAGTTCATCGAGCGGCAGCAGGGCATCGTTGTGGCGACTGGCAATTCCCTCCAGCGCATTCCCGGTCGCCCGCCAGGAGTGCCAGTAATCCGTCCCGCCACAGACGGAAGCTGCCACCTTCATTACCGTGGTTTTGCCGTCGGTGGACTCACCGCGCAGATGAAAGCCTCCGCCGCCCGTTCCGGTCAGGCGCAGCAGCGGGGCGGCCAGCGCACAGCAGACGGCAAAGACTAGCCGTGAGTTACCTGCACAGAGCGCGGCGACCTGCTCCTGCCACTCCGCCAGTGTGCCGGACTGCGCAAAGCCGCCAGTCAGATAGTGACTGCCCTGAAGGATGACATTGTCGCCACCCGGACCGATAACCTCATCCGGCAGCACGTACACGCCGTGGTGCCAGCCGGTTTTCTCCACGCAGGTGACCCGGCGTCCGGGGAGTGACCGTGAGATGTACTCGCACAGCAGGCTGCGCAGGGCGGGGCGGGTGGAGATGTAGGTCAGGCCATTCTCCAGCAGAATGCGCCTCAGCTCCTCGCCGTTGCCGCTGAGCATCGCCATCGGCATGGCCCAGCACCGTGACTGCCCGGTGGTGGTGTGCCATTCCAGCAGGCGGCCATAGCTGCCATCATGACTGTCGCAGGTGATGGCGGTGACGCGCAGAGGGGAACAGATGCGCTGGGGCTGGACGTCGCTTTCCCCGTCGCGTCGTTCGGTGAGCTTATCAAACCACAGTGCATCTTCATCGAGGCGGAAGTGCTCTGGCAGGATGTCAGAGGGCCTTTCCTGTCGCAGGCGTGCAAGCTGACCGCTCCAGTCCTCCAGCAACTCACCGTCAGGGCTCATCAGCCGGGCCATCTGCACACCCGCGTGTGCCAGTTTTACGGCAATTTTCAGCAGGTCTTCTTCGCGGATATCGCCGGTACGAAGTACCCGGGCGTAGAGTATGTCGGGCCTGATTATGGCCAGGTTGTCCAGATCGGCCAGTTCATCCGGGCCGAGCACCACCGGAGGAATATCATCTTCCCGGTCGGGATCTTTTAGCCAGGCGCGTGAGGTTTCCCATGCCAGACTTCCGGCAAGGATTACCACTTCGAGTGTGCGGTCCGGAGACTGCTTACAGAGAAAAGGGGCGCGTTTCATGATGGGGTATCGGTCGGCTCATCCCTGAGCGTGGATTAACGGATGGCGGCGCGGCGCTGTTGCCACTGGCGGATTTCAGCGGCATCGAAGACCACCAGTCGGGAAGAGAGGTGGACGGGGCGGGGAAAGTCGGTGTTTTTAATCAGGCGGTAAACCGACGATTCGCTCATCGCCAGAAACTGGACCACCTGCCGCATACGTACATTGCCGCTTTCGGGAAAAGCATCGTTACTGTCAGCACGGGTTTTCATGATTGTACCTCACGGGAACAGAGTGTCGGAGCGGTTATAGCGCGGAACGGGGAGGGGAGGTATAGGTCCGGGTGAAAAAGTGGAGTCCGGATAGAAAGTAATGAGTCCGGGAAGAATTTCTTAGCCATCAAAACTGATGGTTTTAGATTAATTTATTGAAAATAAAAGGTTTTTATTCGTTTGAGCTCCGTCGAGATAGGATTTGCTATGGTTAACGAATGGCAACGCACGACTACAAACACTTCAAATAGTTGCTACTGCCTCACCGTCAACTATAAGCGAAGCATAGACTTTCAAGCCCTGAAAATTACACTATTAGGTGATCTAAATAGCTGCGCCTAATACCGCTACACTTTTGCCAGTCCATGTTTACCTCCGGGGAATGGGCTGACCGTTTCCATAAAATGGTGAACTTTTTCAACAACTGCCACATCGAACGGCACTGATGATTGCGCGTTATCGTGTCGTGAAGCGCCTGCCATAACCGCTCAACATGATTCACCCAAGGTGAGTAAACCGGCTGATAAATCACCCTGAGCTTCGGGTTCTCCTTCAGCCAGCGCTGTGTTTCCCGGCTTTTGTGAATAATGTAGTTATCCACGATGAGCGTGATAGTTTTCGCCCGTCGGTACGTCGACTTCAGGTGTTTCAACAGACTGATAAATAAGGCTGAGCTTTTGCTGTTGCCGCCCACATAACTGACTTTACCTGTTCCGCTGTGCAGCGCGCCAGCCAGATAATATTTTTCATTTTGTCCCGGCGTTACCACGCGTTTTTGTTGCCCGCGTATCTGCCAGTTCGCACCGATTTTGGGATTAAGGTGGATATCCACTTCATCTTCGTAAAATACCGGATGCTCTGCGCTACATTCGTCCAGCGCTTTGTGGATTGCTGCCATCTTTTCATCCTTATGCGGGTCGCGGATCCGCAGAGTTGGCGCAGCCCTGCGCCACACAAGCCCCGCAGACGGCAACCAGCGGCGAACGGTTCCGGCATGTAACTGGCAGCCGGTTATCTCATTGATTTTTATTGCCAGAAGCTCTGTACTCCAGCGTGAACGCTGGTAGCCAAAATCGCCGGGAGCGTGTTTCACCAGCTCGCGTAACAGTGTGCAGATATGCTCAAACGGCCAGCGGCGGGCACGCCCGGCGGGTAATGATTTCAGCCCTTCAACACCCGACAGCGTAAACCAGTTAATCCAGCGCCCGACGGATGAACGGGCGCAGCAGAGCGTTCTGGCAACGTCGCTGACACGAGCACCCCGATGCAGCATCAGCATAGCAGTCAGCCTGCGGGCATGATTTTTATCGCGTATTTTATGGATTGCTTTTTGCATCAGACGTCGTTCGTCACGGGGAATTGGTGCTATGATCGGCATCGCTCAGTCCGGTTGGTGATTTTGGTTGGTTTGGCGATTGATCAGATCGCACAATCCGGGCTGAGTTCCCTCAAAGTGATCTACTATTCGGCGCAGCTATTTAGGGGATGCACTTGCTGGTTACGAATATTAAGCGAGAATCATGTGATGATCACCGCTATTCTTTCTAGTTAGTAAGTGCTCCACGTTCGTTATCAGAGCTGACCGATGAACTGCTGGCGAAAATCCGAGCTTACGAATACAACTACGCTATGGATCTCAGTAATTAATTAGATAACGTTTTTGGCGTTAGGACTTGATTCTGACGTCAACAAGGTTGAACAACGAGCCATGCGAGGTGTTAGCTGCTTTGTTCAGGTCAATGCCGCATGAAAGTGCATGATCGTTCGAGGATCGTTTTTTGCTGAAGCCTGCCTGAACTGGCGGGCTTTTGCTCATGTTATGCAGGTGCATGAAAACTACTACCTAAAGTGGGCAGGCATGGCGGTGATACCAGTGCGTGTTAGCAATGTATTGTAAAGATGGGTTTGACTACGTTATTGTTGTGCAACATGACTCACTCGGCAAATATATTAAGGACGTTTATGAAGTTTTCAATAGAAAAACTAATACATAAAGATGATTTTGGTAATGATTTTGAAATTGAGCTTGGAGGAAAAAATCTAATTATTACAGGTAATAATGGATCTGGAAAAACAAATATACTGAGAAAACTGAATGCTCGTTTAGAGCAGAGATTAGTTAGTACAGGGAATAACACTTTACAGCAAGCTGAAAGTAAATTTCGAGAAGCAGAGGAGAGATTGAAAAATATCCTCCCGGGTGATGCATTATACAATCATTATTGTATGCAGATGAATGCTGCGCAATCAACAATTGATGGTGAAAAAAGTTTCTCTATAACTTTTAATAATGAAAGAGATTTCAAAACTTCAATTCATCAAAGAAAATCAATTATCAGATTTTTCGAAGCAACACGTCAAGCAAGTATACGAGGAGATGGTTCGATTTCAGGTATCGAAAAATTGCTGCAAGAACACAAGCAGCTCGCTCTGAATTTAGACTCTGGTGTAATGTTTGAACGCTACTTGGTATCATATTGGAACTATGGATTACTTCAAAAAGGAAGCGGAAACGATGTGGAAGCTGAACGTGTATTTAGTTGGATAACTAAAATAAATCAAGATTTAAAAGTGCTATTTGAGGATGATTCTTTGGTGCTTGATTTTAATCTGGTTGAGTTGCGTATTTATTTAAAACAAAATGGTAAATCACCTTTTAGACTCGATCAATTATCATCTGGTTTTTCATCGGTACTATCTATTTATGCAGATCTGTTAGTGAAAGTTGAGCTTGAAAAGCTCTCGCGCCATGAAATTTCAGGGATCGTTTTGATTGATGAAATTGACGCGCATCTTCATGTGACCCTGCAGAAAAAAGTTTTCTCATTTTTTAATGCAGCGTTCCCAAATATACAGTTTATAATTACGACTCATTCTCCATTTGTTGTACAATCTGTATCAGATTGTATTATTTTTAATTTGTCTACTCTAGAAAGCATGCACGATCTTTCTATGTATTCTTACACATCGATTATAAAAGGATTGTTAGGGGAAACTTCAGAATCTGAGGCTCTAAAAGAAAAAATTAAATCGTTGGAATCTATTTTTAATAATCCGGAAATTAATGTTATTGAATTGCAGCAATTGGTAGGAGATCTTGAGCCTTATATTGATAAGATGGATGCAAGTTCGAAAGTAAAAGTAGCTCTAGCCCAGAATAAAATTATTGAGCTTCTGGGGGAGTAATAATTATGTTTAATGTTTCGAGAGTTGCACCAGCTCCTTCCTGTTTAGCTCGTAATATTTATAATGATCCCACTGTGGTTGCTATTCTAAAACCCATGTTTTTTGGTAAGTGCTATCTATGTGAGCAAATTGATCTTACAGACCCAGAAATTGAACATTTTGTGCCTCATGAAGGTGATGTTTTGCTAAAATATAATTGGGATAATTTATTCTATGCTTGCGGTCGTTGTAATAGTATTAAAGGGGCGCATCACACTAATCTTCTAAATTGTACGGACTCCAGTGTGAATGTCACCAAGGAAATTGAACATATTTTACCAGGGGTCAGTTCTGAAAAAGTAATTGTACGCGCTCACTATTCAAATCCTAGTCAAGAGACATTAAATACTGTGGCATTGCTTGATGAGTGTTATAATTTAGATAATACAGGCTTGCGTGGTATTACGCGAGAGAACTTAATGGAAAAAATCTTTGACTACTATTATGAGTATATAAATGCTAGACGAGTGCTGATCACTAGAACTAGTTTACAGAGTAAGATCGACGAAGCAATTGAAACTTTAAAAATAATGTGTAAACCCAAGTTTCCTTTTTCAGCGTTCTGGGTATGGCATTTTAAGCTTGATATACGACTGCATGAGTTACGGCCTGAAGTTTTAGAGTTTATTGATGTGTAAATGAATTTTCGCGCCTGCATATGTAGGCGCGATTTTTCTATGCTTGGTATCATTATTATATGATGTTGTCGCTAAACTTATAGGGGATAACGTCGATTACTTTTTCTCCCGATGATTATTTAATTCTTTAATTCTTTCATTCTTTCTTGAAGGTGAATGAGTTCATTTCGAACAAAGATGTGACTTGTTTTCTCCACATCCCCAACAGAGTCAGTTGCAAAGGTTCGGAGGAATGATGAGGTGGAAACAGTTACCCATAACACTCTATTACGATGCCTGGCTATTTGATACTCATACTGAGTATTTGAAGCTTAATTGTTTAATGTCATTTATGAAAATTTTGGGAGTCCACCCCTTAGTTAACTCGGAAAACAGATATTCGTCAGCCATGTCTAAAATATAATCAGTAATTGGGCCAGCAACTTTTGAACCTAATGCACCGACATATGGTCCAATACTCGCATCCACTTGGGCACCAGCGTATGCTCCTAGTATCATCATGGCAATACTCTTTGTTGACTTTCCAAAGAATGAATCAAATATCCCTTTGGGATTTTGAGTGCTTTCTAAGTAATAGCGTTGCGCTTCAATTGGATCTGAAATTGAATGGAGTGTATCTAACCATTTCCTAAATTTTTTAGAGTTTTTGCTTTTTCTAACTCTGATTAACTCGTCCATAGGGAGCCCCATGGATTTGAATGAAGATTGAATGTCTGGGAAGTCTTCAAGCTTTAATATAGCAGAGAATATATTTTCTTTAGACATCACAGTTGATTTACCAATGGTATTATTTAATAAAATTTGCACATTGCTTGTTGGGCTTGCTGAAGCATGTTTGCGAATAAGATATTTGTAACTTAAAAGATCTGATGCACATTTTGTTAATGTAATTTTATCTTCGCGACTAAGATGGTCGTTAGGCTTAACTGGTGCAGACAAACCTAAACTTTTAAGCTTTCCACTTTCGAGAGCGGACATTGTAATGCTAACACAATCATGTTCTATCCCTTTTGGAACAAATAGGTACAAATCTCTAATTTTTCTGGTTAATGCTCTTACTTCGCCTTTTCTTAGCGGTGATCTCATAAAACCTAATCCCAAATTTACAGATTCCTCGGGATCAACATAGGGCCCATTGCTATAACGCCCAGCAGCGATTGGTGTTATACCATCTAATTTATCAACCATATGAACTATCATTGGTTCCCATAATGTAAAACTTAAAGCATTATCATCTATTAGCTCCTCAATGCCTCTCAATCCAATTTCATTTACGAGTACGCATAGGGGAATGTTTTCACCTTCAACTTTAAAATTAATTTCTTTGTTAAGGATGAAGCTTTCAAAAAGACATGATTTAATTTCATTGTATTTAGTTGGAAACTCAAGAACTTCATTCTTAGTCGGTTCGATTGGACCTTTTATAAAATATTTTCTGCATAAATCATTCAGTTCTGTGTTGAAGACCGCTCCATTAAGATCTCTCACGTAAACTCCTTACCTGCCATTGTATCGTCGATGGTACAATTTTATTGAATCCCCGATGAAATGAAAGCATTTCATCATATTATCATGAATGCACAACTAACCCTTGTTTTCCGGTACTTCGGAAACTGTCTTGCTTCAGAAGCTTGCCCCTAGAGAGCGGATGTTCGGCGCGCCACTTGTCGGCGGAACGGAACTCCTGCTACTGAAAGGGGGGATTACTGCAACAGAATTTGAACTCCTTCCGGAAGTAGGTCACGCGGAGCCTGAAAAGCTCTCCGCTCAAGGATATTGGGCTGATAAATTTACAGGGATCGCCAGTGAATGGTCAGTGCAATTCTCAGGTTATTTTGCCGACGTAATTGATTCTGCGTCGAAGGGAGTTCAACGCTGGCTGCAAAAAATGTAATTTAGCGAAAATAGTTTGCCGTCTGTGCTGGCCATAAACCTAATGAAGCAGCATTTGCCTCTGGTTAGATAATGAGTTGGTGCATTGCAGCAACTACCTACTATTCCTTCTCACGCCCCATCTTCAACACCTCATAAAACGTCCCTCGCCCAAGCCCGTCTGACGGTAATTCCCGCTCCTGCGCTAGCGCTCTCAGCTTTCGAAGTATCCTATCCGAAGCCGGTTTATCAGACGTCCCATAACGCCCATCAGTCTCCTCAACCAGAAGTTGAACCAGTAACCAGCAGAGCCTGGCAGTATTCTCCCGTGCCTTGTCGCGCTTATGTATCCCACGCTGGGAAGGTTGTGCTGAAGTAGTGATATCCGGTAGCGCGTCGTCGCCGAGCGTCTTCAGCCATTTGCGGCCACGGCTGTTGCGTGACAGTTTCATCACCGCCTTCAGGCTGCGAGCCTTAATTTCTGGCGGCGTGAGTTCGTCATCAATAAGCCGCCAGGCCAGCGCGAACATTTCATCGGCATAGAACATGCGTTTATTCGCCGGGGCACTGACCATGCCAGTGGCTTTGATGGTGCGACTGATGGCGTCGTGCAGGATACGGTAATTTTCCTGATGTTCTTCCGGCAGGGCGTTTGCCGGTTGGGAAGCATCAAGGCCGAGAAGCAGAAGGGCGAGATGCCGCGCTTCCAGCAGCGGCATATCGCATTCCCGTTCAAACAGATTCTGACGAATGGGACTGGTCACATTATTCTCCTTCCACGATCCGCAGCGGTTCTTCTTCACCGAGCAATGCCTGCCGTCTGGCGGCATCAACGTAGTTTCCCCACCACTGCATCAGCGGTCGCCTTTGTTCCAGATAGTCGCTGCGGTTGTAGGCCGCTTCGATCTCGTCTTCTTTCTGGTGCGCCAGCGCAGACTCCAGGACTTCACGGGGGAAATGACCTGCTCCCGCCGTTCTGGCAATGCTGCGCATGCCATGGGCAACCAGCTCACCGCCGAACCCCATACGGATAAGCGCGGCGTTAGCGGTCTGCTGGTGCATATGCTCCAGCGGTTTGCGGATGCTGGGGAAGACCCACGGGCGATGGCGGCTGACGGGCTCCATGATCTGAAGAACGCGCAGCGCCTGTTTGCTGAGTGGCACCGTGTGCGAACGGTTCATCTTCATAAAGGTGTCGGGGATGCGCCATTCCGCTTTTTTCATATCGATGTCGCACCAGCGAGCGCTAACGGCTTCGCCGGGGCGAACCCAGGTCAGTAGCTCCCATTCGATAAGGCAGCGGGTTTCCTTGCGGATAGAGGCGTTCTGTAGCGCCAGCATTAGTCTGCCCAGTTCAGTGGGGTGAAGGGCGGGCATGTTCTGCTTTTTCGGTTTTTTGAAGCGGGCGACCAGGTTGTCAGCCGGATTGAACTCGATGAGCTCTTCGGAGATGGCGAAGCGGAATATTTCATTGAGCCGTGAGATAACCCGCCGCAGCGTTTCGAGGATGCCCTGTTCTTCCAGCGGTGTGAGGTGTTCCTTGAGCATCTTCGGGCGGATCTCGGTGACGGGCGTATTGCCCAGAGAAGGGAAGACGTGCATCTCCAGCGAGCGCCAGACATCTTTGGCGTGATCTTCGCTAAGATCGCTGGTCCGTTTTTTCTCTTTGAGCCACTGTTCCGCAACTTTTTCCAGCGTGCATTCATTCTGGATGCGTTTTTCTTCGGCTATTCCTGCTAGGTGTTGACGGGGATCGATGCCCTGCCAGAGCAGTCGTCTGTATTTCGTGCGAGTTTCGCGAGCCATGGCCAGTGTAACGACCGGGTAAGGGCCAAGGCTGGTTTTGGTGCGCTTTTTGGTGACGGGATGATAATACTCGAAATGCCAGGCCTTCCTCCCTGAAGTCTTAACCAGAAAGTACAGGCCTTCACCGTCCCGTAGCTCATAATCTGTGCTACGGGGCTTCGCGCCAGCGATCTCCACATTTGTTAAGGGTTTCAGTTGCTTAGGCATGTTTTAGCACCACGCTTTTTTAGCCCCACGATACCGTGGTGCTAAACATGGTGCCAAAAGGTCAAGATTTATACAGAGATCATGACCACACATGCAACAAAAAAGCCTGCAACTTGTTGAAGTTACAGGCTTTTTTAAGGTTCATGATGCATCATGAATGAATGTTTGGTGGAGCTGGCGGGAGTTGAACCCGCGTCCGAAATTCCTACATCCTCGGTACTACATGCTTAGTCTGTCTTTACATTCGCCTGGCACCTGCGGACGGACACGCCACTACCAGACTAGCCTGATTAGATTTAACGCTTCAACCCCAGGCAGGGCCTCCACGCGATCTCTTTTGGGTTTGACCTCTCTTTGATCCCCGTCTTAAGAGCGGAAGCTAGGGAGAGAGGGCTCAGAGCAGGTTATTAAGCTGCTAAAGCGTAGTTTTCGTCGTTTGCGACTATTTTTTTGCGGCTTTTTACGAGGCCAACCGCCCCTCGGCATGCACCTTGGGTTTCGCAAATCCCGTCGAATCCAGAATCAGCCCCAATGTGTACGTTGAGTATAACAGATTTATGAATGCGCTGACCAGCCCTCGTTTTGAGGATTATGGCGCCAGAGTGGATGAAAAATCAGCATCAACAACAATATAGCGTGAGGGCCAGCTGGCTGACCCTCAAGAGAAGGGCAATTAACGACCTGCGTGTTTCATAATGCGGGCTTTATCAACTGCCCACTCGCGATCTTTTATATCGGTGCGCTTGTCGTGCTGTTTCTTACCTTTCGCTACGCCGATTTTGACTTTGCACCAGGCATTCTTCCAGTACAGGGAAAGAGCGACCACGGTGTAACCTTCACGGTTGATACGTCCGTATAGGGTATCCAGTTCACGCTGATTGAGCAGAAGCTTACGGGTACGCGTTGGGTCGCATACGTAGTGGGTGGACGCTACCGCCATCGGCGTGAAGTTGGCGCCAAACAGATAGGCTTCGCCATCTTTCAAAATGACATAGCTGTCGCCAATATTGGCTTTACCTGCGCGGAGAGATTTTACTTCCCATCCCTGCAGGGCAAGACCCGCCTCGTATTCATCTTCGATAAAGTATTCATGACGAGCGCGTTTATTCAGCGCAATGGTGGCTGATCCAGGTTTGTGGGCTTTTTTCTTAGTCATAGTATCCTGAAGTCATCGTCTTAAAACAGTCGTACCTCAATCTTCCTGCGAGGCGTAATGGGCTATCTTAGCACGAGTTGCGGTACAGCGTTTTTTTTAGCAGCAGATAAATGATATTATTTGCCCTGTGTTTATATGTGGAACCTGCTATGCCTCAGATTAGCCGTACCGCGCTGGTGCCGTTCAGTGCTGAACAGATGTATCAACTGGTAAATGATGTAAAGTCCTATCCTGATTTTCTGCCGGGCTGTACCGGTAGCCGGGTTCTGGAGCTTGGGCCGACGCAAATGACTGCGGCGGTTGACGTATCCAAAGCGGGTATCAGTAAGACCTTCACAACGCGAAATACGCTCACCAGTAACCAGAGTATCCTGATGAGTCTGGTCGATGGTCCGTTTAAAAAGCTGATTGGCGGCTGGAAATTTATCCCCTTAAGCCCGGAAGCGTGCAAAATTGAGTTTCATCTCGATTTTGAATTCACCAATAAACTGATTGAAATGGCGTTTGGTCGTATCTTCAAAGAACTGGCCATGAATATGGTTCAGGCATTCACGACGCGCGCTAAAGAGGTCTACAGTGCCGGCTAAAATCGTGGTTGAAGTGGCCTACGCGTTGCCGGAAAAACAGTATCTGCAAAGCGTCAAGCTTGAGGAGGGGGCGACGGTCGAGCAGGCGATTGTTGCCAGCGGTCTTCTGGCGCTACGTGACGATATCGATCTGACGAAAAACAAAGTGGGAATTTATAGCCGCCCGGCTAAGCTTCAGGATCGCGTCCATGATGGCGATCGGGTCGAAATCTATCGTCCGTTGATTGCTGACCCGAAAGAGCTACGTCGTCAACGGGCGGAGAAAAACGCCGGAAAGTAACCGTTTCGCACCAAAGATGCAGATATAAAAAAAGCGCTCAATGAGCGCTTTTTGTGTATTGATAGCTTTATTACTCCGCCGTCAGGGCAGGTTTGTTATCAATGTTGGTCAGCACACCGCTGCTGTTAAAGGTCAGGGTAAGCGTCTGCTGGGTAACTTTTTCATGCCCAGGCTGCTGACGGAAAACGTAGAACCAGGTATTAGTGCCAAACGGATCCGACATCATCGGCGTACCCAAGGCATAGGCAACCTGTTGTTGCGTCATGCCGACACGAACTTTTGCTACATCGGTTGGTGCCAGATAGTTACCCTGGTTGATGTCAGGACGGTAAACCACTCGTTCCAGAGTGGAACAGCCTGCGGTCAACATAAGAAGAACCGCTGCGGCAGCAGTCAGCGTTTTACAGCGCATAGTGATTTGATTCCTTTTTGGGCCCGAGCAGTACGTGGCTCATCTGTAATATGCCGATGATAATAGACCTTTGCCCGGTTGGGAACCTTCGGCTGCAGGTCTATCGGCAATTTGCTGTTCACTATGACTCTGTGAAAATCAAAAAGTTTACGCGGCAAGCAACTCTTTCGCGTTTGCCAGAGTGTTACGAGTGACTTCACTGCCGCCCAGCAGACGGGCCAGTTCCTGCAAGCGAGCGCGTTTATCCAGAGGGTGCATATGCGTCTCGGTCATTTCACCGTCTGTTTCCTTGCAGACGAAGAAATGATGATGTCCGCAACCGGCCACCTGCGGTAAGTGGGTAACGCACATCACCTGGGTTGACTCACCTAGCTGGCGCAGCAGTTTGCCCACCACCGCTGCCGTAGGGCCACTGATACCGACATCTACTTCATCAAAAATCAATGCCGGAGTTTCCATTTTCCGCGCGGTGATCACCTGAATCGCCAGCGCAATACGCGAGAGTTCGCCTCCGGAAGCAACTTTAGCGATTGGCTGCAGCGGCTGACCCGGGTTGGTGGTTACCCGGAATTCAATATGGTCTGCGCCTTCAGCGGTGAGATGACGCTCATCAAACGCGACATCAATGCAGAATACACCGTGTGGCATTGAAAGTGAGTGCATACTCTCCGTAATTAACTGAGTCAGCTCATCAGCGCTATTCTGACGCAGGGCATGTAGCTGCTTCGCCGTCTCAAGGGCTAACTGATGATGCTCCACGACCATCTGATTGAGGGATTCCAGGGAACCGGCGCTATCATCCAGCAGACGCTGCTCTTCCAGCAGTGACTGGTAAAATTCTGGAAGCTCCTCGGGCGTAATTTGATGCTTGCGCGCCAGGGCAATCTGTCGGGAGATACGTTGTTCCAGTTCGAACAGACGATTCGGATCGAGATCGAGGCGATCGTGATAATGACGCAGCTCGTCCGTGGCTTCGCTAAGCTGAATAGATGCTTCTTCAAGCATATCCAGCACTCCGGAGAGTTTACTGTCCATACCAACCAGCTCGCTCACCAGCTGCTTTGCGGCATAGAGCTGGCTTTGCAGATTGGATTCTTCGCCGTCTGCCATCACCGACAGCGCATGCTGACAGGTCGACAGCAATTGGCCGCTGTTGGCCAGACGTTTGTACTCTTCATCAATTTGCTCGAATTCGCCCGGCTGCGGATTAAACTCGTTGAGCTCTTTTAGTTGATACTGCACCAGATCCGCACGCGCGGCGCGCTCCTGGCTTTGCTGCTGATGCTGCGCCAGATCGCGGCAGCTTTTGTGCCACTGACGATAGCGCTCAGCCATTAGCTGAGTAAGCGCATACTCACCGGTATAGCCATCAAGTAAGGTCTTCTGATGTTCGGGCTTAGTTAGCAGTTGGTGCGCATGCTGGCCATGGATCTGGATAAGAAGCTGTCCCAGTTCGCGGAGCTGGGATAAAGGCACCGCCGTACCGTTAATAAAGCCGCGAGAGCGGCCGTCTGCGCTGATAACGCGGCGAAGTAAACACTCACGCCCGCTTTCCAGCTGGTTTTGTTCCAGCCAGCGTTGTGCGGCCGGCGTGTCTTTCAGGGAGAAGCGCGCGCATAAATCAGCCCGGCTGGCGCCTCTGCGCACCATATCGGCTTCCGCCCGACCGCCCAGGCACAGCCCCAGCGCGTCGATAGCGATCGATTTACCGGCGCCGGTCTCGCCGGTAATAGCGGTCATACCGCTGTGAAAATCGATTTCCAGCTCACGAACGATAGCAAAATTACTGATAGTGAGTTGTGCCAACATAGCTGCCTTCCTGTATGAAAAACCATTACTGTGTTTTCGTACAGTATAATCGGGTTTTTTATCCAGTAAAGGGGCTGGCTATAAAATCAGAACAATTTTTTCGACCAGCCAAGCTTAGTGCTTAATGTATTGAAATAGCTGTAATCTTTAGGATGGATGAGATTAAGGTGATAATCACACCGGCGGATCAGCACATCTTCTCCATCCTGAATGGGCAGCGCTATCTGGCTATCGCAGCTAATTTCGAGGTCGCTGCAGCGCTGCGAAAAACGCAGGCGAATAGTACTGTCACCGTTGATCACCAGCGGCCGGGCCGAAAGCGTATGCGGGAACATAGGCACCAGGGTGATAGCATCCAGCGAAGGGGTGAGGATCGGCCCGCCGGCGGAGAGGGAATAGGCCGTGGAGCCGGTGGGCGTGGAGATGATGAGCCCATCTGAGCGCTGAGAGAAAGCAAACACTTCGTCAATATAGACTTCAAACTCAATCATATGCGCTACTTTACCGGGGTGCAGGACGACTTCGTTAATCGCCGTGCTGATACGCTTCTGGCAATCCTGCTGACAGACCTGAGCTTCCAGAAGGAAGCGTTTTTCGGCGATATAGTGGCCTTCGAGCACATCAGCGAGCTGCTGTAGCGCGTTGTCCGGATCGAGGTCGGTCAGAAAGCCGAGATTTCCGCGGTTAATGCCAATAACGTTAATATCGTAGCGCGCCAGCGTCCGCGCCGCGCCGAGCATATTACCATCGCCGCCAACCACGACGGCCAGGTCTGCCTGCTGGCCAATTTCCGCCAGCGTCCCGGTCTTCACATTGCTGAGCTGTAATTCATGAGCGATTTGCTGCTCAACCAGAACTTCATAACCTTTGCTGGACAGCCAGCGCCAGAGCATTTCATGTGTGGTCAGCGCGGTTGGGTGACGAGGGTGTCCCACAATGCCTATACACTTGAAGTGATTCTTCATGATCTGGATGTCCTTGAGTTAAATGAATAGTGACAATCTGGCTGCGTTCCCTTGAAACCCGGAAACTGATCCCCATAATAAGCGAAGTTAGCGAGATGAATGCGAAAAAAAACGCGGAGAAATTCATGAGTAGTAAAGAACAGAAAACGCCTGAGGGGCAAGCCCCGGAAGAAATTATCACGGAGCAGCACGATGACGTTGAGGCGGTAGAGCCTGAGGTTTCGGCTGAGCAGGTGGATCCGCGCGATGAAAAAATTGCGAATCTGGAAGCTCAGCTCGTTGAAGCCCAGAAGCGCGAACGTGAAGTATTGCTGCGTGCGAAAGCCGATGAAGATAACCTGCGCCGTCGTACCGAGCAGGATATCGAAAAAGCGCATAAGTTTGCGCTTGAGAAGTTCGTCAACGAACTGTTGCCGGTCATCGACAGCCTGGACCGCGCCCTGGAAGTGGCTGATAAAGCCAACCCGGAGATGGCGCCGATGGTTGAAGGTATCGAACTGACGCTGAAGTCGATGCTGGACGTGGTTCGTAAGTTTGGCGTGGAAGTCATTGGCGATACTAACGTGCCGCTGGATCCGAACGTGCATCAGGCCATTGCGATGGTTGAGTCCGAGGACGTACCGGCAGGTAACGTTCTGGGCATTATGCAAAAGGGCTACACCTTGAATGGCCGTACTATTCGCGCGGCGATGGTAACCGTAGCGAAAGCGAAGTAAATAAGCGAAACGGCTACCATGAGGTAGCCGTTTTTCTATTCAGACCTGCACCGTGCCAGGTATGCTATGACTCCGCCACGCTTTCACGAATGGGTTTTACCGGCATAACCTTCACCTGTTTAATCATATTCTCCTGAACATCAAGAATATCGATATCATACTGTTCAATGCGCACGCGGGTGCCGGGGGCAGGGATCTCTTCAAGAGCTTCCAGAATGATACCGTTAATGGTTCGCGCTTCATCTTCCGGCAGATGCCAGTTAAATGCTTTATTGATTTCACGTACGTTGGCGGTACCGTCGATAATCACTGAACCATCGTTAAGCGGCGTTACCTCTTCTGCAAGCGTAGGCGACATGGAGGTCGTAAAATCGCCGACGATCTCTTCGAGGATATCCTCAACCGTGACCAGCCCCTGAATATCCCCATATTCATCCACCACCAGGCCCACTTTCTTTTTGTTGCGCTGGAATTTTACCAGTTGGGTGCTGAGCGGCGTCCCTTCCGGCACGAAGTAAATTTCGTCGGCGGCGCGCAGCATTACCTCTTTTGTGAACTCTTTTTTCTCCGTCATCAGGCGATAAGCTTCGCGTACCCGCAGCATGCTGATGGCATCGTCAAGGGTGTCGCGGTACAGCACGATGCGGCCGTGGGGAGAGTGGGTCAGCTGGCGGACAATGGACTTCCAGTCGTCGTTAATATTAATACCGACGATATCATTGCGCGGGACCATGATGTCGTCCACGCTAACTTTCTCGAGATCCAGAACCGACAGCAGCATGTCCTGATTGCGGCGGGAGATTTGCGAGCGTGATTCATTAACGATAGTACGCAGTTCATCTTTGCTGAGCGCCCCGCTAATGACGATATCGGTTTTAATGCCCATGATGCGCATCAGAATGCGGGTGATGGTGTTGAGCAACCACACCAGCGGCATCATCAGTATTTGCAGCGGCGCGAGCAGAAGGCTGCTGGGATAGGCGACCTTTTCCGGGTAGAGCGCCGCAATGGTTTTGGGCAGCACTTCGGCAAATACCAGCACCACGAACGTCAGAACTCCGGTGGCAATGGCAACGCCTGCATCGCCGTACAGGCGCATACCCACGATGGTGCCGAGCGCCGAAGCGAGAATATTAACCAGATTATTGCCAATGAGGACCAGGCTAATCAGACGGTCAGGTTTGCGCAGCAGCTTTTCAACGCGTTTTGCCTGACGATTACCCTGTTTGGCCATATGACGCAGGCGATAGCGATTTAGCGTCATCATGCCGGTTTCAGAACCGGAGAAATAGGCGGAGATAACCACCATGATGATCAGCGTTACGATCAGCGTGGTGGTGGAGATATGTTCCACTAGGGATTCCTTAAAGACTTAGCTCATGAACTGTTGCAATACGCGGCTACCAAAGTAGGCCAGCGTCAGCAGGCCTGCGCCAGTCACGTTAAACCAGACGACCCGGCGTCCGCGCCACCCTTCATGATAGTGGCCCCAAAGCAGGACGATATAAACGAACCACGCCACGATAGAGAGTACGGCTTTATCAATGTTTTCCGCACTAAACAGGTTATGCATGTAAAACAGCCCGGTACACAGCGTCAGGGTTAACAGCACCACGCCTATCTGGGTGATATGAAACATTTTACGTTCGATGCTCATCAGCGGCGGCATTTCGCTACTGAAGGTCAATCGTTTGTTCTTTAACTGATAGTCAATCCACGCCAGCTGCAGAGCGTAGAGCGCGGCGATAATCAGCGTAGCATAAGAAAAGAGCGACAGGCCGATGTGGACCAACATCCCCGGCGTGGTTTCCAGATGCGTGATGTACTCGTTCGGCATAAAGGTAGCGAACGCGAGGTTGATCAGGGCGAAGGTGTAGACAATGGGCAGCAGCAGCCAGCCGCGATTGCGCGATGCGACGATGGTCATCACCGTACAGATCATCAGGCTAACCAGCGATCCCACGTTTAATAAGCTGAGGTTTTGCCCGCTTTCGCCGCCGGGAAAAATGCGTGACTCCAGCGCAAAGGCGTGACAAATCAACGCAATAGTTGCGGAAAGAATCGCCATCCGCCGCCAGCTGCTGTTTTTTTGTAACAGACCAGGGACGATCAGCGCGAGGCTGATGGAGTAGGCGACAAGGGCGAGTAGAGCAAAAACAGGCATATGCGCGTCGACTGTTGACTAAATAGTAGAGAGAAGCAGTATAACGTCACGCGAGTCTGGCTCCAACCGTTGCAGCACATTCGCGTTTATGTCGTGTTATACTGCGCCCATTCCGTTTTTGTGTCGCTGCGGCGACCGACCGTTTCCACCTCAGGCGAGAGACAATGTTTGATAATTTAACCGATCGTTTGTCGCGTACGCTGCGCAACATTAGCGGCCGCGGACGCCTTACTGAAGACAATATTAAAGATACTCTGCGCGAAGTGCGCATGGCGCTGCTGGAGGCGGACGTTGCTCTGCCTGTGGTTCGCGACTTCATCAACCGTGTAAAAGAGAGCGCAGTTGGTCATGAAGTTAATAAAAGCCTGACCCCGGGGCAGGAGTTCGTCAAAATCGTGCGCAACGAACTGGTTGCCGCGATGGGCGAAGAGAACCAGGCGCTCGATTTAGCCGCGCAGCCGCCTGCCGTAGTTCTGATGGCCGGTTTGCAGGGGGCGGGTAAAACGACCAGCGTCGCTAAGCTGGGTAAATTCTTGCGTGAAAAGCACAAGAAGAAAGTCCTGGTGGTTTCCGCTGACGTTTATCGTCCCGCGGCGATCAAACAGCTGGAAACGCTGGCAGAGCAGGTTAGCGTCGATTTCTTTCCGTCTGACGTTGGCCAGAAACCGGTTGATATCGTTAATGCCGCGCTGAAAGAAGCGAAGCTCAAATTCTACGACGTGCTGCTGGTGGATACCGCTGGTCGTCTGCACGTTGATGAAGCGATGATGGACGAGATTAAGCAGGTCCATGCAACGCTTAATCCGGTAGAAACCCTGTTCGTTGTCGATGCGATGACCGGCCAGGATGCGGCGAATACCGCGAAAGCGTTTAACGAAGCGCTACCGTTAACCGGTGTTGTATTGACCAAAGTGGACGGCGACGCCCGCGGCGGCGCGGCGCTGTCGATTCGTCATATCACCGGCAAGCCGATTAAATTCCTCGGGGTTGGCGAGAAAACCGAAGCGCTGGAGCCGTTCCATCCGGATCGTATCGCTTCCCGTATTCTCGGCATGGGCGATGTCCTGTCCCTGATCGAAGATATCGAAAGTAAGGTCGACCGCGCGCAGGCTGAAAAGCTGGCTTCTAAGCTGAAAAAAGGCGATGGTTTTGACTTGACCGATTTCCTTGAGCAGCTGCGTCAGATGAAAAACATGGGCGGTATGGCCAGCCTGATGGGCAAGCTGCCGGGCATGGGGCAGATACCGGACAACGTTAAATCGCAAATGGACGACAAAGTGCTGGTGCGTATGGAAGCCATCATCAACTCGATGACGCTGAAAGAGCGCGCTAAACCGGAAATTATTAAAGGTTCGCGTAAGCGCCGTATCGCCGCAGGCTGCGGAATGCAGGTGCAGGATGTGAACCGTCTGCTCAAGCAGTTTGACGATATGCAGCGCATGATGAAGAAGATGAAGTCGAAAGGCGGCATGATGAAGATGATGCGTGGAATGAAAGGTATGATGCCGCCAGGTTTCCCCGGAGGCCGATAGTATTGTAGCTATTGCTGCCGGCGCGCCCTCCTTTCCTGTCCCATTGTTGGCGCGCTCTGGCTATGAATTACTCGCAGGTACCCAATTTAGGGTATCTGCGGTGCCCTTCCACAGCAGAGTTTATAACTGCTGATTGCAATTTCCCCAGAAATCAGTAAAATTTTCGGGCTTTTAATATGACACCGGGCTCCGTTCCTCGATGGGGCCCGGTGTTTTATTCACACAAGAGGATGTTATGGTTACTATTCGTTTAGCACGTCACGGCGCGAAAAAGCGTCCGTTCTACCAGGTTGTTGTTACCGACAGCCGTAATGCACGCAACGGTCGCTTCATCGAGCGCGTTGGTTTCTTCAACCCGATCGCTTCTGCGACCGAAGAAGGAACTCGTCTGGATCTGGATCGTATCGCTCACTGGGTTGGCCAGGGCGCGACTGTTTCCGATCGCGTAGCTGCGCTGATCAAAGCCGCTAACAAAGCAGCTTAATCTGTCACGGTGGTCATGATGAGCAAGCAACACACCGCACAAGCACCTGTTGATCCGATTGTATTGGGCAAAATGGGTTCTTCCTACGGTATCCGTGGTTGGCTCAGAGTGTTTTCCTCCACCGAAGACGCCGAAAGCATTTTTGACTATCAGCCCTGGTTTATCCAGAAGGCGGGTCAGTGGCAGGTTGTTGAGCTGGAAAGCTGGCGCCACCACAATCAGGATATCGTCATTAAGCTGAAAGGCATTGACGATCGCGATGCAGCGAATCTATTGACTAATTGCGAAATTGTTGTGGATTCATCGCAGCTGCCTGCGCTTGAAGAGGGTGACTATTACTGGAAAGACCTGATGGGCTGCCAGGTAGTGACCACTGAAGGCTATAGCCTCGGTAAAGTCATCGACATGATGGAAACCGGGTCTAATGACGTTCTCGTCATCAAGGCAAACCTGAAAGATGCATTTGGTATCAAGGAGCGGCTGGTTCCGTTCCTCGATGGGCAGGTTATCAAGAAAGTCGATCTCGCTACTCGTACTATCGAAGTAGATTGGGATCCTGGTTTTTAAATTCTCCGAATAAACGGTAAAAAACGGCACTATGGGGATTGGCTTGTGTTTATAGGTATCGTTAGCCTGTTTCCAGAAATGTTCCGCGCAATTACCGATTACGGGGTAACTGGCCGGGCAGTAAAAAATGGCCTGCTGAGCATCCAGAGCTGGAGTCCTCGAGATTTCGCTCATGACCGGCACCGTACCGTGGACGATCGTCCTTACGGCGGCGGACCGGGGATGCTAATGATGGTGCAACCTTTGCGGGATGCGATTCATGCAGCAAAAGCCGCGGCAGGTGAAGGCGCAAAGGTGATTTATCTTTCACCTCAGGGACGCAAGCTTGATCAAGCTGGCGTCAGCGAACTGGCAACAAATCAGAAGCTGATTTTGGTGTGCGGTCGCTACGAAGGCGTAGATGAGCGCGTAATTCAGACCGAAATTGATGAAGAATGGTCAATCGGCGATTACGTTCTCAGCGGTGGTGAGCTACCGGCAATGACGCTGATTGATTCCGTTTCCCGGTTTATTCCGGGGGTTCTGGGTCATGAAGCTTCGGCAATCGAAGATTCGTTTGCTGAAGGATTGCTGGATTGCCCGCACTATACGCGCCCTGAAGTGTTAGAAGGTATGGAAGTACCGCCGGTATTGCTGTCGGGAAACCATGCGGAGATACGTCGCTGGCGTCTGAAGCAGTCGCTGGGCCGAACCTGGCTTAGAAGACCTGAACTTTTGGAAAACCTGGCTCTGACTGAAGAGCAAGCAAGGTTGCTGGCGGAGTTCAAAAAGGAACTCGCGCAACAGCAACATAAACATGATGGGATGGCGTAAGCCCCCAATATCAGTTTACCCAGGATAAGAGATTAAATTATGAGCAACATTATTAAGCAACTTGAACAAGAACAGATGAAGCAGGACGTACCTTCCTTCCGTCCGGGTGATACCGTGGAAGTGAAAGTATGGGTTGTTGAAGGTTCCAAAAAACGTCTGCAGGCATTCGAGGGCGTGGTTATCGCTATTCGTAACCGCGGTCTGCACTCTGCATTCACTGTTCGCAAAATTTCCAACGGCGAAGGCGTTGAGCGTGTCTTCCAGACTCACTCTCCGGTAGTTGACAGCATTTCTGTCAAACGTCGTGGTGCTGTACGTAAAGCTAAACTGTACTACCTGCGTGAGCGTACCGGTAAGTCTGCTCGTATCAAAGAGCGTCTTAACTAAGATTCGCTTTCGCGACATCCTGAATGAGAGGGCTGGCCTGATGGGCCAGCCCTTTTTTTATCTTCATTTTAACTATTTCATTGAGAATCATTTACAATATGGCCCTCATTCGGAGGGACCGTGGTCAGCACTATTTTTCATCACCCGGCATCACAACGGCACGCCGCATGGCTGGCGCTGTTTGCGATCCTGCTGATCGTGGTGGCGCCGCTGATCTCTGTCGCGCTGCAAAAAGATCCGATGAGCGGTATGCACCATTTAACGATGGAAATGACGCAAGAGATGCCATCACATCAGATGCCCATGATGCATACTGACGCCTCGATTGCGGAACACGCGCACAGCATGCCGGTCGATCATGCTGAAGCCTGCGGCTACTGCGTACTATTAGCCCACGTGCCAGGGATGATTTTTGCGCTGGTACTGCTGATCAGCCTGGTGCTTCGACGCTATAGCGCACCGGTTTTCCGTCCGGAACGGAAACACTGGCACTACTTTCCCTGGCTTTACCCTCATACCCGCGCTCCGCCGCAACAGTCTGCTTGCTTCCTTAACTAAAAAATCATGTGCGCACTGCGCAACGTTCTCTTTTGCTCTCAAAAAGGAAAAGTATGACTACCTGCACCTCGCGCGCGGCATGGCTGAACCTGCTGCGTCGTCTTCATTTCTATATCGGACTGTTTATCGGACCGTTTATCTTCGTGGCGGCTCTGACCGGTACGCTCTATGTCGCCACCCCGCAGCTGGAAAGCTGGCTCTATAAAGAGACTCTGGAGGGGACGCTCAGCGGCGAAAAGCAGCCGCTGAGCGCGCAAATTACCGTAGCAATGGAGGCGGTCCAGGGAAACCTCCGTTTGCACGCGGTTCGACCGGGGATTATGGCTGGCGATACTACCCGAGTGATGTTTATTGATCCAAATCTTGGCGAGTCTGAAACGCGGGCAATTTTTGTCGATCCGGTGACGTTACGCGTGACAGGTGATATGCCGGTTTACGGCACCAGCGGTATTTTGCCGCTGCGGCAGTGGATTGATTATGCCCATCGCTCTTTGCTGCTGGGTAACTTCGGCCGACTGTACAGCGAGCTGGCAGCCTCCTGGATGTGGGTTGCCGCTCTTGGCGGGATCGCGCTGTGGTCGATGACCCGACCGCATCGTCGTATAAATAATAGAGTGCAGAATAACCGTCGCCTGCATGTTTCTCTCGGCTGGGCGCTGCTAATCGGTATGCTGTTATTCTCTGCGACCGGTTTGACCTGGTCACAATGGGCGGGCAGTAACGTCGACAAGATGCGCGCCGCCTTTGGCTGGTTGACGCCGCAGGTGAACGCGCAGCTGGAAAGAGCCACTCCGGCAATACAGGATCCACATGCGGAACATCATATGAGACACGGGGCGATGGAGAAGACGAACATCCCACCTCGCGTAGAGGATTTTGACGAGGTCTTGCAGGCTGCTCGCAAGTCCGGGCTGGAAGCAGGCAAGCTGGAGATTCGTCCTCCGTCGGCCTCCGGACGCGCGTGGACGGTAAATGAAATCGACAGAAGCTGGCCGACACAGGTTGATGCGGTAGCGATCGATGGTTCAAATATGCAGGTCGTGGACCGCACTCATTTTTCCGACTTTCCGCTTATGGCTAAACTTACCCGCTGGGGCGTGGATTTCCATATGGGAATTTTGTTCGGGCTTGCCAATCAGCTACTGCTTATCGTATTCGGGATTGCGCTCTGCGTGATGATCGTGGTGGGGTACCGTTTGTGGTGGATACGCCGTCCCGCGAGTTCGGCCTTTAACCCGGCTAATACGCTGCTCCACGCGTGGCTGGGCTTAGCATGGCCTGCTCGTCTGTCGATCGGCGTTATCACAGTGATGTTGGGGCTGGCGCTGCCGCTAATGGGGATTAGCCTCGCGCTGTGTCTCGCCGTTGATTATCTGCGCTGGCGCGCAGCAACGGCGATGACAGAGGCTAAGTCAGTCGAATAGGTGCTTAAGGCGTGCTGATAACCACCGTGACGCGGCGGTTTTCAGCGCGTCCTTGTGCGGTAGCGTTGCTGGCTATCGGATACTTTTTCCCGAGCCCGCGAGTGGTCAAATTGGTGCGCGGAATATTTGCCCCTTCGGCCCAGGCATCCGCAACGCTGTTCGCGCGTTTAAGCGATAACATTTCGTTGTAAGCGTCTTCGCCGTAATTATCAGTATGTCCTTCCAGACGACTATGGGTAATTCCGGTGGTGGCCAGACGCGAAGCCATAGTGCGAATTTGCTGTTTGCTATCGGCACGCAGGTGATAGTCGTTTTTGTCGAATAATATGGAGTCAGATATTCCTAATGACCAGTCGCCATTGGCTTCAGTAAAGCCGTATGACTTCATTGCTGCAATTTGTTCTGCAGAGAATTTTCCTTGCGGAGCCTGACAGCCGCTTAGAAAAAGTGCGGCCAGTAAAGCAGGAGCAAAATATTTCCCGATCATGGTGATTCCTTTTATTTTTGCGTTCGCTGTAAGCGCTGGTGTTTCATCCGATACATATTTTGGTCGGCAAGTTCTTGCAGATTTTCCGCGGAGGCATGTTCCCAGGTTAACGCGTAACCAATACTCAGCGACAGCCTGACGGTGTGGCCGTTGTGGAGATTAAACGGCGGGATAAACTGTTCCGACAATGCGCTGCAGAGTGCCTGAACTTCAGCCTCTGTATGAACATTGCGCAGCAGAATGGCAAATTCATCGCCGCCGAGACGCCACGCCTGGTGCTGTTTGCCGACAAAGGCCATCAGGCGGCTGGCGACCTCAATTAACACCTTGTCGCCGGCAGCATGGCCCCAGTTATCGTTAATGAGCTTGAAATTATCGCCGTCAAGAAACAGCAGCGCAGAACTACCATGGACGGTTTCGTCTTTCATCAACGAATTAATAACGTTGCGGAAAGCGGCTCTGTTAGCCAGGCCGGTCAACGGATCGTGCAAGGAGCTACGCAGAAGCTGGGCATTTTTAGCCTGAAGCTGCCGCTGCCAGTCCTCCATCTCGCCCAGCAGACTATTAAAGTCCTGGGCAAAGAGGTGAAACTCTTCAATACGCTCTTCGAGGACCCGACGAGAGAAATGGCGATTTTCGCGGATATCATGGACTACCTCGGTAATACTCTGCAGCGCAGCCACGATGCCGCGATGCAGCGAGTGGGTAAGCAGCAATGCAATGCATGAGGCGAGAAAAATGCTGCCGGTTAGCACAATAATTGAGATACCGAGGAAATAGCTTATCAGCCTGTCCAGCGCGGTCAGACGAAGTTCACCGATAACTTTCCCCTGGTGCAGGATAGGTTGTACCGTGGGTTCCGGGAATAGCCATTTGCTGATAACGTCGCTGACTTTATCCTGCCTGGCCAGGCCATCGTTATGCCATGAGGCAAAGGGCTTCTGCCGACCGTCGACCAGGATTGCCTGCGAAAACTGTCCCTGCTTGCCCAGCGTGGCCAGGGTATCTTCAGCCGCCGCGCTATCGCCAAAGACCAGCGCGGCTTCCAGACTACGGCCCATCGTGGCGGCGGTGAGCTCCAGATTTTTTTGTGCGTATTGCTTGAGTGTGAATATGGAAGCGGCGCAGAGCAATAGCCAGACCAGTGTCATAGAGATAACAACGCTTATCATGCTGATACGGCGTAGCGCTCTTTTAAATGTGGGGCGCGGGGCCTGAGAAAAATCCTTATTCATGTGATGTTTTCCGGGCAAGCATCAGCACATCCGGATTAACCCGAACGCCGCTGTGCGTCAGTACATCCAGATTTACGGAAAATCTGACTCTCTCATTGTTTATAAGCAGGCAAAATGCGCTGCCAATAGAGCAATCGGTGTTTTGTTCCGCAATAAGCAATAGGGGCCGGTTTCCATATTTAGCTGT
Source organism: Klebsiella sp. CN_Kp100 (assembly GCF_040065315.1). Taxonomy (NCBI): domain Bacteria; kingdom Pseudomonadati; phylum Pseudomonadota; class Gammaproteobacteria; order Enterobacterales; family Enterobacteriaceae; genus Klebsiella; species Klebsiella sp. CN_Kp100. The sequence goes on from NZ_JBEAIJ010000029.1 coordinate 92,142, forward strand.
AAATTCAGACTGCTGAGTCGGAGATTCACTGCCAAAATAAAAACCATCGCAGGTCGTCTGTAAGGCTTCTTCCGTATTACGAACAATCACGGGTTTATAAGGCAATAATTCCGGTGCTTCTTCGGCCAGGCTATGGATATAACGTGATGTCGAAAAAATACAAAGCTTTGGCGGGCCGGATAACTGCGGCCAGCGTGTATAGGTCACGATTCCCGAAACGATCGTCCGAACATTTTCAGACGGTTCGGAGGCAACAGCAGAGATACCCACGAGCGATAGTACTAAAGTCAAAAAGAGACGGTGAAGAACTGTCATTACGGATCCGTCAGGTTGTCATAGCGCGGGGGATGCAGATTGCTGAAACCCGGGCGAAGAATAGCATTATTGCTGAAAACCGTCATTAGCCAGCCCCGCCGCTTTAAGATAATTCTCACCAGGATTTTTCGTAAAAAAATGGAGTGAAAAGAGGGGAAGTGCTGAACCTGCATGCTTGTTGTAAATATAATTGTACATTATGAAGTGAATCTGGCGCGATTTAATTTATAAATGTAAAGTAAAATTTACGGAATATGGATTGAAATCTTTACTTCATATGGTATCGTTACGTCATCCTCGCTGAGGCAATAACTATCGCAAACGAGCTATACAGGATCGCAATCATGCAAAAAGACGCGCTGAATAACGTACATATTACTGACGAACAGGTTTTGATCACTCCGGATCAGTTGAAAGCTGAATTCCCTCTGAGCGTTGAGCAGGAAGCGCAGATCGCGCAGTCTCGTCAGACCATCTCTGACATCATCGCCGGTCGCGATCCGCGCCTGTTGGTGGTATGTGGTCCTTGTTCGATTCACGATCCTGAAACCGCCATTGAGTACGCTCGTCGTTTTAAAGCCCTTGCCGAAGAGGTCAGCGATAGCCTCTATCTGGTCATGCGCGTCTATTTTGAGAAACCCCGCACCACCGTTGGCTGGAAAGGGCTGATTAACGATCCGCATATGGATGGTTCGTTTGATGTAGAAGGCGGCTTGAAGATTGCGCGTCGTCTGCTGGTTGAGCTGGTCAATATGGGGCTGCCGTTAGCGACGGAAGCGTTGGATCCTAACAGTCCTCAATACCTCGGCGATCTGTTTAGCTGGTCCGCCATCGGCGCGCGTACGACAGAATCTCAGACTCACCGCGAGATGGCCTCCGGGTTGTCGATGCCGGTCGGTTTTAAAAACGGCACCGATGGCAGCCTTGCAACGGCAATTAACGCCATGCGCGCTGCCGCAATGCCGCACCGCTTCGTCGGTATTAACCAGGCCGGTCAGGTGTGTCTGCTGCAAACGCAGGGCAATCCAAACGGACACGTCATTCTGCGTGGCGGTAAAGCGCCCAACTACGGCCCGGAAGATGTCGCGAAGTGCGAAAAAGAGATGACTCAGGCGGGACTGAAACCTTCTCTGATGGTAGATTGCAGCCATGGGAATTCTAATAAAGACTACCGCCGCCAGCCTGCGGTTGCTGAATCCGTCGTCGCGCAGATTAAAGATGGTAATCGTTCCATTATTGGTCTGATGATTGAGAGCAATATCCACGAAGGAAACCAGTCCTCTGAGCAGCCGCGTTGCGATATGAAATACGGTGTCTCCGTGACCGATGCCTGCATTAGTTGGGAAACCACCGATGCGTTGCTCCGCGAACTTGATAAGGATCTGCGAGGCCATCTGGCGGCTCGTCTGGCGTAAGAGGATTATATGGTTGCTGAACTGACCGCGTTACGCGATCAAATTGATGAAGTCGATAAAGCGCTGCTGGAACTGCTGGCTAAGCGCCTGGAGCTGGTAGCGGAAGTCGGAGAGGTTAAAAGCCAATACGGCCTGCCGATTTACGTCCCTGAACGTGAATCGGCGATGCTGGCTTCCCGCCGTGAGGAGGCTGAGGCGCTAGGGGTTCCGCCGGATCTTATCGAAGATGTTTTGCGTCGCGTCATGCGTGAGTCTTACTCCAGCGAGAACGATAAAGGTTTTAAAACGCTTTATCCGAATCTGCGTCCGGTAGTGATCGTCGGCGGCGGTGGGCAAATGGGGCGACTGTTTGAAAAAATGCTGACGCTTTCCGGATATCAGGTGCGTATCCTCGAGAAAGACGACTGGTCTCGGGCCGAGGAGATCGTCGCCGATGCCGGAATGGTCATCGTCAGCGTACCGATTCACACAACAGCGGCAACGATTGCGCAACTGCCGCCGCTGCCGGCGGACTGCATTCTGGTCGACCTGGCCTCGGTGAAAGCGGAACCGCTACAGGCGATGCTGGCCGCGCATAACGGACCGGTATTGGGATTACACCCCATGTTTGGGCCTGACAGCGGCAGCCTGGCGAAGCAGGTCGTGGTGTATTGCGATGGCCGCCAGCCTGAGGCGTACCAGTGGTTCCTGGAACAAATCCAGGTCTGGGGCGCGCGGCTCCATCGTATTAGCGCCGTCGAACACGATCAGAACATGGCCTTTATTCAGGCGTTGCGCCACTTTGCCACCTTCGCTTATGGCCTGCACCTGGCCGAAGAGAACGTGCGACTTGAGCAACTTCTGGCGCTGTCGTCACCGATTTATCGCCTTGAACTGGCGATGGTTGGCCGGCTGTTCGCCCAGGATCCGCAGCTCTACGCAGATATTATTATGTCCTCAGAAAACAACCTGGCGCTGATTAAGCGCTACTACCAGCGCTTCGGTGAAGCTATCGGCCTGCTGGAACAAGGGGATAAACAGGCATTCATTGACAGCTTCCGTAAGGTCGAGCACTGGTTCGGTGATTATGCCCAGCGCTTCCAGAGCGAAAGCCGGACGTTGCTGCGTCAGGCAAATGATAATCGGCAGTAAGTGTTAAAAGACGTATACAATAAAGCCAGAGGGGTGACCCGCTGGCTTTTTTTATAGGGATGAAAACGATGGCTGAACCACAACCGCTGTTTGATTACATCGGGCATTTACCGGAATGTCCGACCTGGAGCGAAGCCGAACAGGCATTGTACTGGGCCGATATTATGGAGTGCGAGATTCATCGCTACGACGTGCAGACGGGCGATCATCAGGTACTGCAGTTTCCCGAAGAGCCCGGCTGTTTTGCACTACGCGAAAAGGGCGGTTTTATCGTCGCTTTACGTAGCGGTATCTGGCTCACCGATGTTCATGGATTACTGCAGCGAAAAGTCTGCGATAACCCCAGTAATCCGCAATTAGCCCGTTTTAACGATGGCGGAACCGATCGCGATGGCTGCTTTTATGCCGGGACTTTCTGGGGGCCGGGAGATTTTAACGGCGCGCTCTTGATGCGCATTGATAACGATCTCTCTCCGCAGGTTATCCAGTGCGATATTCATGGCGCCAACGGTCTGGCATTTAGCGAAGACAAGCGGTGGATGTATACCTCGGATACGCCCAATGCCGTTATCTATCGTACACCGCTGGATGAGCAGGGCGAGGTGGGTAAACGCGAGGTCTTTCGTCGCTTTCAGCCCGGTGAGGGCATTCCTGATGGCGCGGCCATCGATACTGAAGGTTGCTACTGGAGCGCGATGTTTGACGGTTGGCGTATTGCGCGCTTTTCTCCGACGGGCGAGCAACTGGAGGAGTACCGTCTACCGGTGCGTTGCCCGACGATGGTGTGCTTTGGCGGAGCGGATATGAAAACGCTCTATATCACGACCACGCGGGAGAATATGGATGCTGAAGAACTGGCGAAATATCCGCTTTCCGGCGCGATCTTCACCCTGCCGGTGACCGTGGCAGGGATGAAGAAGTTGCCGTTTACAGAACGTTAAACCGGATCGACCGGCACCACGTTTTCGCTGGCATAGCATCCAAGCACTTTCATTGAACGGGTTATCTCGGCCAGCTCTTTTAATGCCTTACGCATTGGCATTGACTCCAGGTTGGCCTGGATATCCAGATAAAACATCTCTTCCCACGGATTGCCATGAATAGGACGCGATTCCAGCTTGGTCATAATCAGGTTATGGTTTCTCAGCACCAGTAGCGCTTCTACCAGGGCCCCGGCTTGCTGGCCGGTAGCCATCAACAGAGTGGTTTTCGCCGGCACCTGATCGGAGACCTCCACCGCTTTACGCGCCAGAACGAGGAAGCGGGTGATGTTTTGCGTCTGGTTAGCCTGGCAATGTTCCAGTACCTGCAAACCGTGCAGCGCTCCGCCTGCTTCGCTGCCCAGAGCGGCAACGGTTGGCGATTTTGCCTGAGCGACCTTTTCCATCGCCGAAGACGTGCTATCGGTATATTCAATGTTCCAGTGCGGATAGCGGCTTAGATACTGGCTGCACTGCTGGAACGGCTGCGGATGGCTGTAGACCGTCGTAATCTGTTGCGCATCGGTGGATGTTGAAACCAGCACGCAGTGATCGATAGGCAGCGTCAGCTCGCCAACGATAGATAGGCTGGTGTGCTGCAGAAGGTCATAAACATCATTGATGCCGCCAGAACTGGTATTTTCAATAGGGACGACGGCGTAATCAGCCTGACCGGTTTCCACTTGCTCAAAGATATCCGCGAATTTAGCGCAGCCGCTTTCGATAAACTGTTCAAAGTGGCGGGCGGCATACTGACGAGCCGCAAGATGCGAGTATGAACCTTTGGGCCCGAGAAACGCGACGCGTGCAGAGTGCGGATTAATTTTATTCAGATGCTGCTGGAGCAGCGTTTGCTGGGTAAGGACCGAGTCTTCAATAATGAGTTGAAACAGGCGTGTGATGTAGTGGGCATCAAGATGGTGTTTTTTTCCCAGCGTCATCAGGCGTTCAAGCAGATCGCGCTCGCGGTCGATATCCCGCACCGGCCGGTGCGATGCCAGCTTGGCTTTTCCAACCTCTACGGCCAGGCCGCGGCGTTCCGCCAGCAGCGCCAGCAGTTTTTCATCCAGAGCGCTGATCTTATCGCGTAGGGCCAGTAATGGGTTTTCCTCGGTCATATGTGTTGCCTTTCTTGTTATTGATTATCAATAAAAAAGGCCTCCCTTTTGGGAGGCCTTATTGTTCGTCTTCGCATTCTTTATCACACGACGAATTGCCTCCCATTCAGGGGAAGGTAAAAAAGAATGCGAAGAAGAACGGGATGAGTTTCACGATGAATTCCTTGAGTTAGTGGGGATTACAGTACCTGTACTGTTTTCACTCTGTCAATAAAAAACGCGCCCGAAGGCGCGTGGCATGACACAAGCTTAAGTTAAGGATTACTCTTCTTCTTCCACAAAGCCTGCCTCTTTCACCGATGTGGCGGCGCGGCGGGCTTCCCCTTTGTGTTGCACTTTATTTAGCTGCCGTTCCAGCTTGTTGATCAATTCGTTGATTGCGGCATACATGTCTTCGTGCCGTGCGCTGGCAACCAGGTGACCGTTCGGCGTATTGATGGTTGCGTCAGCGACAAAACCCTGCGGCTCCTTAGAGAGGATGATATGCGGGTTGATTAAGTGAGTTTGCCATTTATCCAGTTTGGCGAGACGGTCTGCGACGTGCTGGCGAATTGCCGGAGTAATTTCCATTTGTTTACTGGTAATGTTCATTGTCATAAATTTTACCTCTTGTCTTTCCCGTCTTGGTGAATTCAGCATACCTCGCCTAATGTCAAAAAGCGTGATTTAAATCACATTTTATTGTCACTTTTTGTCAACGAATCTGTTTTGTGAGAAAGGACAGGAACAGGCGAGATTTTACTTGTCGAATGGCAGAAAGAGAGCCATATTTGATGAGTTAACTCGGGGCTAAACCGCTTCAGCTAAACTATTTAACGAATAAAAAAACGGCAGCCCTTGGGCTGCCGTTTTGTTTAGCGACCGACTATCAGGTGTTCTTGCTATTAGCCGCAATGATCTTCGCAACCTTGTCAGCCTGAGCGTTCATTTGCATCTGACGGTAGGCATTTTCCATCTTCGGTAGCGCATCACGGGTGGCCTGCGTATCCGGGTAATTACGCAGCATGCCATCGACGCGGTTAACTACTGCAACCCATGCGCCACGATCGGTATAGTAATCGACCACTGACAGCTCGTACTTCGCCAGGCGATCCTTCAGGAACACCATACGCTTGTAAGCATCGGTAGAGTACTGACTGTTAGGATAGCCACGGACCAGCCTGGAGAAGTCGTTAAAGGCATCACGCGCGTGTTGTGGGTCGCGATCGGAGCGATCGACGCCAAAGAAGCCCTGCAGCGCACTGTCATCCAACGCCATATTTGTCAGACCACGCATATAAATGACGTAATCAATGTTAGGATGCGTAGGGTTCAGGCGTACAAAGCGATCGATGGCTGCCTGAGCCAGCGGCAGGTCTGCGTTTTTGTAGTACGCATAAATCAGGTCCAACTGCACCTGTTGGGAATAAGGTCCAAAGGGATAACGGTTATCCAACGCTTCCAGTTGCGTTATTGCCTGTTTCCAGTTACCGTCCTGCAGCTTTTGCTGAGCGGTCGCGTAGATCTCATTCGGCGGATTATCGGGCACCTCCTCCTTTGAGCCAGAGCAACCCACCAAAGCCAGGCTCAGTGTGGCTGCTGCCACCAGGTATTTCATGCGCGTCATGACGTTTTGACTTCCTCAAAATGTTTATGCGGGAGAATCTCTGTTCCTGCTCCCGATTAAGACCAGCTACAATAGCACACTATATTAAACGGCAAAGCCGTAAAACCCAACGTTAAAACGAAGAAGCTGTATATGGCACAACGAGTACAACTCAACGCAACGGTGTCCGAAAATCAACTCGGACAACGCTTAGATCAGGCTTTGGCCGAATTGTTCCCGGATTATTCGCGTTCGCGCATAAAAGAATGGATCCTTGACCAGAGAGTGCTGGTAAACGGCAGCGTCAGCGACAAGCCGAAAGAGAAAGTTCTGGGAGGGGAGACGATTGCTATCGATGTTGAAATCGAAGAAGAAGTTCGTTTCCAGGCACAGGATATTCCGCTCAATATCGTTTATGAAGATGATGACATCCTCGTAATTAATAAACCGCGCGATTTAGTTGTGCATCCTGGCGCGGGTAACCCTGACGGTACTGTGCTGAATGCGCTGTTGCACTACTATCCGGCCATTGCTGACGTGCCGCGTGCGGGGATTGTGCACCGTCTTGATAAAGACACCACCGGTTTGATGGTGGTCGCGAAGACTATTCCGGCGCAAACCCGACTGGTGGAGTCCCTGCAGCTGCGCGAAATCACCCGCGAGTATGAGGCGGTGGCGATTGGTCATATGACGGCTGGCGGAACGGTTGAAGAACCGATTAGCCGCCACCCGACCAAGCGTACGCATATGGCGGTACATCCCATGGGAAAACCGGCGGTAACACACTACCGGATTATGGAGCATTTTCGCATCCATACTCGGCTGCGCCTGCGCCTGGAAACCGGCCGTACGCACCAGATTCGCGTACATATGGCGCACATTACTCACCCGCTGGTGGGCGATCAGGTCTACGGCGGTCGCCCGCGTCCGCCCAAAGGGGCATCCGAAGAGTTCATCGCTGCCCTGCGGAAGTTCGATCGTCAGGCGCTGCATGCCACCATGCTACGCTTATACCATCCGATCAGCGGAATTGAGATGGAATGGCATGCGCCAATTCCACAGGACATGGTGGATTTGATTGATGCCATGCGCGCGGATTTTGAAGCCCATAAAGACGATATCGACTGGCTATGACTAAACTGATTGTACCGCAATGGCCGATGCCGGAAGGCGTGGCTGCCTGTAGTTCCACGCGCGTTGGCGGGGTAAGTTTATCGCCATACGATTCACTTAATCTCGGCGCCCATTGTGGAGACAATCTACAGCACGTAGAAGAGAACCGTCGGCGTATGTTCGCCGCTGGCGGCCTGCCGTCATATCCGGTATGGCTGGAGCAGGTTCACGGTACGGCAGTTTTGCGACTCGATGGCGGACCGTACGAGTCAAAGCGAGCGGATGCTTCGTACTGCAATGTGCCGGGGACGGTCTGCGCGGTGATGACCGCTGACTGCCTGCCGGTGCTTTTTTGTAACCGCGCGGGTACTGAAGTTGCGGCTGCGCATGCCGGTTGGCGAGGGCTGTGCGAAGGCGTACTGGAAGAAACCATCGCCTGTTTCGCCGATAAACCGGAAAATATCATGGCCTGGCTTGGGCCCGCCATTGGGCCGGATGCGTTTGAGGTCGGCCCGGAAGTGCGGGAAGCTTTTATGGCAAAAGATGCCCTGGCGGAACGTGCATTTCGTCCCGCGGGTGAAAAATATTTTGCTGATATTTATCAACTGGCTCGTCAGCGTCTGGCGGGCGTTGGCGTTGAGCAGATTTACGGCGGTGACCGCTGTACCCTCAGCGAAAAGGATGATTTTTTCTCTTATCGCCGCGACAAGATGACGGGTCGTATGGCAAGTTTCATCTGGCTGATATAACCTGCCGAACTAAGACGATCCAGAAGGCAAACTTATTTTTGCATAGTTCAGGTCTTTAACCTTGAATAATTGAGGGATGACCTCATTTAATCTCCAGTAGCAAATTTGACCTGTTATGGGAGGAGTTATGCGTCTGGATCGTCTTACCAATAAATTCCAGCTTGCTCTTGCCGATGCCCAGTCCCTTGCGCTTGGGCACGACAACCAATTCATCGAACCTCTTCATCTTATGAGCGCCTTGCTGAATCAGGAAGGGGGATCGGTACGTCCTTTATTAACTTCGGCTGGCATCAACGCCGGAGAGCTACGCACGAATATTGAACAGGCGCTAAGCCGTTTGCCGCAGGTGGAAGGTACCGGTGGTGATGTTCAACCGTCCCAGGACTTAGTGCGTATTCTGAACCTTTGCGACAAGCTGGCGCAAAAGAGAAAGGACAACTTTATTTCGTCAGAACTATTCGTTCTGGCTGCGCTTGAATCACGCGGTACGCTGACCGACCTTTTAAAATCTGCCGGAGCAACAACCGCCAACGTGAGTCAGGCGATTGAACAAATGCGCGGAGGTGAAAGCGTGAACGATCAGGGTGCCGAAGATCAACGTCAGGCATTGAAAAAATTTACCGTCGATCTGACCGAGCGTGCCGAGCAGGGCAAGCTTGACCCGGTCATCGGTCGTGATGAAGAAATTCGTCGTACGATTCAGGTTCTGCAGCGTCGTACCAAAAATAACCCGGTGCTCATCGGTGAGCCTGGCGTAGGTAAAACGGCCATTGTTGAGGGGCTGGCGCAGCGGATCGTTAACGGCGAGGTGCCGGAAGGGCTGAAGGGCCGTCGAGTTCTGGCGCTGGATATGGGCGCGCTGGTGGCGGGTGCCAAATACCGCGGTGAGTTTGAAGAACGCTTAAAAGGCGTACTGAACGATCTCGCTAAGCAGGAAGGTAACGTTATCCTGTTTATCGATGAGCTGCACACGATGGTGGGGGCAGGTAAAGCAGACGGTGCAATGGATGCCGGCAACATGCTGAAACCGGCGCTGGCGCGCGGTGAACTGCACTGCGTGGGTGCCACAACGCTGGATGAATACCGGCAGTATATTGAGAAAGATGCCGCTCTGGAACGTCGTTTCCAGAAAGTATTCGTGGCGGAGCCGACTGTTGAGGATACCATTGCGATTTTGCGTGGTCTGAAAGAACGGTACGAACTGCACCATCACGTGCAGATCACCGACCCGGCGATTGTGGCGGCAGCCACGCTGTCCCATCGTTATATTGCCGATCGACAGCTGCCGGATAAAGCCATCGACCTGATCGATGAAGCCGCTTCCAGCATTCGGATGCAGATTGACTCAAAACCGGAAGAGCTGGACCGGCTCGACCGCCGTATCATCCAGCTCAAGCTGGAGCAGCAGGCGCTGAAGAAAGAGTCTGATGACGCCAGCATTAAGCGACTGGATATGCTAAATGAGGAACTGGCGGATAAAGAACGTCAGTACTCAGAATTAGAGGAAGAGTGGAAGGCTGAAAAAGCCTCGCTTTCCGGCACTCAGACCATTAAGGCTGAACTGGAACAGGCTAAAATCGCCATTGAGCAGGCGCGTCGTGTCGGCGATCTGGCGCGAATGTCCGAGCTACAGTATGGCAAGATCCCTGAGCTGGAAAAACAGCTGGCGGCGGCAACGCAGTCTGAAGGCAAAACGATGCGCCTGCTGCGTAACAAAGTAACGGATGCCGAAATCGCGGAAGTGCTGGCTCGCTGGACGGGTATTCCGGTGGCCAGAATGCTTGAAGGTGAACGTGAGAAACTGCTGCGTATGGAGCAGGATTTGCATAGCCGCGTTATTGGTCAGAACGAAGCGGTGGAAGCAGTATCTAATGCGATTCGCCGTAGCCGTGCTGGTTTATCCGATCCTAACAGGCCGATTGGCTCGTTCCTGTTCCTTGGGCCTACCGGGGTGGGTAAAACAGAACTCTGTAAAGCTCTGGCCAACTTTATGTTCGATAGCGACGATGCAATGGTACGTATCGACATGTCAGAGTTTATGGAGAAACATTCCGTTTCACGTCTGGTTGGGGCGCCTCCGGGATACGTGGGCTATGAAGAAGGCGGCTATCTGACCGAGGCGGTCCGTCGTCGTCCTTATTCTGTCATCCTGCTGGATGAAGTGGAAAAAGCGCACCCGGATGTCTTTAACATTCTGCTGCAGGTGCTGGATGATGGACGTTTGACCGATGGGCAGGGGAGAACGGTCGACTTCCGTAATACGGTGGTCATCATGACTTCTAACCTTGGCTCCGACCTTATTCAGGAACGCTTTGGGGCACTGGATTATGGCCATATGAAGGAGATGGTGCTGGGCGTGGTTAGTCAAAGCTTCCGTCCAGAGTTTATCAACCGTATTGACGAAGTGGTTGTCTTCCATCCGCTGGGTGAAAAACATATTGCTTCTATCGCGCAGATTCAGCTGCAGCGGTTGTATAAACGACTTGAGGAACGCGGCTACGAAGTCCACATGTCTGATGAAGCGCTGAAATTGCTGAGCGAAAATGGATACGATCCTGTTTATGGCGCACGTCCTCTGAAACGTGCTATCCAGCAACAGATCGAAAACCCGCTGGCGCAGCAGATCCTCTCCGGTGAATTGATACCGGGTAAAGCAGTGCAACTGGTTGTGAAAGATGACCGGATAGTGGCAGTGCAGTAAATCACAAAACAGCAAAAACGGGCCCCTGGGGCTCGTTTTTGTTTAAAAACCAGGCAATAATCTCTTTCCTGCTGGCGATTTGGCTGAAAATTAAGCGGGTGAGTTTTTTTTTGAAAATACCGCTTGTCACTTTGAAATTACTCCCTATAATGCGCCTCCACTGACACGGAACAACGGCAAATAAGCCGCCGGGTCGATAGGCTCAGCGATGAGTTCCGACAGAGAAAAGCGAAAATAAATGCTTGACTCTGAAGCGGGAAAGCGTAATATGCACACCCCGCGCCGCAGCGAAAAGCGAAGCGGCACTGCTCTTTAACAATTTATCAGACAATCTGTGTGGGCACTCAAAGTGACATG
>NZ_JBEAIJ010000030.1:0-103534 GCF_040065315.1 Klebsiella sp. CN_Kp100
CTTCGTCCAGCAGTTTGCGGAACATTTCAACGCCAGTACAGGTAGACTTAGCAGTGTCTTTGATACCAACGATTTCAACTTCTTCACCAACTTTGATGATACCGCGCTCTACACGACCGGTAACAACGGTACCACGACCGGAGATGGAGAATACGTCTTCGATCGGCAGCAGGAACGGCTTGTCAATCGCACGCTCTGGTTCCGGAATGTAAGAATCCAGGAAGCCAGCCAGTTCGATGATTTTAGATTCCCACTCAGCGTCGCCTTCCAGCGCTTTCAGAGCAGAACCACGAACGATCGGAGTGTCGTCGCCCGGGAAATCGTACTGAGACAGAAGTTCACGAACTTCCATTTCAACCAGTTCCAGCAGCTCTTCGTCATCAACCATGTCGCACTTGTTCAGGAACACGATGATGTACGGAACGCCTACCTGACGACCCAGCAGGATGTGCTCACGAGTCTGCGGCATCGGGCCGTCAGTCGCAGCAACAACCAGGATCGCGCCGTCCATCTGCGCAGCACCGGTGATCATGTTTTTAACATAGTCGGCGTGGCCCGGGCAGTCTACGTGCGCGTAGTGGCGAGTCGGGGTGTCATATTCAACGTGGGAAGTGTTGATGGTGATACCACGAGCTTTTTCTTCCGGCGCGTTATCGATCTGGTCGAATGCGCGAGCAGCACCACCGTAGGTTTTAGCCAGAACGGTAGTGATTGCAGCGGTCAGAGTAGTTTTACCATGGTCAACGTGGCCGATAGTACCGACGTTGACGTGCGGTTTTGTACGTTCAAATTTTTCTTTAGACACGGCTATATTCCTTACTATAGTGCTCTCCCCTTCAGGAGAGAGCACGGGACTTTGGTTTTAACCCTGCGGCTTATTTACCACGGGCTTCGATTACGGCCTGAGCAACGTTGTTCGGCGCATCATCATACTTCAGGAACTCCATGGAGTAAGAAGCACGACCTTTGGTCAGAGAACGCAGCTGAGTTGCATATCCGAACATTTCAGACAGCGGAACTTCAGCGTGGATCACAACGCCAGTCACGTTGGATTCCTGACCGCGCAGCATACCGCGACGACGGCTAAGGTCACCGATAACGTCACCAGTGTTCTCTTCCGGAGTTTCTACTTCAACCTTCATGATCGGCTCAAGCAGAACTGGTTTCGCTTTCTTAAAGCCATCTTTGAAGGCAATAGAAGCGGCCAGTTTAAACGCCAGTTCAGAGGAGTCAACGTCGTGGTAAGAACCGAAGTGCAGACGCACGCCCAGATCAACTACCGGATAACCAGCCAGAGGGCCAGCTTTCAGCTGCTCCTGGATGCCTTTATCAACGGCCGGGATGTATTCACCAGGAATTACACCACCTTTAATGTCGTTGATGAACTCGTAACCTTTCGGGTTAGAGCCCGGCTCCAGCGGGTACATGTCGATAACGACGTGACCATACTGACCGCGACCACCAGACTGTTTAGCGTGTTTACCTTCGATATCGGTAACTTTCGCGCGAATCGCTTCACGGTAAGCAACCTGAGGTTTACCGACGTTCGCTTCAACGTTGAATTCACGTTTCATACGGTCAACGATGATGTCGAGGTGCAGCTCACCCATACCGGCGATGATAGTCTGGTTAGATTCTTCATCAGTCCATACGCGGAAAGACGGGTCTTCTTTAGCCAGACGGCCCAGAGCCAGACCCATTTTTTCCTGGTCAGCTTTGGTTTTCGGTTCAACAGCGATAGAGATTACCGGCTCAGGGAATTCCATACGCTCCAGAATGATCGGCGCGTTAGGATCACACAGAGTATCACCCGTAGTAACGTCTTTCAGACCGATAGCAGCAGCGATATCGCCCGCGCGAACTTCTTTGATCTCTTCACGTTTGTTAGCGTGCATCTGTACGATACGACCGAAACGCTCACGAGCAGCTTTCACGGAGTTCAGGATGGTATCACCAGAGTTAACCACACCAGAGTACACGCGGAAGAAGGTCAGGTTACCCACGAACGGGTCGGTAGCGATTTTGAATGCCAGAGCAGCAAACGGCTCATCATCGCTAGCGTGACGCTCAGCAGGAGTATCTTTACCATCGTCCAGGATACCGTTGATCGCAGGAACGTCGACCGGGGATGGCAGGTAGTCAACTACCGCATCCAGCATCGCCTGTACGCCTTTGTTCTTGAACGCAGAACCACAGGTTACAAGGATGATTTCGTTGTTCAGAACGCGCTGACGCAGAGCAGTTTTAATCTCTTCTTCAGTCAGTTCTTCGCCACCCAGGTATTTTTCCATCAGCTCTTCAGAAGCTTCAGCAGCGGACTCGATCAGGTTCTGGTGCCATTCTTCGGCCAGTTCCTGCATGTCTGCCGGAATATCTTCGTAGGTGAAGGTTACGCCTGCATCTTCTTCGTTCCAGTTGATGGCTTTCATTTTCACCAGGTCAACAACACCGGTGAACGCTTCTTCAGCGCCAATCGCCAGCTGCAGCGGAACAGGGTTCGCGCCCAGACGGGTTTTGATCTGACCAACAACTTTCAGGAAGTTCGCACCCATACGGTCCATTTTGTTAACGAACGCAATGCGCGGAACTTTATATTTGTTTGCCTGACGCCATACGGTTTCAGACTGAGGCTGAACACCACCAACTGCGCAGTAAACCATTACTGCACCATCAAGCACACGCATGGAACGTTCTACTTCGATAGTGAAGTCAACGTGCCCCGGGGTGTCGATGATGTTTACGCGATGCGGTTCATACTGCTTAGCCATACCTGACCAGAATGCAGTAGTCGCTGCGGAGGTGATAGTAATACCACGCTCTTGCTCCTGCTCCATCCAGTCCATGGTGGCAGCGCCGTCATGAACTTCACCGATTTTGTGGTTTACACCGGTGTAGAACAGAATACGTTCGGTAGTAGTAGTTTTACCGGCGTCGATGTGCGCACTGATACCGATGTTACGGTAGCGTGCGATGGGTGTTGTACGAGCCATTTGATTCCTCGTTTATTTCTTTAGGCGTTCAGTTAAGTTATCCAAAACGGGCGACTTACCTGAAGCGCCCGCCTGGTGACTAAGACTCCGAAGGGATTACCAACGGTAGTGTGCGAACGCCTTGTTGGCTTCTGCCATACGGTGAACGTCTTCACGTTTCTTAACTGCAGTACCTTTGTTGTCTGCAGCATCAGAAAGTTCGTTCGCCAGACGCAGAGCCATGGATTTATCACCACGTTTACGAGCAGCTTCAACGATCCAACGCATTGCCAGAGCATTACGACGAACCGGACGGACTTCAACTGGAACCTGATAAGTAGAACCACCAACGCGGCGGGACTTAACTTCGACAGTCGGGCGAACGTTGTCGAGAGCGACTTCGAATGCTTCCAGTTCATTTTTACCAGAGCGCTGAGCCAGGGTCTCCAGCGCGCTGTATACGATTGCTTCTGCAGTAGATTTTTTACCATCTACCATCAGGATATTTACAAATTTAGCCAGCAGTTCTGATCCGAACTTAGGATCCGGCAGGATTTTACGCTGACCAATGACGCGACGACGTGGCATGGAAATACTCCGTTGTTAATTCAGGATTGTCCAAAACTCTAAGAGTTTAGTTTGACATTAATATAAAACGTTTGGCCTTACTTAACGGAGAACCATTAAGCCTTAGGACGCTTCACGCCATACTTGGAGCGAGCTTGCTTACGGTCTTTAACGCCGGAGCAGTCAAGCGCACCACGAACGGTGTGGTAACGAACACCCGGAAGGTCTTTAACACGACCGCCACGGATCAGGATCACGGAGTGCTCCTGCAGGTTGTGACCTTCACCACCGATGTAGGAGGTGACTTCGAAACCGTTAGTCAGACGCACACGGCAAACTTTACGCAGTGCGGAGTTCGGTTTCTTAGGAGTGGTGGTATATACACGAGTACATACGCCACGTTTCTGCGGGCAGGCTTCCAGCGCCGGCACGTTGCTCTTTGCAACTTTGCGCGCGCGTGGTTTGCGTACCAGCTGGTTAATTGTTGCCATTAAATAGCTCCTGGTTTTAGCTTTTGCTTCGTAAACACGTAATAAATCGCCTCATATAATATGAGGACGCAGAATTTTAGGGCGGTGCCGAAAAGGTGTCAAGAAATATACAACAATCCCGCCATTACCAGGACAACTGACCGGCATGTTTGACTGAAAGTCTGACGAAATCAGTATAGCTAACCCTGACGACACTGTCCGCAATTTGACCAGCCAGCCCGCGGGCTTCGATATCGTCTTGCAGAGCGTAGAGGGATATGGGGGCAGATTGCAGGATTTCAAGGAAACGGCCTTGAGCGACAGCGGCGATAACGCCGTCCGACAGCAGCAGCAGCTCGTCACCTTCTTTTATCAAACGGAGCATAGCCGCAATGTCGGCGTGCCAGGGGGATGTGCTTAATGTGTGGAGCATTCAGACCTCAGAAACGCAGTATCACGTTAAAATCGTCCAGCCGGGCGCGCAGAGCCTCTGGCTCCAGCCATTCACCGTCCACGACCCACGGCGTGGCGGAAGTCAGGCCGCGCTCGCGCGCTGAAGCCGCGCAAATCCAGCACTGTTCAATATCGTATAGCGACAGGAGTTTAAAGGTAGAGATATAATCGCGCGCCAGCACTGCGGTTGGCCGCTGATCCGGAAGGAGCTGAAATACGCCATCTCCGACGAAGAAGACGCCAATCTCTTCCGTCAGTGCGGATGTCGCCAGCAGGGCATCCAGCCCTTCCCTGCCCGATGCTGAGCCATGGGGTGCGGACGAAAAAATAAAGGCTATGCGTTTCATCAGAACTGCACCATCCGGTCGCAGGTTAAGGCAGCTTCCGCCAACGCACCTAATCCACTCAGCGTAAAGCCCGGCTGCAAATTATACGCTGGCAAACTCAGCTGCTGCGCCTCCTGTGCATCGGTTATGCCACGGCGTAAAGCTGCGGCTACACAGATATGTAAGGAGACGCCGTGTTCATCATGTAATGCCTGCCAGGCCCGGACCAGATCAAACTCATCGCTGGCGGGGGCAGTTAGCTGATTCGCATTGTAGACGCCTTCACGATAGAAAAAGATACTGAGCAATTCGTGGCCTTCCTGCAACACGGCTCGGGCAAACTGCAGTGCGCTGCTGGCCTGCTGCGTACCATAAGCCGGCCCCGTCACCGTAATGGCAAAACGCATTATTTATCCAGCCCCTGGAAATCTCCGCTTTTGAACTGACGAATATAGAGATATACCGTGTGCTTAGAGATGTTCAGCCGATCCGCTACCTGATTAATGGCGTCTTTGATATCAAAGATCCCTTTCTCATAGAGGTTCAGAACGATCTGACGATTTTTGGCGTTGTTAGAAACGTTGCGGTCGGCATTCACCTCTTCAATAGTGAACTCAAGCGTCTGTGCAACCAGGTCGTCAACCGATGAAGCAAAGTTGACCTGTGAATTCACTTCTGTCGTTTCTGGCGGAATAAAGGTGCTCATTATTTGCGAGAACGGCACGTCAAGGTTCATGTTGATGCACAGCAGGCCAATAACCCGATGGTCACGGTTGCGGATAGCGATGGTCACTGATTTCATCAGTACGCCGCTTTTGGCGCGAGTAAAATAGCATTTGGAAACGCTGCTATCGGCCCCAGTCATATCGTGCAACATGCGCAACGCAAGGTCGGTAATTGGCGAGCCGATCTGACGGCCGGTATGTTCACCGTTGGCGATACGAATAGCGGAACATTTTAAGTCCTGCAATGAGTGCAGTACGATTTCACAGTGGGAACCGATGAGCATCGCTAACCCGTCCACTACCGCTTCATAGGATTTAAGGATATCGAAGTCGGTCTGGTCAAAAGGACGTTGATCCAGCAAATCAAGCTCGCTGGTCTCGTTGGTTAAAAGCGACCTGGACATGGAAAAAAGCACTCCTTTTCAGGAGCCTGTCGTTATCGTCAGGGCAGGCTCATCATCATTATTAATCTATCTAAAGTAATACAGCGCCTGAGGTTCTTTCCAGTTTTAATTATATCTGCCCTCAATAAAAAAGCCGCCGCCCCTGGAGGCGGCGGCTTGAGCCAGATTACTTCTTCGCGTCAGCGGCTGGCGCTTCGGCCGCGGCTTCAGGCTTGGCGTCCGCTTTCGGAGCCGGTTTGATGTCCAACAGCTCTACATCAAATACCAGAGTGGAGTTAGCCGGGATACCCGGTACGCCGGTTTTGCCGTAAGCCAGATCCGGTGGAATGACCAGCTGAATTTTACCGCCTTTCTTGATGTTCTTCAGGCCTTCAGTCCAGCCAGGGATTACGCCGTCCAGACGGAAGGACAGCGGTTCGCCACGGGTGTAAGAGTTATCAAACTCTTTACCATCGATCAGCGTACCTTTGTAGTTAACAACAACGGTATCGCTGTCTTTCGGCGCTTCGCCCGTACCCGCTTTCTCTACTTTGTACAGCAGACCGGAATTCGCTTTTTTCACACCCTGCTTTTTCGCATAGGCATCGCGATAAGCTTTACCTTTTGCCTCATTCTCAGCAGCATCTTTTTCCATTTTCTGCTGGGCAGCGGTTTTTACGCGAGTTTCAAACGCCTGCAGAGTCTGTTCGATCTCCTGATCGGACAGCTTGCTCTTATCGGCAAAAGCGTCCTGAACGCCGGCAATCAGCTGAGCTTTATCTAATTTGATGCCCAGTTTTTCTTGTTCTTTCAGGGAGTTTTCCATGTAACGTCCCAGCGATGCACCCAGCGCATATGCAGATTTCTGATCGTCATTTTTGAATGCCGATTTGCTGTCCGTTGCAGGTGCCGCTTTCGCTTCGGTGGCTGCTTTGGTCACAGTTTCAGCAGCAAAGGTCAGCGGTGCATTCAGGGCGACGGCCATTGTGGTCGCCAGCAGCGTTACTTTAAACAGTGATTTCATCCATTTCTCCAGGGCCGGGGCATCTCACCCCAGGGTTATCATAAAAAACAAAAAACGTACTATAGAACGTTGCAGAACAAATCAACATACAGACGTACCTGAATATCGCCTCATTTCAGACTATTTTTGTATGAATTAGTTTCCTGTCAGGCGTAACGATGCTGCGTGAATGCTGAAACTTCAGTAGAATCCGCCCGCAGGATCAGACAGAAGAGGTTACTCATGCACGATAGCACTTTAGAGACTCGCCTTGCGGAGCTGGAGAGCAGACTGGCGTTTCAGGAAATCACCATTGAAGACCTCAACAAGACCGTCACCGCCCACGAGATAGAAATGGCCAGGATGCGCGAACATATGCGCCTGATGGTGGAAAAGCTGAAAGCTACTCAGCCCTCGCATATGGCTTCACAGGCAGAAGAAACGCCTCCACCGCACTATTAAGACGTAAAAAAAGCGGGTCTCCCCGCTTTTTTCTATTCCAGAACGCTAGCGCGAAGGAATTAGTGGCAACCGCAGCCGCCGTTACCGCCGCAGCCGCCTTTGCCATGTTCATGGTCATGGCCGTGACCACCGCAGCAACCGTCATGATCGTGGCCGTGACCGTGATCGTGGCCGTGAGCGCCATGTACATGACCGTGTTCCAGCTCTTCCGCCGTTGCTTCGCGAAGCGCGACAACTTCAACGTTGAACTTCAGATTCTGGCCAGCCAGCATGTGGTTACCGTCAACAACAACGTGTTCGTCACCCACTTCGGTGATTTCTACCGGTACCGGGCCCTGATCGGTTTCCGCGAGGAAGCGCATGCCAACCTGCAGCTCGTCAACGCCCATAAACACGTCTTTAGGAACGCGCTGTACCAGGTTTTCGTCGTACTGGCCGTACGCGTCATTAGCGCCGACTTCTACGTCAAATTTGTCGCCCACTTCGTGACCATCCAGCGCGCTTTCCAGGCCGGAAATCAGGGAACCGTGACCATGCAGGTAGTCCAGCGGCGCGCTTACCGGAGACTCATCAACCAACACACCGTCTTCTGTACGTACCTGATAGGCCAGGCTGACCACCAGGTCTTTTGCTACTTTCATGATATCTCCTGAGCATGGGAAGAATAGTGGCGCAGATTGTAGCGGAATTCTGCAGCCGTGTACCCTTTAGCTTAAAAAAAGCCGCCCGATAACGCTAGTCCGGATGAAAAATGCCTATCACTTGCTCTTCTTTGCGAACATGCTCGCGGACCTCTTTATCCGCCTCTCGCATCTGGTGTCCACACTTAACGCACTCAACTATATCGACATTATTCTCACGCCACATCGCCAGCGAATCCTGAGCCTGGCACGCCGGGCATTTCGCCCCGGCAATAAAACGTTTACGCACAGCCATATCATTTACCTTTATTCAAATTCATCCCAGCCGTCTAACTGTCTGCTCTCTTTTTGCATCTCACGCTGAAAAATTTCCTCCAGCTCGCGCCTGGCTTCGCGCACGCGGGATATCTGCAGAGTATCACTATGAACCGGCATTAACTCACGCAACATTCGCATATCAAGACGCCGAAAATGCAGCTGCGCGCGCTGCGCCTGATGAGGGTGCATGCCTAGCGAGATAAGCGCTTTACGCCCTAGCTCGAGCGCGCTGGAGAAGGTTTCACGAGAAAACTGCGCCACTCCCGCCTGCAGCAGTTCATGCGCCTCGACGCGTCCTCGCGCTCGCGCCAGAATATGAAGATGTGGAAAGTGTTGTTGACACATCTCGACCAGCTTCATGGTATCTTCCGGCTCATTGCAGGTAATGACGATCGACTGCGCCTCTTCGGCTCCTGCCGAGCGCAGGAGCTCCAGCTGCGTCGCATCGCCAAAGTAGACCTTATAGCCATATTGGCGCATCAGATTGACCGCGCTGATATCGCGCTCCAGCACCGTAATACGCATTTTGTTAGCCATCAGCAGGCGGCCAATCACCTGACCAAAGCGCCCAAAACCAACGATAATGACCTGCGGTTTATCATCTTCGACCCACGGAGCCTCGCCCTCCTCTTCGGATTGATTGAATCGGCGAGAGAGTATTTTGTCGATTAGCTTCATCAACAGCGGCGTGGTCATCATCGACAATGTCACCGTCACCAGCAGTAGAGCCATTTGATCGTTCTGAAAAAGGCGCATCGAGGCGGGTAATGAGAACAGCACAAAAGCGAATTCTCCCCCCTGGCTCAGCACTCCGGCAAACTGCACCCGTTCTGCGCTACGCAGGCCGTACACCCGCGCAAGGAGATACAGCACGACGCCTTTTACCGACACCAGTATTGCGACGCTGGCCGCTACCCATAGCAGGTGGGTATAGAGCACGCCAAGGTTCAGCGCCATGCCAACGGAAATAAAAAACAGCCCGAGCAGGAGCCCTTTAAAGGGCTCAATAGCGATTTCCAGTTCGTGCCGATACTCACTCTCGGCCAGCAGAACGCCGGCGATAAAGGTCCCCAGCGCCATCGACAAACCGAGCGCATCCATAAATAAAGCCGATGCAAGAACCAGCAGCAGCGTCGCTGCGGTGAAGACCTCCCGCACGCCGGATCCGGCGATAAAACGAAACACCGGCCTCAGCAGAAAACGGCCGCCAACCAGCATCCCGCCAAAGGCCAGGACCTTCATCCCGATGGTGAGCCAATTAAAGTGGTCGTCACCTGAACCGGCAAGCAGGGGCACCACCGCCAGGGCCGGGATAACGGCCAGATCCTGAAACAGCAGTACGGAGAATCCCAGTTGCCCGGACTCGCTGCGGCTCATGCCTTTCTCACGCATCAGCTGCAGCGCCATCGCGGTTGAAGACATCGCCAGCCCAAGTCCGCCCACCACCGCTGCGCGCCATGAGAAGTCGCTAAGCATGAGCAAGCCGCCAAGAATGAGCGCGCTGAAAGCGACCTGCGCGGCGCCTACGCCGAAAATTGAGCTTCTTAGCCGCCAGAGCTTGGACGGATTCAGCTCCAGCCCAATAATAAACATCAGAAAGACGACGCCTAATTCTGAGAAGTGAAGGATTTCATCAACATCGCTGATAAACCCTAACCCCCAGGGGCCAATGGCGATACCGGCCAGCAGATACCCCAGCACGGCGCCAATACCCAGCCTCGCCGCCAGCGGTACCGCCACCACCGCGGCAAACAGAAATAACACCCCGGCCAGCAGTAAATCAGCTCCCGCCATTTGTACCTCCAGCCGTTACAGGATTAGCCAGCCAGTCGCGGTAGGCATGAGCGCGGCTTTTCAGATCGTCAGGCGATTGCCGCCGCGCCCAGTAGACGATAATCGGGCTTATCCAGTGCATGCGGCACATGCTGGCGGTCAGTTCGAAAGGGCGAAGAATGTCATTTATTGGATAGCGATGGGCATCGCGTCGATAGGCGCTCTCCGGCTCCCCGGTGGTAATCACGCTACGCCAGTACTTTCCCGCCAGCTGGTTCCCTCCCGCCCCGCTGGCAAAACCACGGCTGAGCACCCTATCCAGCCACTCTTTCATCAGCGCCGGACAGCTCCAGGTATAAAGCGGATGCTGAAAAACAATCACCTCATGCTGGCGCAGGAGATCCTGCTCATGGGCGATATCGATAAAAAAATCCGGATAGTGCGCGTAAAGATCGTGCACGGTAACATTCGACAACTGTAAGGCCGGTTCAAGCAAAACCCGGTTGGCCACGGAATCCTGAGATTCTGGGTGGGCATACAGCAGCAAAACCTTCGCTGTCTGAGACATCATTCCCCTCCCGAACGTCTTCTGGCGGCCTGTGCAGCGGCTGCGTCCCGACGCAACCAGAATGACTTTGTGTATCGTCTTCATTTTGGGCTACCATTGCGGCCCGGTTGAGCGATTCGCTCCACACTACATTATCATAATGACAAATTAACATAGTCAGAACATACGGCGCCTTATGATTGTTTTCTCCTCGTTACAAATTCGTCGCGGCGTACGCGTCCTGCTGGACAACGCCAGCGCCACCATCAACCCAGGGCAAAAAGTCGGCCTGGTGGGTAAAAACGGCTGCGGTAAATCCACGCTGCTTTCGCTTTTGAAAAACGAGATTAGCGCCGACGGCGGCTCGATGACTTTTCCCGGTAGCTGGCAGCTGGCCTGGGTTAACCAGGAAACGCCGGCCCTTCCTCAGCCGGCTATAGACTATGTTATTGACGGCGATCGCGAATTCCGCAAGCTGGAGGCGGATTTGCACGCGGCCAACGAACGAAATGACGGACATGCCATTGCGACGGTCCACGGTAAGCTGGATGCCATCGATGCCTGGACCATAAGATCCCGCGCGGCCAGCCTGCTGCACGGCCTCGGTTTCAGCAATGAACAGCTTGAGAGGCCGGTGAGCGACTTTTCCGGCGGCTGGCGCATGCGTCTTAACCTCGCCCAGGCGCTTATTTGCCGTTCCGATCTGCTACTGCTTGATGAACCGACTAACCACCTCGACCTCGACGCGGTAATCTGGCTGGAGAAGTGGCTTAAAAGCTACAGCGGCACGCTGATCCTGATCTCCCACGATCGCGACTTCCTTGACCCAATCGTCGACAAAATTATTCATATCGAACAGCAAACGATGTTCGAATACACCGGCAACTACAGCTCTTTCGAAGTGCAGCGCGCAACCCGCCTTTCCCAACAACAAGCGATGTATGAGAGCCAGCAGCAGCGCGTGGCCCATCTGCAGAGCTATATCGATCGTTTCCGCGCGAAAGCGACCAAAGCCAAGCAGGCGCAAAGCCGTATCAAAATGCTCGAGCGTATGGAGCTCATCGCCCCTGCCCACGTTGATAATCCGTTCCACTTTAGCTTCCGTGCGCCGGAAAGCCTGCCCAATCCACTGCTGAAGATGGAAAAAGTCAGCGCCGGCTATGGCGAGCGCGTCATTCTCGATTCGATCAAGCTGAATCTGGTTCCAGGGTCGCGCATCGGTCTGCTGGGGCGTAACGGAGCGGGTAAATCCACGCTGATTAAGCTGCTGGCCGGCGAGCTACAGCCGCTGCGCGGTGAAATTGGCCTGGCGAAAGGCATCAAGCTTGGCTACTTTGCTCAGCACCAGCTTGAATTCCTGCGCGCGGACGAATCCCCGCTCCAGCATCTTGCCCGCCTGGCGCCGCAAGAGCTGGAGCAGAAACTGCGCGACTATCTGGGCGGTTTCGGGTTCCAGAGCGACAAAGTCAACGAAGAGACAAAGCGTTTCTCCGGCGGCGAGAAGGCGCGCCTGGTGCTGGCGCTGATCGTCTGGCAACGCCCTAACCTGCTGCTGCTTGATGAACCGACCAACCACCTCGATCTCGACATGCGCCAGGCGCTAACTGAAGCGTTAATTGATTTTGAAGGCGCCCTGGTGGTGGTCTCCCACGACCGCCATCTGATTCGTTCCACTACCGACGATCTTTATCTGGTGCACGATAGCAAAGTCGAACCTTTCGACGGCGATCTCGAAGATTACCAGCAGTGGTTGAGCGACTCGCAAAAGCTGGAAAGCCAGGCATCGGAAGAACCGAAAGAAAACGGCAACAGCGCCCAGGCGCGTAAAGATCAGAAACGCCGCGAAGCCGAGCTGCGTACGCAAACCCAGCCGCTGCGTAAAGAGATTATCCGTCTGGAAAAAGAGATGGAGAAGCTCAACGCCCAGCTGGCGCAGGCGGAAGAGAAGCTCGGCGACAGCGGCCTGTACGATCAAAGCCGTAAAGCAGAGCTTACCGAATGTTTACAGCAGCAGGCCAGCGCAAAGTCCGGCCTCGAAGAGTGTGAAATGGCCTGGCTGGATGCGCAGGAACAGCTGGAGCAGATGCTGCAGGAAGGCTAGCGGCAACATGCGCTACAGCGAGGCGGGGAAACCCGCCTGTTTACCTCTCTCTCCGCGGCTTTTTACACGTAACCTGCCTACCGATTAGCCGCAAGACCACATATTGGCTAACCTGCGTACTTCATGCGCGGTATAGTATGGATAAAGATTATTAATTGCTCTGGTGCTATGGTTGATATCACTCCTACAGAAATGACGCCCCCGGAAAACGACTCGCAGCAGTTTCATCCGATGCGCGGCGTAGGCAATCGTCATTTGCAAACCATGTTGCCGCGGCTAATCCGTCGCAAACTCCGTTTCACTCCCCACTGGCAGCGTCTTGAACTGCCGGATGGCGACTTTGTCGATCTGGCCTGGAGTGAAGATCCTTCTCAGGCACGCCATAAACCCAGACTAGTGGTATTTCATGGTCTGGAGGGCAGCCTGCACAGCCCTTACGCACACGGACTTATCCATGCGGCAATGCAGCGCGGCTGGCTGGGCGTGGTGATGCATTTTCGCGGCTGTAGCGGCGAACCCAACCGAAATAACCGCATCTACCATTCGGGCGAAACGGAAGACGGCTCCTGGTTTCTGCGCTGGCTCCAGCGCGAATACGGTTCGGCCCCGACCGCAGCGGTAGGATATTCGCTCGGGGGCAATATGCTGGGCTGCCTGCTGGCAAAAGAAGGCGACGATATTCCGGTCGATGCCGCGGTGATCGTCTCGGCTCCGTTTATGCTGGAAGCCTGTAGCTATCATATGGATAAAGGTTTCTCACGCGTTTATCAGCGCTATTTGCTTAATCTGCTAAAAGCCAACGCCGCACGTAAGCTAAAAGCCTATCCTGGCTCTCTGCCCGTCGATTTACGTCAGCTAAAAAGCATGCGCCGTATCCGCGAATTTGACGACAGCATCACCGCGAGGATCCACGGTTTTGCCGATGCGCTGGACTATTATCGCCAGTGCAGCGCCATGCCGCGCTTAAGCGATATCACGAAGCCCACGCTGATTATTCACGCAAAAGACGACCCTTTTATGGACCATCACTCGATACCGCCGCAGGAACAATTGCCGGCGAATGTCGAGTATCAGCTGACGGAGCACGGCGGGCACGTTGGGTTCGTCGGCGGTACCTTGCGTAAGCCAGAGATGTGGCTTGAAAGACGCATTCCGGATTGGCTAACCCGCTGGTTAGGAGGAAAATTATGATCATACCCTGGCAAGAGCTCGCTCCCGAAACGCTGGATAGCCTGATCGAAAGTTTTGTCTTGCGCGAAGGCACCGATTATGGTGAACATGAACGTTCGCTGGTTGATAAAGTCTCTGACGTAAAACAGCAGCTAAAAAGCGGAGAGGCCGTGCTGGTATGGTCAGAGCTGCACGAGACGGTCAACATCATGCCCCGCAAGCAGTTTCACGGCTAAGGCGGCACACACTATCGTTTATCCAGGGAGTTGTTATGTCTGCCAAACATCCGGTGATTGCCGTCACGGGCTCCAGCGGCGCGGGTACCACAACCACCAGCCTCGCTTTCCGCAAAATCTTCGCCCAGCTGAATCTGCATGCCGCTGAAGTCGAAGGGGATAGCTTTCACCGCTACACCCGCCCGGAAATGGACATGGCGATCCGCAAAGCGCGGGATCAGGGCAAACATATCAGCTACTTCGGCCCAGAGGCCAACGACTTTGGCCTGCTGGAACAGACGTTTTCTGAGTATGGGCTAAGCGGCAAAGGCCAGTCGCGCAAGTATTTGCATACCTATGACGAAGCCGTGCCGTGGAACCAGGTTCCGGGGACCTTCACGCCCTGGCAGCCGCTGCCCGAGCCGACTGACGTCCTGTTTTACGAAGGCCTGCACGGCGGCGTCGTGACGCCGCAGCACAACGTCGCAAACCATGTCGACCTTCTGGTCGGCGTGGTGCCCATCGTCAATCTTGAGTGGATCCAGAAGCTTATCCGCGACACCAGCGAACGCGGCCACTCTCGGGAGGCGGTGATGGACTCGGTGGTCCGCTCAATGGAGGACTACATCAACTTTATCACCCCGCAGTTTTCGCGCACCCATCTCAACTTCCAGCGCGTACCCACGGTGGATACGTCCAATCCCTTTGCGGCCAAAGCCATCCCTTCCCTGGATGAAAGCTTCGTGGTGATTCATTTCCGCAACCTGAAAAATATCGATTTTCCGTGGCTTCTGGCGATGCTTCAGGGTTCGTTTATCTCACATATGAACACGCTGGTGGTACCGGGCGGAAAAATGGGGCTGGCGATGGAGCTGATTATGGCGCCGCTGGTTGAACGGCTGATGGAAGGCAAGAAAATAAGCTAGCTGCGATCGCCCCGGCGGCAACATAACCTACCGGGGTCGGTTCCGTTTATCCTTCGATCACTTCATAAGAGTGAGTAATGTTTACCGCCTTCTCAAGCATCAGCGCCACCGAGCAGTATTTTTCCGCCGACAGGTCAACGGCGCGGGAAACGGCCGCGTCTTTCAACTCCTTACCGGTCACGATAAAGTGCAGATTGATATGGGTAAACAGACGCGGCGCCTCTTCGCGACGCTCCGAGGTCAGCTTAACTTCGCAGTTGGTGACGTTATGACGCCCCTTCTGCAAAATGGAAACCACGTCAATCGCGCTGCACCCGCCTGCCGCCATCAGCACCATTTCCATCGGGCTGGGCGCTTTATCCCCGGAATTACCGTCCATCAGAATCTGGTGGCCAGAAGCCGACTCACCGATGAAGGTTAACCCTTCAACCCACTTCACTCGCGCTTGCATAAATTTAACTCCAGGGCTGTAATTTTCCTGACAGATTACGCGTAGATAACAATTCTCGCAACGGAAGGCGACCTGGGTCATGCTGAAGCGAGACACCAGGAGACATGCGGCGAAAGCTATGCTAAAACAGTCTGGATGCTACAGTAATACATTGATGTACTGCATGTATGCAGAGGAGTTCACATTACAG
Organism: Klebsiella sp. CN_Kp100; assembly: GCF_040065315.1. Classification (NCBI taxonomy): domain Bacteria; kingdom Pseudomonadati; phylum Pseudomonadota; class Gammaproteobacteria; order Enterobacterales; family Enterobacteriaceae; genus Klebsiella; species Klebsiella sp. CN_Kp100. The sequence continues at coordinate 15,691 of NZ_JBEAIJ010000030.1, forward strand.
GCTGCAGAACACTTTCAGCCGGATTCCCAGGTATAGGGATTCAATACGATTGCATGCCCGGATGCCGTGTAGTGTCGGCACCCGGAGATAGCTTATAACAGAGGATAACCGCGCATGGTGCTTGGCAAACCGCAAACAGACCCTACCCTTGAATGGTTCTTGTCTCATTGCCACATTCATAAGTACCCATCAAAGAGCACGCTGATCCACCAGGGTGAAAAAGCAGAAACGTTGTACTACATCGTTAAGGGCTCCGTGGCTGTACTCATCAAGGATGAAGAAGGTAAAGAGATGATCCTCTCTTACCTCAACCAGGGCGATTTCATCGGTGAATTAGGCCTGTTTGAAGAAGGTCAGGAGCGTAGCGCCTGGGTACGTGCGAAAACCGCATGTGAAGTGGCCGAAATCTCCTACAAAAAATTCCGTCAGCTGATCCAGGTTAACCCGGATATCCTGATGCGTCTCTCTTCGCAGATGGCGCGCCGTCTGCAGGTTACGTCGGAAAAAGTGGGCAACCTCGCTTTCCTCGACGTGACTGGTCGTATCGCCCAGACGCTGCTGAACCTGGCAAAACAGCCGGATGCGATGACCCACCCGGACGGTATGCAAATTAAAATTACCCGCCAGGAAATCGGTCAGATTGTCGGATGCTCTCGCGAAACCGTTGGCCGCATCCTGAAAATGCTGGAAGATCAAAACCTGATCTCGGCACACGGTAAAACTATCGTCGTCTACGGTACCCGTTAAGTCGGTAAAACGGCGTATTGCCTGACAATACGCCGTTTTTGTTTTCCCCTCATGTGGCGCAGGCTGATTTACCACCCGGAAGTCAACTATGCACTGCGGCAAACGCTGGTGTTGTGTCTGCCGGTTGCGATAGGGCTTCTGTTCGGTCATCTACAGCAGGGGCTGCTGTTTTCTCTTGTTCCCGCCTGCTGCAACGTTGCCGGGCTGGATACACCGCATAAGCGTTTCTTTAAACGCCTGATTATCGGCGGCTGCCTGTTTGCCGGCAGTAGCCTGATCGTTCAACTCCTTCTGCAGCGAGAAATACCTTTGCCGCTGATCCTCACGGGTCTGGCGCTCATCCTCGGCGTCACGGCCGAAATCAGCTCGCTGCACGCAAGGCTGCTGCCCGCCTCGCTTATCGCGGCTATATTTACGCTCAGTCTCGCGGGCAACATGCCGATTTGGGAGCCGCTGCTGATCTACGCGCTCGGGACGTTATGGTATGGCGTTTTTAACTGGATCTGGTTCTGGCTTTGGCGCGAACAGCCGCTGCGCGAATCCTTAAGTCTGCTGTATCGCGAGCTGGCCAATTATTGCGAGGCCAAATACAGTCTGCTTACCCAGCATACGGACCCCTCAACATCGTTGCCGCCGCTGCTTAATCGACAGCAAAAGGTGGTAGATCTGATAACCCAGTGCTATCAGCAGATGCATATGTTGGCGGCCAACCAGCGCAGCGATCATAAACGCCTGCTGCGCGCATTCCAGGTTGGACTGGACCTGCAGGAGCATATTTCCGTCAGCCTTCATCAGCCGGAAGAGGTGCAAAAACTGGTGGAGCGCAGCCATGCGGAAGCGGTGATTCGCTGGAACGCGCAAACCGTTGCCGCCCGCCTGCGGGTGCTGGCGGACGATCTCCTTTACCATCGTTATCCTCAGCGCTTTCAGATGGATAAACAGATCGGTGCGCTGGAAAAAATCGCCTGGCAGCATCCCGATAACCCGGTCGGGCAGTTTTGCGCCTGGCATTTCAGCCGTATTGCCCGGGTTCTGCGCACCCAGCGGCCGCTGTACGCGCGTAACCTGATGGCGGATAAAACCCGTCGCCTGCCGCTGCTGCCTGCCCTGAAAAACTATCTGTCGCTTAAGTCGCCGGCCTTACGAAATGCGGCGCGTATCAGCGTGATGCTGAGCGTCGCCAGCCTGATGGGCAGCGCGCTAAACCTGCCAAAACCCTACTGGATCCTGATGACGGTTCTGTTCGTGACGCAAAACGGCTACGGCGCCACCCGAGTACGCATCGTCCACCGGGCTGCAGGAACCATTGCCGGGCTGGTCATTGCCGGACTGACGCTGCACTTTCACGTCCCTGAAGGCTATACGCTGACCGCGATGCTCTTTATCACGCTGTTAAGCTATCTGATTATCCGCAAGAACTACGGCTGGGCGATGGTCGGATTTACGGTAACGGCAGTGTATACCCTGCAGCTACTCACCCTGAACGGCGAACAGTTTATCGTTGCCAGGCTGATTGATACGCTGATTGGCTGCCTGATCGCCTTCGGGGGTATGGTCTGGCTATGGCCGCAATGGCAAAGCGGCCTGCTGCGCAAAAATGCCCACGATGCGCTGGAAGCCGATCAGGATGCTATCAGGCTGATCCTCAGCGACGACCATCAGGCCCCGGCGCTGGCCTATCAGCGAATGCGCGTCAACCAGGCGCATAACGCGCTGTTTAACTCGCTGAATCAGGCAATGCAGGAACCCGGTTTTAACTCGCACTATCTGGAAGATATGAAGCTGTGGGTTACCCACAGCCAGTTTATTGTCGAGCATATCAACGCCATGACCACCCTGGCGCGCGAGCACAATATGCTCACGCCAGATCTGGCGCAACGTTATCTGGAGTCCTGCGAGATTGCGCTCCAGCGCTGCCAGCAGCGGCTGGATTCCGATGGGCCGGGCAGCGCAGGGGATGTGAATATCATGGAGGCGCAGGATGCGGAGGTTCCTCGCGGCCCGCTCAGTACAATGGAGCAGCATCTGCAGCGCATCCTCGGGCATCTGAACACCATGCACACTATTTCATCGGTGGCATGGCGTCAGCGTCCGCATCATGGCATCTGGCTGCGCGCCACTAAGCGCTGAGCACCCGCTCAACAGCCTTGGCAAAGCGCGTCATGCCTTCAGCAATATCGCTATCATCAATCACCAGCGACGGTACAAAGCGCATCACGTCCGGTCCGGCATTGAGCACCATGACGCCAGCCTCTGCGGCGGCGTAGAGGAAATCGCGCGCTTTCCCGTGATACTGCGGCTTAAGCTCGGCGCCGATAAGCAGCCCCATGCCGCGGATATCGCTGAACAGATCGAACCGCGCGTCAATTTGCTGAAGGTGCTCAACAAACAGCTCGCGCTTCGCGGTGACGCCGTCCAGCACTTCCGGTGTGTTAATCAGATCGAACGCCGCTCCGCCCACCGCGCAGGCCAGGGGGTTACCGCCGTAGGTCGAACCATGAGAACCGGCGTGGAACGCGCTGGCGATGTCATGGGTGGTCAGCATCGCGCTGATAGGGAAACCGCCGCCCAGCGCCTTGGCGCTGGTCAGAATATCCGGCGTCACGCCATAGTGCATATAAGCAAACAGCGAGCCCGTGCGCCCCATACCGCACTGAACTTCATCAAAGACCAGCAAAGCCTGATGCTGGTCGCACAGAGCGCGCAAGCCTTGCAGAAATTCCGGCGTCGCTGCGGTCACGCCGCCTTCTCCCTGAATCGGCTCGACCACCACCGCGCAGGTATGATCGTCCATCACGGCTTTCACCGCGTGTAAATCGTTAAACGGCACGTGAACGATATCGGCCGGTTTAGGCCCAAAGCCATCGGAATATTTCGGCTGCCCGCCGACGGAGACGGTAAACAGCGATCGACCGTGGAACGCGTTATGGAAGGCGATAATTTTGGTTTTGTACGGACTATGGCGAGTGACGGTATAGTGGCGCGCCAGCTTAAAAGCCGTTTCGTTGGCTTCGGTTCCGGAGTTCATAAACACGACGCGATCGGCGAACGTCGCATCAACCAGCTTACGCCCCAGGCGCAGGGCCGGTTCGTTGGTAAAAACGTTGCTGGTATGCCACAGCTTTTCACCCTGTTCATGGAGTGCCGCCACCAGCGCCGGATGGCAATGTCCGAGCGCAGTCACGGCAATACCCCCGGCGAAATCAACGTACTCTTTCCCCTGCTGATCCCATACCCGGCTTCCTTTGCCCTTCACCGGAATAAATTCCGCCGGTGCATAAATTGGCAAAATAACCTCATCGAATGTCGCGCGGGTGATCGCCGGTTGTTCAGTTGCCATGTCGTGCCCATCCCTCTTCGTTATGCGATAGTGATTATGATAATCTAATCACAAAATATGCATAAAAAATCAACCCATGGCAACTACAAATCACCGATTGAAGAAGTTTGCCAGCAGCTGGTGGCCCTGTTCGCTGAGAATGCTCTCCGGATGAAATTGCACGCCCTCAAGGTCGAATTCGCGGTGGCGAATGCCCATGATCTCACCCTCCTCGCTGCGAGCGGTCACCTCAAAGCATTCAGGCAGCGTTAGCGGGTCAATCAGCAGGGAGTGGTAGCGGGTCACGGTTAGCGGATTATTGAGGCCACGAAATACCCCCTGGCCACGATGGCTAATGGGGGACGTTTTCCCGTGCATGACTTTGGCCGCCCGCACGATCGCGGCGCCGAAAACCTGGGCTATCGCCTGGTGGCCCAGGCAAACGCCTAAGATTGGCGTCTTGCCGGAGAAGTGGCGAATAACCGCCAGCGAAATCCCGGACTCATTCGGCGTGCAGGGCCCCGGCGAAATAACGATTTTCGCGGGCGCCAGCGCAACAATTTCCGCTAACGTCAGCTCGTCATTACGCCTGACCTGCACTTCTGCCCCAAGTTCGCAGAAATACTGGTACAGATTCCAGGTAAAAGAATCGTAGTTATCGATAAGCAGGATCATAGCGGCTCCGGGAACAAAGAACCGCGCTATTCTACTCAGTTTCCGCAGCTTCGCTTACCACTTTACGAAATATCGTCTGCAGTGGAGAAAGGTCGCCCATTGCGCCACTCTGGTTGGCCTGGTTCCATACATCGACGGCAATATCACGCCAGTCCAGCGTATAGCCAGCATGAATAGCCAGTTGTTCAAAGAAAATGCGTTGCGCCAGGCCGTTGCCGATTCGGAAAGGATGCAGGACGTTAATTTCGCAGTAGTAATGAGCGAGACGTTCAATGAATTTATCCTGAGCAAGCCCCACCAGATAGCCTTCCTCTTCCAGGGCCTGAAAGAGCGTGTTCCCCTCTTTTTCGATATAGGCGAAATGGCAGAAACGGGTGTCGCCCTGATAGATATCCACTTCACGCAGTTGTCCCGCCCAGTCGAAAATATCCTGATAGAGCTGGCGATGAATCGCGCAGAGATGAGGCAAGCCGCGCACCAGTGGCCCGAGTTCGATGGTTGCCGCGCGTAGCGCGGTCAGCTCCCACGCCGCCTGCTCAAGGCGCTGTGCCTGGCGGATACCTAAGCGGTTACGCATGACCTGCAGACCGGAGTAAAGATAAGGATCCCGGCCCTCACCAAATTTATCGCTCATAGTGGCTCCTTAACGCCGCAATACGCGCCAGGGCTTCTTCGGGAGTAAGGTTGATTAGCGGAATATCGACGCCCTCCAGCCGCCGGCTGGCCTGAAAATTCACGTTGCGTCGATCCTCCCAGAGTCGGGATTTCTGTTTTTCGGTGAGCTTTTTCATTTAACACCTCCCTGACATGTCCGCAGTAGCCACAAGTATAAGCGGCAAAAAGCGATTTCGCAGGGAAGCGGGGAATGCGCGGGTGAGCGTTACCCGCACAATTAAGATTACGGCAGTACTTTTGCGGAAAGAATAACGATAGGTTTGGACGGAACATTTTGATACGGCCCAACGTTGTGAGTCGGCACCTGAGAAATTTTATCCGCGACGTCCATGCCTTTGACTACTTTACCAAACACCGCATAGCCGAAATCACGCTGGCCATGATCGAGGAAGGCGTTATCCGCAATATTGATAAAGAACTGGCTGGTGGCGCTGTCCTGATCGGCAGTACGCGCCATGGCGATGGTGCCGCGCGTGTTGCGCAGACCGTTGTCGGCTTCATTTTTAATCGGCGGATTAGGCTGTTTCTGCTGCATCTGTTCGTTAAAGCCGCCGCCCTGCACCATAAAGCCCGGGATCACACGGTGAAAAGTGGTGTTGTTATAAAAACCGCTGTTCACGTACTTGAGGAAGTTATCAACCGAGATGGGCGCTTTCTGGCTATTCAGCTCAAGCTCAATATTGCCCGCAGACGTGGTCAGCAACACATGAGGATCCCCCTTTGCCGCCATGGCCGGGGAGAATGCTGAAATGGCGAAAACGGCAGCCACCGCCGCGAGAGTTGATTTGAGCATGGAAATTCCTTAACGGAGCAGAATAAAAACCGAGTGCTTTGATTCTAAAGAGCCTTTGCATCCTGGGCTAGCCTTTTACCTAATTTTACTTAGCTGAAACACTTGTAACGATGGGTCAGGCGCTCCGCCAAATAATCAAATGTGATACAAGTCACACTAACAATTGCAAAAAACTATAAATTTCAGAATAAACGTTTGCTTGAATCACGCTAACGCATAAAATCTGTCCGCCCGGCGCAGAGTCAACGCGCTTTACATTTCTATTCACAGGCCTGTCATGACTAACAGCAATCGTATCAAGCTCACATGGATCAGCTTCTTCTCCTACGCCCTGACCGGCGCGTTGGTGATTGTCACCGGGATGGTGATGGGAAACATCGCAGATTATTTTCATCTGCCCGTCTCCAGCATGAGCAACACCTTTACCTTTCTTAATGCCGGTATCCTGATCTCTATCTTCCTGAACGCCTGGCTGATGGAAATTGTTCCGCTGAAAACGCAACTGCGCTTTGGCTTTATCCTGATGGTTCTGGCCGTCGCCGGTTTGATGTTCAGCCATAGCCTGGCGCTGTTTTCCGCCTCGATGTTCGTGCTTGGGCTGGTCAGCGGGATCACCATGTCGATTGGTACCTTCTTGATTACCCATATGTACGAAGGTCGTCAGCGCGGCGCGCGGCTGCTGTTCACCGACTCCTTCTTCAGCATGGCGGGGATGATCTTCCCGATGCTGGCCGCCTATCTGCTGGCGCGCAGCATCGAATGGTACTGGGTTTATGCCTGCATCGGCCTGGTCTACGTCGCTATTTTCATTCTGACCTTCGGCTGTGAATTCCCGGTCCTGGGCAAAAAAGCCCTGCAGGATAGCCAGCTGGTCGTGAAAGAAAAATGGGGTATCGGCGTGCTGTTTCTTTCCATCGCCGCCCTGTGCTACATCCTCGGCCAGTTGGGGTTCATCTCCTGGGTACCGGAATACGCCAAAGGCCTGGGCATGAGCCTTGGCGATGCGGGTAAGCTGGTAAGCGATTTCTGGATGTCGTACATGATCGGCATGTGGTCATTCAGCTTCATCCTGCGCTTCTTTGACCTGCAGCGTATCCTGACCGTGCTGGCGGGCGTGGCGACGGTGCTGATGTATCTGTTTATTAACGGTTCGCCGGAGCATATGCCGTGGTTTATTCTGACCCTCGGCTTCTTCTCCAGCGCCATCTATACGTCGATCATCACCCTGGGGTCACTGCAAACTAAAGTGTCTTCGCCTAAGCTGGTGAACTTCATCCTGACCTGCGGCACCGTGGGTACCATGCTGACTTTCGTCGTTACCGGCCCTATCGTTGCCGCCAGCGGACCGTTGGCAGCGCTGCATACCGCTAACGGCCTCTATGCCGTGGTCTTTGTGATGTGTCTGATCCTCGGCTTCGTCTCCCGCCACCGCCAGAACAACGCGGCAGCGGAATCGCACTAAGCCTCAGGCCCCTTTGTTCCGGCAAAGGGGCTATTTCGGGTAAAGAACAGCTCCTCCCCGCCCCGATCCATCTGTACCCAGGTTTGCGCCAGCTGCGTGGTAGCGATAACTCTCCCCTGGCGAATTGACCAACGAACCGGAACCTGACAACGCACAGCCTCAAACCCGTTTTCCGCAGGGAGAATCACCAGATTCGCCGTGTTCCCCGTCGCAATACCGTAATCGCTCAGGCCAAACGTTCGCGCGCTATTTTCCGTCACCAGCTTGAGTCCATCGTTAATCTGCTGATAGCCCATCATCTGACAAACGTGCAGCCCCATGTGCAGCACCTGCAGCATGTTGCCGGTTCCCAGCGGATACCAGGGATCAAAGACATCGTCATGGCCAAAGCAGACGTTAATGCCCGCCGCCATCAGCTCCTTCACGCGCGTGATGCCGCGGCGTTTCGGATAGTCGTCAAACCGTCCCTGAAGGTGAATATTGACCAGCGGGTTAGCCACGAAGTTAATGCCGGACAGTTTCAGCAAACGAAAAAGACGTGATGTATAAGCGCCATTGTAGGAGTGCATCGCGGTGGTATGGCTGGCGGTCACTCTCGGCCCAATCCCCTCTTTTAACGCCAGGGCCGCCACGGTCTCAACGAATCGCGACTGTTCATCATCGATTTCATCACAGTGGATATCTAAAGGCCGCTGATACTTTTTCGCCAGACGAAAAGCGATGTGCAGGGACTCCACGCCATATTCGCGAGTGAATTCAAAATGCGGGATGGCGCCCACCACATCGGCGCCCAGCAGCAGGGCTTCTTCCAGCAGAGCCTCACCATTGGGATAGGATAAAATTCCCTCTTGTGGGAAGGCGACAATCTGCAAATCTACCCACGGTGCGACTTCCTGTTTCACCTCCAGCATGGCTTTGAGCGCGGTCAGCGTCGGATCGGAAACGTCGACGTGGGTGCGCACAAACTGAATACCGTTGGCAATTTGCCATTTCAACGTCTTCCAGGCGCGGGCTTTCACGTCCTCATGGCTCAACAGCGCCTTACGCTCCGCCCAACGCTCAATCCCTTCAAACAGGGTACCGGACTGATTCCAGTTCGGCTCGCCGGCGGTCTGGGTCGTATCGAGGTGAATATGCGGTTCAATAAAAGGGGGGATGGCCAGCCCGCCGCGCGCATTCAGCACTTCAAAATTCTCTTTGCGCGCCTCCCCCATAGGGGTGATATCCCCGAAGCGCCCCTTGTCTATCGCTATCTGCCATAACCCTTCGCGATCGGGCAGACGAACGTTCTCAATTAACCAAAGCGGCGCTGCTGTCATATCGATGACTCCCGTAATTGTTGCTGAAATTTTACTCAACCCGCCGTGGGTATCCGTTGCTAATTTTGTACATAAAAAAAGCAAAAAGGAAAAGCCAGCGTTTTCCGTCACTTATAAAAATACTGACAAATCATAAACATACCACTTAAGTAGTAGGTAAAGGTGTAATTGATTTGCATCAATAAGTGTCGCGGCTGAATCGTTAAGGTAGGCGGTAATATAAAAGAAATCGAGGCAAAAATGAGCAAAGTCAGACTCGCTATCATTGGTAATGGTATGGTCGGCCACCGCTTTATTGAGGACCTTCTTGATAAATCCGACGCCAGCCTGTTCGATATTACCGTCTTCTGTGAAGAACCCCGTATCGCCTACGACCGCGTACACCTCTCCTCCTACTTCTCTCACCATACCGCCGAAGAGCTCTCTTTGGTACGGGAAGGTTTCTACGAGAAGCACGGCGTTAAGGTACTGGTCGGTGAACGCGCCATTACCATCAACCGCCAGGAGAAGGTCATCCACTCCAGCGCAGGCCGTACCGTTTTCTATGACAAGCTGATTATGGCAACCGGCTCCTATCCGTGGATCCCGCCGATAAAAGGTTCTGAAACTCAGGACTGCTTTGTTTATCGCACTATTGAAGACCTGAACGCTATTGAAGCCTGCGCCCGTCGCAGCAAGCGCGGCGCCGTCGTCGGCGGCGGTCTGTTAGGCCTGGAAGCCGCTGGGGCGCTAAAAAACCTCGGCGTTGAAACCCACGTCATTGAATTCGCCCCCATGCTGATGGCGGAACAGCTGGATCAGATGGGCGGCGAACAGCTGCGCCGTAAGATTGAAAGCATGGGCGTGCGGGTGCACACCAGCAAAAATACCAAAGAGATTGTCCAGGAAGGACGCGAAGCGCGTAAAACCATGCGTTTTGCCGACGGCAGCGAGCTGGAAGTTGACTTCATCGTTTTCTCTACCGGTATCCGCCCGCGCGATAAGCTGGCCACCCAGTGCGGTCTGGAAGTCGCTCCACGCGGCGGCATTGTGATCAATGACGCCTGTCAGACTTCTGACCCGGATATCTACGCCATCGGGGAATGTGCCAGCTGGAATAACCGCGTTTATGGCCTGGTCGCCCCGGGCTATAAAATGGCCCAGGTTACCGTTGACCATATCCTGAAAACAGAAAACGCCTTTGAAGGCGCGGATCTGAGCGCCAAGCTAAAGCTGCTGGGCGTTGACGTCGGCGGGATTGGCGACGCTCACGGACGCACGCCAGGCGCGCGCAGCTACGTTTACCTCGACGAAAGCAAAGAGGTCTACAAACGCCTCATCGTGAGTGAAGATAATAAAACTCTGCTCGGTGCGGTGCTGGTGGGCGACACCAGCGATTACGGCAATCTGCTGCAGCTGGTGCTCAATGCGATCGAACTGCCGGAAAACCCGGACTCGCTGATCCTCCCGGCGCACGCGGGCAGCGGTAAGCCGTCAATTGGCGTGGATAAACTGCCGGACAGCGCACAAATTTGCTCCTGCTTTGACGTCACCAAAGGCGCATTGATTGCCGCTATTAATAAAGGCTGCCACACCGTGGCGGCGCTGAAAGCAGAAACCAAAGCCGGCACCGGCTGCGGCGGCTGTATCCCGCTGGTGACTCAGGTTCTCAACGCCGAACTGGCGAAACAGGGCATCGAAGTCAACAATAACCTGTGCGAGCACTTTGCGTACTCCCGTCAGGAACTGTTCCACCTCATCCGCGTGGAAGGCATCAAAACCTTTGAAGAGCTGCTGGCAAAACACGGTAAAGGCTACGGCTGTGAGGTTTGTAAACCGACCGTTGGCTCGCTGCTGGCCTCCTGCTGGAACGAATATATTCTGAAACCGCAGCACACCCCGCTGCAGGATACCAACGACAACTTCCTGGCCAATATCCAGAAAGACGGCACCTACTCCGTTATTCCTCGCTCTGCCGGCGGTGAAATCACCCCGGAAGGGCTGGTGGCGGTGGGCCGCATCGCTCGTGAATTTAACCTGTATACCAAGATCACCGGCTCCCAACGTATCGGCCTGTTTGGCGCACAAAAAGACGATCTGCCAGAAATCTGGCGTCAGCTGATCGACGCGGGCTTCGAAACCGGTCACGCATACGCTAAGGCGCTGCGAATGGCGAAAACCTGCGTAGGCAGCACCTGGTGCCGCTACGGCGTGGGCGATAGCGTCGGCTTCGGCGTAGAGCTGGAAAACCGCTACAAAGGCATCCGTACGCCGCACAAAATGAAGTTTGGCGTCTCGGGCTGTACCCGCGAATGCGCGGAAGCTCAGGGTAAAGACGTCGGCATCATCGCCACGGAGAAAGGCTGGAACCTTTACGTCTGCGGTAACGGCGGTATGAAACCCCGCCACGCGGATCTGCTCGCAGCGGATCTGGATCGCGAAACATTAATGAAATATCTCGACCGCTTCATGATGTTCTATATCCGTACCGCCGACAAACTGACCCGTACCGCACCGTGGTTAGATAACCTGGAAGGCGGCATCGATTATCTGAAGTCGGTCATCATCGACGACAAGCTGGGACTGAACGAGCATCTGGAAGAAGAGATGGCTCGCCTGCGTGCAGCGGTAGTCTGCGAGTGGACAGAAACCGTTAACTCGCCAGCGGCCCAGGTACGCTTCAAACACTTTATCAACAGCGACAAGCGCGACCCTAACGTCCAGGTAGTGCCTGAGCGTGAGCAACATCGCCCGGCCACGCCGTACGAACGTATCCCGGTAACTCTGGTGGAGGAAAACGCATGAGCCAGTGGAAAAATATCTGCAAACTCGATGACATCCTGCCGGAAACCGGCGTCTGCGCGCTGTTAGGCGATAAACAAGTGGCGATTTTCCGCCCGTATCACGGTGACCAGGTGTTTGCGATTAGCAATATCGACCCGTTCTTCGAGTCCAGCGTCCTCTCTCGCGGCCTGATCGCCGAGCATCAGGGCGAGCTGTGGGTGGCCAGCCCGCTGAAAAAGCAGCGCTTCCGCCTGCGTGACGGCCTGTGTATGGAAGATGAAAGCCATTCGGTGGCGCACTATGAAGCCCGAGTGAAAGACGGCATCGTGCAATTACGCGGTTAAGCAATTTAAGGGAGGCGCAACGCCTCCCTTTTTTTTAAATTTTTTACCTTCAATTGATGACACAACATCATCTGTGCTGCGTCGCGAAGGCTGCCAACCAGGAAGCAGCGCAAAGGATGAGGTGTTAAAGGAAATCCTATGTTTACGGACACAATAAACAAGTGCGCGGCCAACGCCGCCCGCATTGCGCGCCTTTCGGCCAATAATCCAATCAGCTTCTGGGTCAGCTCAATGATGGCGGGAGCCTATGTCGGCCTCGGCATCATTCTTATTTTTACCCTCGGCAACCTGCTCGATCCTGCGGTCCGCCCGCTGGTGATGGGCGCCACCTTTGGCATTGCGTTAACGCTGGTGATTATCGCCGGCTCTGAATTGTTCACCGGCCACACCATGTTCCTTACGCTGGGCGTGAAAGCGGGCACCATCAGCCAGAGTCAGATGTGGGCGATTCTGCCCCAGACCTGGATGGGTAATCTGCTGGGTTCGGTTTTCGTGGCGCTGCTGTATTGCTGGGGTAGCGGCAGCCTGCTGCCGGTCGATAGCAGCCTCGTGCATACCGTCGCGCTGGCAAAAACCAGCCAATCCGCGATGGCGCTCTTTTTCAAAGGCGCGCTGTGTAACTGGCTGGTGTGTCTGGCGATCTGGATGGCGATTCGTACCGAGGGCGCGGCCAAATTTATCGCCATCTGGTGGTGTCTACTGGCGTTTATCGCGTCCGGCTATGAGCACTCCGTCGCCAACATGACGCTTTTTGCCCTCTCCTGGTTTGGCCATCACAGCGATGCGTATACCCTTGCGGGAATAGGTCACAATTTGTTATGGGTAACACTCGGCAATACTTTGTCCGGTGTCGTATTTATGGGATTGGGTTATTGGTATGCTACGCCGAAATCGGAGCGCCCCGCCCCGGAAAAAACTAACGAGACTGAGAGTCTGGCTCAGTAGGCGTAATCGGTGAAGGCAGGTTGAACGCGGACAGCGCGAAACAACCGGAACGTACACGTAGTACGTGAGGATGATTCGCTACGCTCACCCTTCGGGCCGCCCTAAAGGGCGTTCAAAACTCGATGAATTTTGTGTGAGCACTGCCCAGGTTCAACCTGACAAATAAAATAGCCTGATAGCCAGATTCTAAGGCTGCTGCCAATAATTAAGAGGGAATGTCGTGGACCATTTGCCTATATTTTGCCAATTACGCGATCGTGACTGTTTGTTAGTCGGCGGCGGCGATGTGGCTGAACGTAAAGCTCGCCTGTTACTGGACGCTGGCGCCAGATTGACGGTTAATGCCCTGGATTTTGTGCCGCAATTCCAGGTATGGGCCGATGCAAACATGCTAACCCTGGTCCAGGGCGAGTTTAATCCTGCGCTGCTGGATAACTGCTGGCTGGCCATCGCTGCTACCGATAACGAAGCGGTTAATCAACAGGTCAGCGAATCAGCGGAAGAAAGGCGAATATTTTGCAACGTGGTCGATGCGCCTCAGCAAGCCAGCTTTATTATGCCGTCGATTATCGACCGTTCACCGCTGATGGTTGCCGTCTCTTCCGGCGGCACCTCGCCGGTGCTGGCGCGCCTGCTGCGCGAAAAGCTGGAGTCGGTTCTGCCATTACATTTAGGCCAGTTGGCCCACTATGCAGGTCAGCTGCGTTCAAGGGTGAAGAAGCAGTTTGCCACCGTCGGCGAGCGCCGACGCTTCTGGGAGAAGCTGTTTGTTAACGACAGGCTGGCGCAGTCGCTGGCCAACGAGGACCGCCAGGCCGTCGCGGACGCTACGGAGCAGCTGCTGACCGAGCCGCTGGACCATCGCGGCGAAGTGGTGCTGGTAGGCGCAGGTCCTGGCGACGCCGGACTGTTGACCCTCAAAGGCCTGCAGCAAATACAGCAGGCCGATGTAGTGGTTTATGACCGCCTGGTCTCCGACGACATCATGAATCTGGTGCGCCGCGATGCCGATCGGGTCTTCGTGGGAAAACGCTCGGGCTACCACTGCGTACCCCAGGAAGAGATTAACCAGATTCTGCTGCGCGAAGCCCAGGGTGGAAAACGCGTTGTTCGCCTGAAAGGTGGCGATCCGTTTATCTTTGGTCGCGGCGGCGAAGAGCTGGAAACTTTGTGTCATGCGGGTATTCCTTTCTCGGTAGTACCGGGAATTACCGCGGCCTCTGGCTGTTCCGCCTACTCCGGCATCCCCCTGACTCACCGGGATTTTGCCCAGGGCGTGCGCCTGGTCACCGGCCACCTTAAGACCGGCGGCGAACTGGACTGGGAAAACCTGGCGGTAGAGAAACAGACCCTGGTGTTCTACATGGGCCTGAACCAGGCTCCGGCGATCCGGGAAAAACTGATTGCCCACGGCATGGCGGCGGATATGCCCGCTGCCATCGTTGAGAACGGCACGGCGATAACCCAGAAGGTGGTCACCGGTACGTTAGAACAGCTGGATATTCTGGCGAAGCAAATGGCCAGCCCCGCGCTGATTATTGTCGGTCGCGTTGTCGGCCTGCGCGACAAGCTGAACTGGTTCTCAAATCACTAATCTTCCTGGCCCACTATTACCATTAATATTGGGCCATATTTTCTTTCAACATAATCTTGCCGCAAATATATTCCATAATATTTAAAAAGCAATTAAGTTAATTTAACCCTTGAAAATTTGACACCCAAAATAAAATCCTATTAAATCAAAAATAAGAAATGACTCAAAAGCCGTTTCTTATTAGCAATGGAAAGTCAAATATATTATATATCATACAACAGGGATTATCTTATGAAAAACATGCTCAGGTTCGCTGCATTAGCGGCAGTTCTCACGTCGCTCACTGCCTGCACCGGCCACATTGAAAACAAAAATAAAACATGCAGTTATGACTATCTCCTTCATCCTGCAATTTCTATTTCCAAGATGATAGGCGGCTGTGGACCCGCAGCAGATCAGAAATAAAATCTCAGGTCGGATTATTCCGGCCTTTTTATATGCGGCCTAAAAACCAGTACAATTAAGAAAGTCATGATTGTGTATGAGCGATACGAATAATGACATTTCGGGCTCGCTGCTTTCCGGCCCATCAACGAGTGCTCCTCGCTAATAAATGCAGAGCGTTTATAGAACCACTGCATCATATGGCATCAGCGATTACCAATGAAAAAGCCGGATGTTTTGCACCCGGCTTTTATTGCTCAACCACCGTTAATCCATCAGGGTTTGGCGACGAAACCAATCGCTTCGTAAACCGCTTTCAGGGTCACGGAAGCGCGAGCGCTGGCTTTCTCTGCGCCCTCTTTCATGACCTGATTAAGGAAGGCTTCATCACTGCGGAATCGGTGATAGCGCTCCTGCAGTTCGGTCAGCATACCGGAAACGGCTTCTGCCACCTCGCCCTTCAGATGACCGTACATTTTGCCTTCAAAATGCTGCTCCAGCTCTGGAATGCTCTGACCGGTAACCGCAGAGAGAATATCCAGCAGGTTGGAAACGCCCGCTTTGTTCTGGATGTCGTAGCGAACAACCGGCGGCTCGTCGGAGTCGGTGACCGCGCGTTTGATCTTCTTCACTACCGATTTCGGGTCTTCCAGCAGGCCGATAACGTTGTTGCGGTTATCATCTGACTTGGACATCTTTTTGGTCGGCTCCAGCAGCGACATCACGCGCGCGCCGGATTTGGGAATAAACGGTTCCGGAACTTTAAACACGTCGCCATAGATAGCGTTGAAACGCTGGGCGACATCGCGGCTCAGTTCCAGGTGCTGCTTCTGGTCTTCGCCAACCGGGACCTGGTTAGTCTGATACAGCAGAATGTCGGCAGCCATCAATACCGGATAGTCAAACAGACCGGCGTTAATGTTTTCCGCATAGCGCGATGACTTGTCTTTAAACTGGGTCATACGGCTCAGTTCGCCGAAATAGGTGTAGCAGTTCAGCGCCCAGCCCAGCTGCGCATGCTCAGGCACGTGGGACTGAACAAAAATGGTGCTTTTTTTCGGGTCGATACCGCACGCCAGATACAG
Organism: Klebsiella sp. CN_Kp100; assembly: GCF_040065315.1. NCBI lineage: Bacteria > Pseudomonadati > Pseudomonadota > Gammaproteobacteria > Enterobacterales > Enterobacteriaceae > Klebsiella > Klebsiella sp. CN_Kp100. The sequence goes on from NZ_JBEAIJ010000030.1 coordinate 31,796, forward strand.
CGCAAGCGTATCCAGCGTCGCCTTACGCAGCTGCTGCGGATCCTGACGGACGGTAATCGCGTGCTGGTCAACGATGCAGTAAATGCAGTGGTAATCGTCCTGCATGTTTACCCACTGACGCAGCGCACCCATATAGTTGCCAATGGTCAATTCACCTGAGGGCTGTGCGCCACTAAAAACGATGGGCTTTGTCATTTTTTATTCCTGAGTTTCACTGTACGGTAGCCCGAAAGCGGGCAAGAGTTCATTAAATTGGTCAAAGATATAATCCGGCTCACTCAACGAAATCGGCTCGCCGTAGTTGTAGCCGTAGGTCAATCCGATAGAGCAGCAGCCGGCGGCCTTCGCGGCCTGAATATCATTGCGCGAGTCGCCAACGAACAGCAGCTCTGCGGGCGCCAGCCCCAGTTTCTCCGCGACCATCAGCAGCGGTTCCGGGTGCGGTTTTTTGTTTTTTACGTCATCGCCGCCGATAACAACGGTAAAATATTTGGCGATATCCAGCGACGACAGAATTGGCGCGACAAACGGCGTTGGCTTATTGGTCACCAGCGCCAGCGGCAGGCCTTTTGCGTGCAGCGCGCCCAGCGTATCGGCAACGGCAGGAAACAAAAAGCTCCCCTCTTCCGCCACTTCGCCATAGTAGCGATCGAACAACTTGCGCAAAATGGCCTGTTGCTCAGCCTGCGGGATATCATCATGATCGACGGAAGGTTTGCCCTGCGCCGCTCTGAGCGTCGCGCGCTCCTGACGAGCCCAGGTCAGGGCCCGCTGGATGAGTACGTCAGCGCCGTTACCAATCCAGGTCACGACTCGCTCTTCGCCCGCCATCGGGAGTTCCAGCGCATACAGGGCGTTATCAACGGCAGCGGTCAATCCCGGCGCGCTGTCCACCAGCGTTCCGTCGAGATCAAACGCCACACCGCGAATGTTGTGTAACTTATCCATGGCTAACCTTTGCTAATTCACTACGCATTTGTTCAACGACTTTTTTGTAGTCCGGCTGATCGAAAATAGCCGAGCCGGCAACAAACATATCCGCACCGGCAGCAGCAATCTCAGCGATGTTGCTCACTTTTACACCGCCATCCACTTCCAGACGGATGTCGTAGCCGGATTCATCAATGCGACGACGAACTTCACGCAGTTTATCCAGGGTATGCGGAATAAAGGACTGACCACCAAAGCCAGGGTTGACGGACATCAACAGAATGACATCCAGCTTATCCATCACGTAATCGAGGTAGCTCAGGGAGGTCGCCGGGTTAAATACCAGGCCGGCTTTACAGCCGTGCTCTTTGATAAGCTGCAGCGTACGGTCAACGTGTTCGGAAGCTTCCGGATGGAAAGTAATGATGCTGGCGCCCGCGGCGGCAAAATCAGGGATGATGCGGTCAACCGGCTTGACCATCAAATGCACATCAATCGGCGCGGTGATACCGTAATTTCGCAGTGATTTCAGCACCATCGGACCAATGGTCAGATTCGGCACGTAGTGGTTGTCCATCACGTCAAAGTGCACAACATCCGCACCCGCAGCCAACGCATTGGCGGTATCCTCGCCCAGACGGGCAAAATCAGCCGACAGAATCGAAGGGGCAATCAAATACTGCTTCATCCGCATCTCCTTGAAATTTATTTGGTCTTGGGCGGACGGTACAGAGCCAGAAGCTCGTCCACCTTCTTACGTGTACCACCGTTACTGCTGATGCTGCGTCGAACCTTCACAATATGCGTCTCAGCGGCGTTTTTATACCACTCCTGAGTGAGCGGCGTGCGATGGTTGGAAATCAGCACTGGAATACGCTTTTTCATCAGCGATTCCGCTTTTTTAGCCAGCAGCTCCTGCTGCTCCTGGCTAAAGCTATTCGTATGATAGGCCGTGAAGTTAGCCGTTGACGACAGCGGCGCATAGGGCGGATCGCAGTAAACAACGGAACGGTGATCTGCCCGCTTCATGCACTCTTCATAAGATTCACAATGAAACTCGGCATGCTGCGCCTTCTCCGCGAAATGATACAGTTCAGCTTCGGGAAAATAGGGCTTTTTATAACGGCCAAAGGGCACGTTGAACTCCCCGCGCAGGTTGTAGCGACACAGACCATTGTAGCCATGACGGTTCAGATACAGGAACAGCACCGCGCGGCGCAGCGGCTCTTGGCTCTGGTTAAACTCGTCGCGAAACAGATAATACTGTTCAGCAACGTTGTTCTCAGGCGTAAACATCTCTCGCGCCGCCGCAACGTACTCATCGGTTTGCAGTTTGACGATGTTATACAGATCGATCAAATCACTATTGATATCAGCGAGGATATAACGAGAAAAGTCGGTATTAAGAAATACCGACCCGGCGCCCACGAAAGGCTCAATCAAGCAGTCGCCCTGCGGCAAGTGCTTTTTAATATCATCAAGCAGGGGGTATTTGCCCCCTGCCCATTTCAGAAAAGCGCGATTCTTTTTCATGCTGCCTAACTAATTACACATTCTCCGGCTGTGGAGAAAGCTCCGACAGCATCCAGCGCTTCAGACTACACTGCGGCATTATTTCAGGTCAGACTGAACCTGATGCAGCGGTTTTGCCCACGGATTTTTCGCCTGTACATCTGTTGGCAGCGTAGCAACGGCACGTTTCGCTTCATCTTTTGAAGCGTAAATACCGCTCACCAGCACATACCAGGGCTGACCGTTACGCGTAGTCTCGTAGACAACATATTTCTCCAGCTTCTCTTTCTTCGCCCAACTATTGAGGTTGTTGTAGTTAGAAGAGCTGCTGAGCTGCAGCGTATAGTGGCCGGACGGCGCAGACTTCATCGAACCAACATCGCCAGCGCTTTTACCCGTAGTCGCCGCTGTTGCTGCCGGAGCGGCAGCTGCAGTCGCAGCCGGAGCAGTAGTTGCTGTCGCGGTGGTCGCCGCAGGAGCGGTAGTCGCAGCCGGTTTAGCCTGTGCGGTAGCGGTAGGCTTAGTGGTCGGCTGAGTTTTTGCCGGGGTCGTAGCGGCGACGCTTTCTGTACGCTTAGGCTGAACCGGAACCTGTTTCGGCTGCGTCGGCGCTTTCGCCGTGGCCTGCGGTTTTGGTTCGATAACCGTATGCTTACGCTCAGCCGGACGCGGCGCTGCCGCCGTCTGACGCTCGGTAGTGGCCTGACGCGGGGCGGCGCCATTGCGCAGCGGCGCAACGGTAGCAGGTTCTGTAGGCAGAGTAGAGTTGGCTACCGCGCTATCAATTTGCCCCTGCTGCTGGGTCAGCGCGTTATTCAGGTCACCCTGAACCTCAACGCGCTGCTGCCCTTGTGGTTCAGCCGTCGTCTGCCCTTGAGTCGGGTTAGACGCGATGGGCGGCAGAGAGACATCCTGCGATTGCGCGTTGTTTGCCGCAGAGGAGTCCTGGGCCGCTGGCTGGGTATTATTGTCCTGATCTCCGGACAAGTTGATGCTCTTCTCGCCGGAAGCGGTTTGCTCGTTGGATGAGGATGGTGATTTCAGCGCGGAACCAACGCCAACGATCAGCAGCAGCAGAACGAGGATGCCTACGCCCATCATGATGTACTGACGGGAGGCCGGTTTTGCCGGCGCTTTCTTACGCTTACGCGGACGACGCTCAACCTGACGCTCTTCGTCATCGCCTTCGTCAGACTCTACTTCTTCTTCGTACTCTTCATACTGCTCTTCATCGCGCTCACGGCGTGCTTTGCTGCCGCGCGTCGGGCGACCATCGTCAGCATCATCAAGATCGACATCATCAAAATTGATTTGCGGATCGGCATCACGCTCTGAAGACTGACGAGAACGACCAGTACGACGATCGCTGCGATCGGCTTTCATATCGTCTTCTGGTTTTAATTCATCCATTTAACACCCCACTAAAAGGCTTATGCTCACGACTATTGCATGTCACCCGAAATGATAACGCCGCGCGAACGCGGCCAGACCTTCTTATTGTTGCGCCTGCTGAGTATCAGCAATCGCGCCAAGAACAACATCATGCGGTACTCCGCCGCGTATCTCGCTCTTCCCTATCGCGAGGGGTAGCACCAGCCGCATCTCGCCTGCCAGTACTTTTTTATCACGCATCATGTGGGGCAAATACGCGTCAGCTGTCATCTCCTGCGGCCCGCACACCGGCAGGCCTGCACGTTGCAGCAGATGGATAATTCGCTGCGTATCCTGCGGATTAAACCGCCCCAAACGCTCGGACGCATGCGCCGCCATCACCATACCGGCAGCAACCGCTTCACCATGTAACCAATTACCGTAGCCCATTTCAGCTTCGATAGCATGACCAAAAGTATGGCCAAGATTGAGTAAAGCACGTAACCCGGTTTCGCGCTCGTCGGCAGCGACAACTTCAGCTTTCAGCTCACAACAGCGACGGATACAGTACGCCATCGCTTTTTCATCCAGCGCCATCAGTGCATCAATATTATTTTCCAGCCAGTCGAAAAATTCGCCGTCAAGAATCACGCCGTACTTGATCACTTCAGCCAGACCGGAAGAGAGCTCACGCTTCGGCAGCGTTTTAAGACAGTTGAGATCGACAACAACGGAAACTGGCTGCCAGAAGGCGCCAATCATGTTTTTACCGAGAGGGTGGTTGACGGCCGTTTTGCCGCCCACCGAAGAGTCCACCTGCGACAGCAGGGTGGTAGGAACCTGAATAAAGCGCACGCCACGCTGGTAGCTGGCGGCGGCAAATCCGGTTAAATCACCGATCACCCCACCGCCGAGCGCCACTAGCGTCGTGTCGCGGCCGTGTGGTTTTTGCAATAGCGCGGTAAAAACAGTATCCATCACCGCCAGGCTTTTAAACTGCTCGCCGTCGGGAAGAATCACGCTATCGACTTTTACTCCCGCTTGCTCAAGTACGGAGCGTACGGTATCCAGATAAAGCGGCGCCAGCGTTTCATTGGTGACCAGCATAACCTGATCGCCTGATTTCAGTGGCAGGAAGGAAGCTGGATCGTTAAACAAACCAGCCGCGATGGTAATCGGGTAACTACGTTCCCCGAGGGTTACAGTAAGCCTCTCCATAACGCGACGTCCACCTCAGTTGCTTTTACTCTGACGCACTTTATTAAGCCAGAATCAATTGCTTTCCAGCATATGAATAATCTGGTTTGCTACCACTTTCGCGCTTTGATCGTCAGTGCGGATAGTGACATCAGCAATCTCTTCGTACAGTGGATTGCGCTCATCTGCCAACGCTTCCAGAACTTCGCGAGGCGGCGCATCAACTTGTAACAAAGGACGCTTTTTATCGCGCTGCGTACGGGCAAGCTGCTTTTCGATAGTTGTTTCCAGGTACACCACCACGCCGCGGGCGGAGAGACGGTTACGCGTTTCACGGGATTTTACAGAGCCACCGCCAGTTGCCAGCACGATTCCCTGTTTTTCCGTCAACTCATTGATGATTTTTTCTTCACGGTCGCGGAAGCCGTCTTCGCCTTCTACATCAAAGACCCAACCCACATCTGCGCCAGTGCGTTTCTCAATTTCTTGATCGGAATCGTAAAATTCCATGTTGAGCTGTTGGGCTAACTGGCGCCCAATAGTGCTTTTGCCGGCACCCATAGGCCCAACCAGAAAGATATTGCGTTTCTCTGCCATTTTTTCGGTACTACTAAGACTATTCGTTAATGGTAAACCCGCTTCGCAGACACCCAGCGCAGCAGGACATGAACTGAAACCTCATATGCAATAGAGCGAGAGTCAGACTAAAAATTATCTCAATACTCCGGCTGGTTTGGCAACAGAATAAATCACCGGACAAGAAAGGGAGGATTGATGTCGTACCCGACTCTCAAATCGGTACCCCTTGTATGCTAAATCCGTCCTCACGTCAAACACCTGAAACGTGTTTAGCATGAAAAACCCGCTTAATGCACTGCCAGAATACGTGGAGTGATGAAGACAACCAGTTCACGTCGTTCGTTATCCTTGCCGTCGCGGTGAAACAGCTGGCCAAACCAGGGGATGTCGCTAAGGAGAGGAATACCCTCGCGAGAAGTTTTATTTTTTTGCGCAAAGATACCGCCTAAAGCCAGGGTCTCGCCGCTTTTAACCTCTACCTGAGTTTCTATTTCTTGTTTATCAATAGCCAATACTTCGCCATTATCCTGTTTGAGCACCTGGCCCGGCGTATTTTCGCTAATTCTGAGTTTTAAACGTACGCGGTTTTGATGTAGCACCGTCGGCGTTACCTCCATCCCCAGCACCGCCTCTTTAAACTCCACAGAGGTTGCGCCGCTTTCGCCGCTGGAGACCTGATAAGGTATCTCGCTTCCTTGCTTAATGCTGGCGGGCTGCATATGCGAAGCCAGCAGTCGAGGGCTGGCGATGATGTCTACCTGCTGCTTCCGCTCAAGCGCGGAGAGCTCCAGCTCCAGAAGCCGCCCGCTGATGCGGCCGATGTTAAACCCGGCCCTTGTACTGGCATCCCCTACCGCCAGGTTGCTGCTCAAGGTGGTTAATTTACCCGAGCCTGGCGGGCTGCTCGCTTCTGCCAGGCTCCATTTAACGCCCAGTTCCCGCAGGCTGGTTTCGCTCATTGAAACGATATGCGCCGCCAGCTCGACCTGACCTACGGGTACATCCATCTCCTGGGCCCATGCTTTTAACGCCGGAAGGTGCCGGGCATCATCTCGAATCAACAGACGGTTGGTTCGCTTATCGACCGTCAGATGTCCGCGAGCGCTCAGCAATTTTTCGCCGGCTTTAGCCAGATCCTCCGCATCAGCATAGCGAAGGGTCACGCTATGCCCCTGCAAAGGGAGATTCTGCAGACGCTTTGCTCTTTCCGCCTCAAGGTTCATCTGCTGCGCCTTTTTCCACGCCTGGGTGTGTACGTAGAGAACCGAACCTTGCTGGGTAAGGGTCAAACCGGCGCTGTCGATCACCGATCGCAACGCCTGCAGCCAGGGTACCTCATTCAGATGAAGAGATACCGAGCCGCTGACGTCAGGTGCGATCACGAGATTTTTTTGCTTTAGCTCCGCCAACGACTGGAGTACCTGAGCCACCGGGGCATCATCGACGACCAGCGACACGGGAAGATCCTTTTTTGCCGCGTTGCCCATCAGCGGCAGGAGCAGAAACAGCAGGCTTATCCATCGCATCATTCTTTATTCCCTTTCGCAGCCAGACCCACTGTGCGGGTTCACATCCGGGGCCGGTTAATATGGTTATTTTCTCTGCCGTCAGCAGCGTCACCCGCCAGCCCGCGGGCAAAATCGTCTCCGCCCTCACCCGACTCCACTTCCCGGCGCTATCCTGCAAGATGCCAATAAGCGCCAGCGGGTCGCCGACAGCTCCGCCATAGCGCCACTGGCTAAGCTGCGCCGTCCGGCAGCGATCCACCGGGGGGCGGAACGGATCGCGTTCCACCGCCAGCAGCGGAAGTGGGAACAGCAGCCAGTACCACCATTTAAGGCGCATCTTCCGCCCCCAGATGCAGAGTCAACCGTAGAGCCTGTTTTTCCGGCTGCACAGAGAAAGCCGTAGCCCGCATCCCGCAGCGGGCAAGCCAGGAAAAGAGCGCAGGCACCGCTTGCCAGTCAGCCTCCAGCTGCATCTCGCCCCCGCCGCCCATCGGCCGCCAGGCGATAAGCGCCGCCCCAGCCACCGGGAGCTCAATGGGAGAAAATGGCTGGGTCGCTGCGTCATCTATTCCGGCGGCACGTAGCGCGCTCACCAGCGGCAGCAGTTTTCGCCACTGCATCTGTATGCGCGGCGAGAGCTCCACTGGCGTTTCTGTCTGGGAAGGCAGCATGAGCCAGCGCCCGATTGCGGCAATCAGAACCAGCAGGAGAGGTATCGCTAACAGACTTTTACGCTCCGCCAGCAAGCGTTCAATGCTCCCCCGCATGTTCGTCCTCTCCAACCATGGAAAAGTGAAATAGCCAGCGCCCTTCGCTATCGCGGTGCGTTTCCCCTGCCTTTGCCGGAAGAAAACCGCTAATGTTTGCCAGCGCCTTTTCCAGCGCGGCTAACCCTTTAAGATTCAACGTTAGCCCGCTCAGCGACAGAGCGTTCTGGCGGTATTCCAGATGGGTTAACCAGGCATCCTCCGGCATACGCGCCGCTATCTCCTGCAGCCTTGGCTGCCACGCGGCGGTTTTTTCGCGCCGCAGGCGGCGCAGGCGCTGTTGCTCCCTGTGCTGTAGCTGCTGACGCATGGTGCGCTCACGCTGCTGTAATGCGCTGTAAAGCTGGTTATCAGCGTTTAGCTTAACGGTTGCCAGCCAGTGAGCGGCCCGTTTGTTGAGCCGTGGGGCAAGCAGCGCCGCAAGCAGGATAAGCAGTAAACCGACGCTCAACAGGCCGCCTATGCGCAGGCGCTGTTTTCGCCGCGTTTCGCGCCAGGGAAGAAAGTTGACGATGTGGCTCATAGCTGGCGCGCTCCCAGCGCCAACCCCAGAGCAACGGTATAGCTGTCGCCGCAGCTCGGCAGAGGCGGCTGCAGGCGATCGATGACGCTCCAGGCATCAAAGCTCTGCCCGTCGCACGGCGCTGAAGTGCAGAGACGAAATGCTCCGGCGTTTACCCGGGAAACCATGTGGGGAAAAGAGGGAGCGTCGCTGCACAAACAGTATCCCCAGTTCTCGGCGGTTGCCCAAAGCCAGCTCGCTTCGTCGCGCCACGCCAGCCCCTGCGTTTCAACCGGCAGCCAGGGGATAAAAGCGCTAAGCGCGCTGGCATCCGGGACAATCCCCACCACTCTTAACCTGAGGCGGGTTGCCAGCCGGCATAGCGCGTTGACGTCTAAGCGCTGCGCAGCGGTAACCCGCCAGCCATCGACCGCAGCAGATTGGGCATAATCGACGCACAGCGAAGAGGCGGGCATTTCCAGCTGCTGCGCCATGGCGCTGGTTATCCATGTCGCCTGCTCGCTTTCTCTTAATGAAATCTGCGGACGCGGGAGCTGCTTCTGCAGCGTTCGCGCCGCCGGGAAGGCAATGCAGACTTGATGCTGCAAAGGCAGCTCCCGCCGCCAGCTTTGCAACTGGTGGGCCAGCGACTCAACGTCCACTACCATCCCCTGACGCACAGTGCCGGGCATTAATCGGATATTCCACCAGCGGCGCAGCGCCCAGCGTGAGCGCTCATGCAACAACGCGACAATAGCAATATGGTCCTGCTGAATATGCATTCCTATGCGCCAGTTTCTAAAAGCCATGCCTACGATCTCCTTATCAGCCGATATGCTTCGCTATATCAATGCTCCAGGCTTGCCTTTATACTACTGCGCGTTTGTTTATAAACTGCCCAATGAAAACTAAATGAGAAATCTCCGGTGAAGTTCGTAAAGTATCTTTTTATCCTTGCAGTCTGTTGCGTACTGCTGGGAGCAGGCTCGATTTTTGGTCTCTATAAATATATAGAGCCGCAGCTCCCCGACGTCGCAACGCTGAAGGATGTGCGCCTGCAAATCCCGATGCAGGTCTATAGCGCGGATGGCGAGCTGATCGCGCAATATGGCGAAAAACGCCGTATTCCCGTCACGCTGCAGCAAATGCCGCCTGAGCTGATTAAAGCGTTTATCGCCACCGAAGATAGCCGTTTTTATGAGCATCATGGCGTTGACCCTGTCGGGATTTTCCGCGCCGCCAGCGTCGCGATGTTCTCCGGTCACGCCTCGCAGGGCGCCAGTACGATTACCCAACAGCTGGCGCGTAACTTCTTCCTGAGCCCCGAAAAAACGTTGATGCGTAAGGTGAAAGAGGCCTTCCTCGCGATCCGCATCGAGCAGTTACTCAATAAAGATGAAATTCTTGAGCTGTACCTGAACAAAATCTATCTTGGCTATCGCGCCTACGGCGTCGGCGCGGCCGCGCAGGTCTACTTTGGCAAATCCGTCGATCAGCTTACACTGAGCGAGATGGCGGTGATTGCAGGCCTGCCTAAAGCGCCGTCAACCTTTAACCCGCTCTATTCCATGGATCGTGCAACCGCCCGCCGCAACGTCGTTCTCTCGCGTATGCTGAGCGAAGGCTACATCACGCAGGCGCAGTACGATCAGGCGCGTAGCCAGCCTATTGACGCAAGCTACCATACCCCGGAAATCGCCTTCTCCTCGCCGTATCTCAGCGAAATGGTGCGTCAGGAGATGGTCAGCCGCTACGGCGAGCAGGCTTATGAAGACGGCTATCGTGTCTACACCACCATCACCCGTAAAAATCAGCAGGCAGCCCAGCAGGCGGTGCGGAATAACGTGCTGGATTACGATATGCGCCACGGCTATCGCGGGCCGGAAAAGGTGCTGTGGAAAGTGGGTGAAACGCCGTGGGATAACCAGAAAATCATCGATACCCTGAAAAAAACCCCAGGCTCCGGACCGCTCTCTCCGGCGGTTATCACTTCGGCAAATCCGCAGGAAGCCGTCGCGCTACTGAGCAACGGAACCTCGGTCTCTCTGAATATGGAAGGCATCCGCTGGGCGCGGCGCTTTATCTCCGATACTCAACAGGGCGCCACGCCGCGTAAGGTGAACGATGTCGTGCAGACCGGACAACAGGTCTGGGTTCGCCAGGTAGGCAACAGCTGGTGGCTGGCGCAGGTGCCGGACGTCAACTCGGCGCTGGTATCGATCAACCCGCAAAACGGGGCGATCATTGCGCTGGTCGGCGGTTTCGATTTCAACCAAAGCAAGTTCAACCGCGCCACTCAAGCGCTGCGTCAGGTTGGCTCTAACATTAAACCGTTCCTCTACACCGCGGCGATGGATAAAGGCCTGACCCTGGCGAGCATGCTCAACGACGTGCCGATTTCCCGCTGGGATGCCGGTTCCGGCTCCGACTGGCGGCCGAAAAACTCCCCGCCGCAGTATGCGGGTCCTATCCGCCTGCGCCAGGGTTTGGGTCAATCAAAGAACGTGGTAATGGTCCGCGCGATGCGGGCTATGGGCGTGGATTACGCGGCTGAGTATCTGCAGCGCTTCGGCTTCCCGGCGCAGAACATCGTGCGGACCGAATCACTGGCCCTGGGCTCCGCATCGTTCACGCCGCTGCAGGTTGCGCGCGGCTACTCGGTTATGGCTAACGGCGGTTTCCTGGTTAGCCCTTATTTCATCAGCAAAATCGAGAACGATCAGGGCGGCGTCATTTTTGAAGAGCGGCCAAAAATTGCCTGCCCACAGTGCAATATTCCGGTGATTTACGGCGATACGCCGAAGTCTGATGTGCTGGAAAATAAAGACGTTGAGGACGTAGCGACCTCGCAGGATCCGCAAAATCCCGGCGTTCCTCCGCAGCCGCAGCTGGCGCAGGCAAACCAGTCTCTGGTCGCGCAAAGTGGCGCTCCGGAGTATGCGCCGCACGTGATCAACACGCCGCTGGCGTTCCTGATTAAAAGCGCCCTCAACACCAATATCTTCGGCGAACCCGGCTGGATGGGTACCGGCTGGCGAGCAGGCCGCGACCTGCAGCGTCACGATATCGGTGGCAAAACCGGGACCACTAACAGCTCAAAAGATGCGTGGTTCTCCGGCTATGGCCCTGGCGTGGTGACATCGGTATGGATTGGCTTTGACGACCACCGTCGCGATCTCGGCCGCACCACCGCCTCCGGCGCCATCAAAAATCAGATATCGGGCTACGAAGGTGGCGCCAAAAGCGCTCAGCCGGCCTGGGATGATTTTATGAAAAGGGTGCTGGAAGGCGTACCGGAAGAGCCGCTCACGCCGCCGCCGGGCATTATTACGGTCAACATTGACCGCAGCACCGGTCAGTTAGCCAGCGGCGGGAACAGCCGCGCAGAGTACTTTATTGAGGGAACTCAACCTACCCAGCAGGCAGTTCACGAAGTGGGCACCACCATCACCGATGGCGGGGGCGAGACTCACGAACTGTTCTGACAAAAAAAGCGCCTGCGGGCGCTTTTTTCTTTGGCTGATGGTCACCATTTTAGAGACGCTGCCCGCCGCGTAGCCAGGCGGCTGGCGCCTTACCCGCCCAGGCGGTGCGGTACAGGCATTCACTCCGCAGGCAACGGGCGTTTTTTACCTGCGAGTGCGTTAAAGTCGCCCCTGAGCCTGAAGCCATTCCCGCAGCAGGAACAGCGCGCTCACGTTACGGGCTTCGTTGAAGTCTTCTTCATCAAGCAGCGTCATCAGCTGCGATAGCGGCCAGCGAACCTGCGGCAGCGGCTCTGGCTCATCGCCAGGCAGCGATTCCGGATACAGATCTTCCGCCACCAGGATATTCATCTTGCTGGAGAAATAGGACGGAGCCATGCTGAGCTTTTTCAAAAACGTCAGCTTTTGCGCGCCAAATCCGACCTCTTCTTTCAGTTCGCGGTTGGCGGCTTCCATAACGCTTTCGCCAGGATCGATCAGGCCTTTCGAAAAGCCCAGCTCATAGGACTCGGTACCAACAGCGTATTCGCGAATCAGGATTATGTGGTCATCGACAATCGGCACAATCATCACGGCTTCACGGGTAGAAGGCCGCATCCGTTCATATACGCGGCGCACCCCGTTGCTGAACTCAAGGTCCACGCTTTCAACATTAAAAAGGCGCGAGCGCGCGACTGTTTCAACGTTGAGAATGGTGGGTTTTTGTAATGATTTGCTCATTGTCATCGGTCTATGCTGTGATTACAGAGGGCATTGTGCGATACGCAGCACGGTTTCGGCAATCCAATTCGCCACTAATTTACATAGTTGCAACCTTTTCGTTTTGAAACCTATTATCACAAAGACTCAAAAGTCAATAGGTTGACCAGTATTTGAGAATATACCGATTCCTGGATTTTAACGTTTTTGATAAGGTTGTATGCTGCTGCATTGCACAATAGATGTTCCCGCTTTGACAGGATAAGTGCCGATGGCAACGGCTGTTTTACCTGCATGATGAATGGCTACCGACGATACCAATAAGAAAAGAATAACTATGATGGGATGGGCATGGGCACCTTTCTGATATTTTTGTTAGCTCTGCTAATCTGCGCATTGCTTATCGGGTGGTGGTATCGCTCGCATGCCAGACGTCGCCGCCTGCCGCTGCTGCACGCCTTTAGCGATGCCGCTACGCGCAACCTCTCCGATGAAGAGCGCAGCGCCGTAGAAAAATACCTCGAAAGTCTCAGCCGCAACCAGCAGTTGCCAGCTTCAGGCGCCAGTACCGCGCCGCTAAACCTGATGCTGAACGAACAGAGCGATACCGTTTATAGCGTTACCCGAGCGATCACTCGCTACGGCATCACCACGGACGATCTCAACAAATGGCGCTACTTCCTTGATTCAGTAGAAATTCATCTGCCCCCATTCTGGGAGCAACATATTAATGACGAGAACAGCGTCGAATTAATCTCCACCACGAGCCTACCGCTGGTGATTGCGCTTAACGGGCAGACGCTGAGCGACTATCCGCAGGAGTCCCGTGGTTTCGCCCTTGAACAAGCCCCGGCGACCCAGGCATCTATCCGCGGGGAAGAGAGCGAACAAATTGAGCTGCTCAACATCCGCCCGGAAACGCCCGAAGAGCACGCACTGAGCCGCCCCGACGGCCTTCGCGAAGCTATTCTGGCAGTCGCCGCGTTCCTGCTGTTTTATTGTAGCCTGATCGCCCCCGACGTCTTTTCGCCCTGGCTTCTCGGCGGCGGTATACTGCTACTTCTTGCCAGCGTATGGGGAATCTACGCGCCGCCGCGCAAAACGTCGCTGCGGGAAATTCATTGTCTGCGCGGTATGCCTAAACGCTGGGGGTTGTTTGGTGAAAACACCCAGGAGCATACAAACAATATTTCTCTCGGCATTATTGACCTCATCTACCCGCGCCACTGGCAACCGTGGATCGCGCAGGACCTTGGCCAGCAAACGGATATCGACATCTATCTCAGCCGCCATGTAGTCCGCCAGGGACGCTATCTGTCGCTGCACGATGAGGTTAAAAACTTCCCGCTTCAATACTGGCTTCGTAGCACGATTATCGCCCTGGGAGCACTACTGGTTGTTGTCATGCTGTGGGCCAGCGTTCCGCTAAACATGCCGTTTAAATTCACGCTGTCATGGCTAAAAGGCGCACAGACCATCGAAGCCACTACGGTCGCCCAGCTGGAGAAATCGAAAATTCGCATTGGCGATACGCTGCGCCTGAAAGGCTCGGGAATGTGTAACATTCACACCCCGGGCGCGTGGACAGCAAAAGAGAACTCGCCGTTTATGCCGTTCGATTGTTCACAAATCGTCTGGAATGATGCGCCTCCCCTGCCCTTGCCGGAGTCAGATATCGTCAGTAAGGCCGCCGCGCTGATGCAGACCGTTCAGCGCCAGCTCCACCCCGAATCCGATGACGATTCGCGGGTCAGCCCGGCGCTACGCTCCGCTATTCAGAAATCCGGCATGGTGCTGTTGGATGACTTTGGCGATATCGTCACCAAAACCAACGACCTGTGCTCTGCGAAAGACGATTGCGTTCGCCTGAAGAATGCGCTGGTTAACCTCGGTAACACCCGTAACTGGGAAACGCTGACCAAACGCGCCAGCGCGGGCAAACTGGACGGGGTTAACGTGCTGCTGCGTCCGGTAAGCGCGGAGTCGCTGGAGAATCTGGTTACCACCTCCACCGCGCCGTTCGTCAGTCGGGAAACCTCACGTGCCGCTCAGGCGCTGAATAGCCCGGCGCCTGGCGGTTTTCTGATTGCCAGCGATGAAGGCAGCGACCTGGTCAATCAGCCCTGGCCAAGCACCGGATTATACGACTTCCCTGCGCACCAGCAGTGGAGTGAACTACGGCGCCTGGCGAGCATGTTGATGCACACGCCGTTCCAGGCTGAAGGTATCGTCACCAGCCTTTATACCGATGCTAACGGCACGCAGCATATCAACCTGCACCGTATCCCTGACCGCACTGGCCTGTGGCGCTACCTCGGGACAACGCTGCTGCTGCTGGCCATGCTGGGCTGCACGGCGTATCACGGCATCCAGGCTTTTCGTCGCTATCAGCGCCATCGCCAGCGCCAGGAAGAGATCCAGAAATACTACGAAAGCTGCCTGAATCCGGTTCTGCTCTCCTCGCCGGACCCGCAAGAATAATTCTCTGTACGGCGGGGTGTGATACCCTGTCGCGCAATTTCCCTTCGCTGGAGACTTACCATGCATTTTGATATCGCCTGGCAGGAGGTTGATACCGTTCTGCTGGATATGGACGGCACGCTGCTCGACCTCGCTTTCGACAACTACTTCTGGCAAAAACTGGTTCCCGAAACCTGGGGCGCCGCGCGCGGGCTCAACCTGCAGGAAGCCAGAGACGCGATGCGCCAGGAATATCATGCCGTGCAACATACGCTAAACTGGTACTGCCTGGACTACTGGAGCGAGCGCCTGGGTTTGGATATTTGTGCGATGACCAGCGAGCAGGGGCCAAGGGCGACGCTGCGTGATGATACCGTGCCTTTCCTTGAGGCGCTTAAAACCAGCGGTAAGCGCCGGATTTTGCTGACTAACGCGCATCCGCACAATCTGGCGGTGAAGCTAAAACATACCGGGCTGGATGCGCACCTTGATTTATTGCTTTCCACCCACACATTTGGTTATCCGAAAGAAGATCAGCGTCTGTGGCACGCTGTGGCTGAAGAGACCGGCTTCGACGCGCGTAATACGCTCTTCGTCGACGATAACGAGGCGATTCTGGACGCGGCGGCGGAGTTTGGCATCCGCTATTGCCTGGGCATCACCAACCCAGATTCCGGACTGGCGGAAAAAAGCTACGTTCGTCATCCCGGGTTGAATGACTACCAGCATCTGATCCCCTCGCTGACCCTACAGGAGAGGCCATGAAAGAAAAACCCGTCGCAGCCGTCAGGCTGGACAAATGGCTGTGGGCAGCCCGCATTTATAAAACCCGAGCGCTGGCGCGCGAGATGATTGAAGGCGGCAAGGTACACTACAACGGACAGCGTAGTAAGCCGGGAAAAGTGGTCGAACTCAACGCCACCCTGACGATCCGCCAGGGCAATGATGAACGCACTATCGTGGTAAAAGGCATTACCGAACAGCGCAGACCTGCCAGCGAAGCCGTCGCGCTCTATGAAGAGACGGCAGAGAGCATCGAGAAACGCGAGAAAATGGCGCTGGCGCGAAAAATGAACGCGCTAACCATGCCGCATCCCGACAGGCGTCCGGATAAGAAAGAGCGCCGCGACCTGATGAGATTTAAACACGGCGATAGTGAATAACTGTGGCCCGCAAGAGAGATGATTATGACTCAACACGATCAATTACACCGCTATCTGTTTGAAAACTATGCCGTACGCGGTGAGCTGGTGACAGTTTCTGAAACGTTAGAACAGATCCTGACTAACCATAGCTATCCGCAGCCGGTGAAAACCGTGCTCGCGGAACTGCTGGTCGCCACCAGCCTGCTGACCGCGACGCTGAAATTCGCTGGCGATATCACCGTTCAGCTGCAGGGCGATGGCCCGCTGTCGCTGGCGGTGATCAACGGCAACAACCAGCAGCAGATGCGCGGCGTAGCCCGCGTCCAGGGCGAGATCCCGGATGGGGCGGATCTGAAAACTATGGTCGGTAACGGATATCTGGTCATCACCATCTCTCCGGAAGAGGGCGAGCGCTATCAGGGCGTGGTCGGCCTTGAGGGAGACACCCTGGCTGCCTGCCTGGAAGATTACTTCCAGCGTTCCGAACAGTTGCCGACCCGGCTGATCATCCGCAGCGGCGAGCACGAAGGCAAACCGATGGCCGGCGGCATGCTGCTGCAGGTTCTGCCGGCGCAAGATGCGCAGGCGGCTGATTTTGAACATCTGAGCACGCTGACCGAAACCATCAAAGCTGAAGAACTGTTTACCCTGCCAGCGAACGATGTGCTCTGGCGTTTGTATCACGAAGAGGAAGTCACCGTTTACGAGCCGCAGAACGTCGAGTTTAAGTGCACCTGCTCTCGCGAACGCTGCGCCGGCGCGCTGAAAACGCTGCCCGATGAGGAGATTGATAGCATCCTCGCCGATGAGGGTGAGATCGATATGCACTGCGACTACTGCGGAAATCATTACATCTTTAATGCAATGGATATTGCCGAGATCCGCAACAACGCCTCTCCGGCCGACCCGCAGCTCCACTAATCCTCATTTCGTCAGGAGCGAGCTCCCCTCTCGTTCCTGACGTCAACCTTTTTCATCCGCGTGATGAATCGATTCCCCATGAAAGAGTTACGTAATTTTCTTTCAGGTAAGCGATTACATTCACATTTCAACAGTTTTTTTAATTACTTTTTAACCATTAAGAAACATCTACCCCCATCGACGCATCAATTCCTGAGATAATCCCCTATGCCTCGTGACAGGAGTCACAACGTTTTTCGTAAGTCCGTCGTTTGTCGAGATACGTAAATCTATGAGCCTGGTCGCGGTCTATACCCCGTAATAACCCCTACAATTTAAAGCAGTACATATTGGCTAAGGAGCAGTGACATGCGCGTTAATAATGGTTTAACCCCGCAGGATCTCAAGGCTTATGGTATCAATGACGTCCAGGATATCGTCCATAACCCCAGCTACGATACTTTGTATCAAGAAGAGCTCGCCCCCAATCTGGAAGGTTATGAACGTGGCGTATTAACAAATCTTGGTGCAATCGCCGTAGATACCGGTATTTTTACCGGCCGTTCTCCAAAAGATAAGTATATCGTTCGTGACGACACCACCCGCGATACGGTGTGGTGGGCTGATAAAGGCAAAGGCAAGAACGACAATAAACCGCTGTCAGAGGAAACGTGGCAGCACCTGAAAGGACTGGTCACCCGCCAGCTCTCCGGCAAACGTCTCTTCATCGTTGACGCCTTCTGCGGCGCTAACGCCGACACCCGCCTGAGCGTCCGCTTTATTACCGAAGTCGCCTGGCAGGCGCATTTCGTGAAGAACATGTTTATTCGCCCGAGCGATGAAGAACTGGCAAACTTTGAGCCGGATTTCATCGTGATGAACGGCGCCAAATGCACCAACCCGCAGTGGAAAGAGCAGGGTCTGAACTCCGAAAACTTCGTCGCCTTTAACCTGACCGAGCGTATCCAGCTGATCGGCGGTACCTGGTACGGCGGCGAAATGAAAAAAGGGATGTTCTCGATCATGAACTACCTGCTGCCGCTGAAGGGCATCGCTTCCATGCACTGCTCCGCCAACGTCGGGGAAAAAGAGGATGTCGCTATCTTCTTCGGGCTTTCCGGTACTGGCAAAACCACCCTTTCCACCGACCCGAAACGCCGCCTGATTGGCGATGATGAACACGGTTGGGACGACGACGGGGTATTTAACTTCGAAGGCGGCTGCTACGCTAAGACGATTAAGCTTTCAGAAGCCGCAGAACCGGATATCTATCATGCGATTCGCCGCGATGCTTTGCTGGAGAACGTGGTCGTACTGGCCGACGGCACCATCGACTTTAACGACGGTTCGAAGACCGAAAATACCCGCGTCTCCTATCCGATCTACCATATCGAAAACATCGTTAAGCCGATATCCAAAGCGGGTCATGCCACTAAGGTTATCTTCCTGACCGCCGACGCGTTTGGCGTTCTACCTCCGGTTTCTCGCCTGACCGCCGACCAGACCCAGTACCACTTCCTGTCTGGCTTTACCGCCAAGCTGGCCGGTACCGAGCGCGGCGTCACGGAGCCGACGCCAACCTTCTCCGCCTGCTTCGGCGCCGCGTTCCTTTCGCTGCACCCGACGCAATACGCTGAAGTGCTGGTAAAACGCATGCAGGCCTCCGGCGCGCAGGCCTATCTGGTCAACACCGGCTGGAACGGCACCGGCAAACGTATCTCGATCAAAGATACCCGCGCCATTATCGATGCGATCCTTGACGGTTCGCTGGACAATGCCGAAACCTTCACGCTACCGATGTTTGAGCTGCAGATCCCGACCGAGCTTCCGGGCGTGGATACTCATATCCTCGATCCGCGCAACACCTACGGATCGCCGGAGCAGTGGCAGGAAAAAGCGGAGCAGCTGGCGAAACTGTTTATCGAGAACTTCGAGAAGTACACCGATACGCCAGCGGGCGCTGCGCTGGTGGCCGCAGGGCCAAAACTCTAATCGGTTCAGCAGAAAATACAAAGCCGGGAATCACTTCCCGGCTTTTTTAATGCTCCCCGTCAAGCGGGTTTCTTCTTACTTGCCGACTTACGCCGCTTATCCAGATCCTTAATCAGCTTATTCACCTGCTCATCGGCAAACATCGCCTCGAGCGTGGTGGAGAGCTTGCGACGCCAGTTTGGATACTCCGTGCTGGTGCCCGGAATATTGACCGGCTCGGCCATCTCCAGCCAATCTTCCGGCTGCAGGCCCAGCAGCGCGCTGTTGCTGTCGGCAATATAGCGCTGCATACCGCGATTCAGGGTTGAGGTCATCGCCATCAGCGACGCTTTATGCCCGGTACGCTTCGGCAGACAGCCGTAGCGGTGCAGAGCATCCAGCAGCCCCTGCTTCGCCAGCTCGCGATCCTGATAAAGTCCGCGCAGCACCACCTCATCCGGATACAGGCCAAGCGATTTCCCCAGCGTCAGGTCGCCGCTTTCCCAGTAGCCGCGCAGCGTTGGCAGGTCATGCGTCGTTGCCACAGCCATTGATTGCTCCGGATACGCCTTCGGCGCACGGAAAGTCTTCTCGTGGTCATTTTCGAAATAGAGCACTTTGTAAGAGTAAACGCCGCTTTTTCGCAGCTTACCGACGATCTCAACCGGTACGGTTCCCAGATCCTCGCCGATCACCATACAGCGGTGACGCTTACTCTCCAGCGCCAGAATCGACAACAGATCGTCTACCGGATACTGAACGTAAGCACCGTGATCGGCCGTCTCACCGTAAGGGATCCACCACAGACGCAGCACCGACATCACGTGATCGATGCGCAGCGCCCCGCAGTTTTGCATATTAGCGCGCAACAGCTCGACAAATGGCTCATAGGCGCGCGCCACCATGATATGCGGGTCCATCGGCGGCAGGCCCCAGTTCTGTCCCAGCGGACCCAGAATGTCCGGCGGCGCCCCGACGGAGGCTTTCAGACAGTACAGCTCGCGATCGCACCAGGTTTCCGCTCCGCCTTCCGCAACGCCGACCGCCAGATCGCGATACAGGCCGATCGGCATGGCATCGTTCTGGCTGGTATGCCAGCACTCGGCGAACTGGGTGTAAGCGAGCCATTGCAGCCACAGGTAAAAATTCACCTCGTCGGCATGCTCGGTACAGAATGCTTTAACCTCCGGGCTATCGGTATCCTGGTAAGCCTTCGGCCACGCGGGCCAGCCCCAGCGCATCGGATCCTGCTTAACCTGCCAGGCGTGCAGCGCGTCATACGCCGCCTGCCAGTACAGACTTTCGCCCTCACGGGTCACAAACTGACGGAACTCCGCCGTCGTCTCATCATTGCGCGCGGAAAAACCTTTCCAGGCCATGCGCAGCGCAGTGAGCTTAAGAGCG
The DNA here is from genome assembly GCF_040065315.1 of Klebsiella sp. CN_Kp100. Taxonomy (NCBI): domain Bacteria; kingdom Pseudomonadati; phylum Pseudomonadota; class Gammaproteobacteria; order Enterobacterales; family Enterobacteriaceae; genus Klebsiella; species Klebsiella sp. CN_Kp100. Next base: position 52,226 of record NZ_JBEAIJ010000030.1, read on the forward strand.
GTCACGGCGGTATAGTCAACGTCATCGGTCTGGCGCGCGGCCTGTAAGGCTTGCTGCGTAGCCGATGATTGCCACCATTTTTGCGCCTCTTTGCTGTGACGGAAATCGTCTACCGCGTTGACGTCGATATAGATAACGTTGAGCCAACGGCGTGAAGAGGGGCTGTACGGGCTGGCGCTCTCCGGGTTAGCCGGGTAGAGCGCGTGAATCGGGTTAAGACCAATAAACGCGCCGCCGCGGCGAGCGATTTCCGGCAGCATAGCGCGCAAATCGCCGAAGTCGCCAATTCCCCAGTTCTTCTCCGAGCGCAGCGTATACAGCTGCACGCAGGTTCCCCACAGCTTCTTACCATCCTTCAGCGCCTGCGGTTCATAGCAGCGCGCGGGCGCGACGATAACCCGACAGTGGCTGCGCTCGCCGTCCTGAGTCAGCGTCAGCGTGTGATACCCTTCCGGCAATTTTGCCGGCAGCGGCAGGGTTTCTCCGCCGCGCGCCTGGCCCTGATACTGTTTCCCTTCTTCGGTGGTGAGGATCCAGTGAAACTCCCCCTGGCCCGCCACCGGCAGAGACATCTTTTTGCCATAGGTGAACACCTGCACCGCAGGCAGCGGATCAACCGTCGCCTTCACGGCAGTCGCTGTACGATGCATCGCATCAAGCAGCCGCTGCTTGGTCGCCGCAGCAATAGACTGCGGCTTACCGTGAGCATTGATGTAGCTTGGGCTTATCCCCGCCGCCAGGGCAGCGTTATCAAGGCGTTTACTCTCCATAGGCCTGTCCTTAGCGTTTTGCCTGCCAGATACGTTGCTGATAATCGCGAATCGAACGGTCGGAGCTGAACATGCCGCAGCGCGCGGTGTTCAGAATCGTTGCGCGCGTCCAGGCTTCCTGGTCGCGATACAGCTCATCAACCTGCTTCTGCGCCGCCACGTAGGCTTCAAAATCGGCCAGCACCAGGTACGGGTCGCCGCCTTTCAGCAGACTGTGCAACATCTGGTCGAAGGCATGCTTATCGCCATCGCTATATTTACCGCTCTCCAGCTCTTTCAGCACCGCATCCAGCAGCTTATCTTTCTTCCGCCACTTCAGCGGGTCGTAACCTTTGGCCTTCAGCGCTTTCACTTCTTCCACAGTATGACCGAAGATGAAGATGTTCTCTTCGCCCACCTGCTCAGCAATTTCAACGTTGGCGCCGTCGAGGGTTCCCACGGTCAGCGCGCCGTTCAGCGCCAGCTTCATATTGCCGGTACCAGAGGCCTCTTTGCCCGCCGTAGAGATCTGCTCGGAGACATCCGCCGCCGGGATCAGCATTTCCGCCGCCGAGACGCAGTAGTCCGGCAGGAATACGACTTTCAGCTTATCGCCTACCAGCGGATCGTTATTGATCGCTGCGGCAACTTTGTTGATCGCCCAGATAATATTCTTCGCCAGGTAGTAGCCCGGAGCCGCTTTCGCACCGAACAGGAACACGCGCGGTACGCGGTCGGCCTGCGGGTTCTCGCGGATTTCTTTGTACTGCGCGAGGATATTCAGCAGGTTGAGGTGCTGGCGTTTATATTCGTGCAGACGCTTAATCTGAATATCGAAAATCGCCTGCGGATTAATTTCGATACCGGTACGCCGCTTCACAAACTCCGCCAGACGAACCTTGTTGGCCAGCTTAATCTCACGATACGTCTGGCGGAACGTCGCGTCATCAGCATATTTTTCGAGGTTGATCAGCTGGTCGAGATCGTTGGCCCACTCTTTCTTCAGCGTTTTATCCAGCAGCGCGGCCAGCGCCGGGTTACACTGCTTGATCCAACGACGCGGGGTAATGCCGTTGGTGACGTTATGGAATTTGTTCGGCCACAGCTGGTGATATTCCGGGAACAGATCTCTCACCACCAGATCGGAGTGCAGCGCGGCAACGCCGTTAACCGCAAAGCCGCTGACCACGCACATGTTCGCCATACGAACCTGTTTGTCGTGCACCACCGCCAGCTTCGCCCAAACCTGCTTGTCGCCCGGCCAGGTTTTATCCACCAGCGTTTTAAAGCGGTCGTTAATCTGTTTGATGATCTGCATGTGGCGCGGCAGCAGCGCTTTTACCAGCTTTTCATCCCAGCACTCCAGCGCTTCCGGCATCAGGGTGTGGTTGGTGTAAGCAAAAGTTTTGCTGGTAATCGCCCAGGCGTCGTCCCAGCTCAGCTGATGCTCGTCAATCAGCACGCGCAGCAGCTCCGGAATCGCAATCGTCGGGTGAGTATCGTTCAGCTGAATAACTTCATAATCCGCCAGCTCTGCCAGCTTGCGACCTGCCAGATGATGGCGACGCAGAATATCGGCAACCGAGCAGGCGCACTGGAAGTACTGCTGCATCAGACGCAGTTTTTTACCCGCCTGATGGTTATCGTTCGGGTAGAGGACTTTCGTCAGTTTTTCGGCGTCAATGCCCTGCTGTTCGGCACGCAGGAAATCGCCGTCGTTGAATTTAGTCAGGTTAAAAGGATGCGCGTGCTTAGCCTGCCACAGACGCAGCGGCTGAGCCACGTTGTTGCGGTAGCCCAGCACCGGCAGATCCCAGGCTTCGCCGGTAATCACAAATGCCGGAACCCACTCACCATTTTTAGTCACTTTACCGCCGAGGCCCACCTGTACGTCCAGCGCTTCATTGTGGCGGAACCACGGGTAGTTGCTACGTCCCCAGTCATCCGGCGCTTCCATCTGCTGCCCGTCAGCGAAAGACTGGCGGAACAGACCGTACTGATAGTTCAGGCCGTAGCCGGTGGCCGACTGACCCACGGTTGCCATTGAATCCAGGAAACATGCCGCCAGACGGCCGAGGCCACCGTTGCCCAGGCCCGGGTCGATTTCCTCTTCCAGCAGGTCGGTCAGGTTAACGTCATGCGCCTGTAGCTCATCGCTGACCTGCTGATACCAGCCAAGGTTGAGCAAATTGTTGCCGGTCAGGCGACCAATTAAAAACTCCATTGAGATGTAGTTTACGTGACGCTGCCCTGCGGCCGCTTTCGCTACCGGCTGAGCCGACAACAGCTCGGACAGCGCACCGCTTACGGCGCGCCACCATTGACGCTGGGTCATCTCGGAAGCGGACTGTAAACCAAAATGCTGCCACTGACGCGTCAGTGCAGCCTGAAACTGAGCTTTGTTAAAAGAAGTCTGTGACATAAGAAATCCGGGTCCTTTACTAAAACGTTAGCGTTAGTGTGCCGACCTCCCGGAGTCACGTCCTCATCCCGCCAGGGATTAGCCGGGGAGGAGTAGCAGGGATGAGCGAAAAGTGTGATCGTGGCCACTATTACGTTAGCTTACCGGCAAAATTATGCTGCAAAATTCGCCGCTGCGGAACCCGCAACCTGTCTCTCCTGGCGAACAAAACTTTGTTACAAGCCTGGATGATAAAAAGGCCATAAAATGCCGTTTTGTAAATATGGCGAAATAAAAGTAAATATTCGAAGAATAAACGGACTTTAATGCAGAAATAACTCAAAAAGATGACTTATAAGAATAAGCTGACAATATTTTAATAAAAACAAACAACTACTTAGATTGTAAAAAAAGATTAGCCTGTGGTGCCTGAATTTCCCGCAAGCCCAGAAACCGCGCACGCTGCCCTCCTTTATATCAATTTCACTCGATGTCAAAATTTGTGACATAGAGCAAATTCAAGAGCATAAAACTCGGACATAACTTGCAATAAAATTCATTATGGCCGACCTTATTGGGTATTAATTACGAAGCGCAAAAAAATTCGCAATCCCTCCCTTGCACAGCGAAATGAAGAACTATGTTGATTCCGTCTAAATTAAGTCGTCCGGTCCGCCTTGAACACACTGTGGTTCGTGAGCGATTACTGGCGAAACTTTCCGGCGCGAACAATTATCGTCTCGCGTTGGTGACCAGCCCGGCTGGATACGGTAAAACCACGCTCGTTTCTCAATGGGCGGCGGGGAAAAATGACCTTGGCTGGTTCTCGCTGGATGAAGGTGATAACCAACAGGAGCGTTTTGCCAGCTATCTCATCGCCGCCGTTCAGCAGGCGACCGGCGGCCACTGTGCAGCCAGCGAGGCCATGGTGCAAAAGCGCCAGTACGCCAGCCTGCCTTCCCTCTTCGCTCAACTGTTTATCGAACTGGCCGACTGGCAACGCCCGCTATTCCTGGTGATTGATGATTACCATCTGATCACCAACCCGGTTATTCATGATGCAATGCGCTTCTTCCTCCGCCACCAGCCGGAAAATATGACTCTGGTGGTGCTGTCGCGTAATCTGCCGCAGCTGGGTATCGCCAACCTGCGCGTACGCGATCAGCTGCTGGAAATCGGCAGCCAGCAGCTCGCTTTTACCCATCAGGAGGCCAAGCAGTTTTTCGATTGTCGTCTCAGTTCGCCTATTGAGGCCGACGACAGCAAAAGGCTGTGCGACGATGTTGCCGGCTGGGCCACCGCGCTGCAGCTGATAGCACTCTCGGCGCGCCAGAACAACACTTCCGCGCAACACTCCGCCCGTCGTCTTGCCGGTATTAATGCCAGCCATCTTTCTGACTATCTGGTCGATGAGGTGCTGGATAACGTCGATCCGCGAACGCGTAATTTCCTGCTGAAAAGCTCGCTGCTGCGCTCAATGAACGATGCGCTCATCGTCCGCGTCACCGGCGAAGAGAATGGCCAGATGCAGCTGGAGGAGATTGAACGCCAGGGGCTATTCCTGCAACGGATGGACGATTCCGGCGAATGGTTCCGTTATCATCCGCTGTTTGGTAATTTTCTGCGCCAGCGCTGTCAGTGGGAGCTGGCGGTCGAGCTGCCGGAAATTCACCGCGCGGCGGCCGAGAGCTGGATGGCGCAGGGCTTCCCGACCGAGGCTATCCATCACGCCCTGGCGGCGGGCGACGCTAAAATGCTGCGCGATATTCTGCTCAATCACGCATGGGGCATGTTTAACCATAGCGAGCTGAGCTTGCTGGAACAGTCTCTCGCCGCGCTGCCGTGGTCAAACCTGCTGGAAAATCCGCGGTTAATTCTCCTGCAGGCCTGGCTGATGCAGAGCCAGCACCGCTATAGCGAAGTGAATACCCTGCTGGCCCGCGCCGAGCAGGAGATGGATACGGAAATGGACACCGCCATGCACGGCGATTTCAACGCCCTGCGTGCCCAGGTGGCGATCAACGCCGGCGATCAGGACGAAGCCGAGCGCCTGGCGATGGTGGCACTTGATGAGCTGCCGCTGGCCAGCTACTACAGCCGAATCGTAGCGACCTCGGTACACGGCGAAGTGCTGCACTGCAAAGGCCAGCTGAGTAAATCGCTGGCGGTCATGCAGCAGACGGAACAGATGGCCCGCCGCCATGACGTCTGGCACTACGCGCTATGGAGCATGATCCAGCAAAGCGAAATCCTGTTTGCGCAAGGTTTCCTGCAGGCCGCCTGGGAAATTCAGGAAAAAGCGTTCCAGCTCATTCGCGAACAGCATCTGGAGCAGTTGCCGATGCATGAGTTTTTGCTGCGTATTCGCTCCCAGCTGCTGTGGGCATGGGCGCGGCTGGATGAAGCGGAAACCTCCGCGCGCAACGGCATGAACGTGCTTTCGTCCTACCAACCGCAGCAACAGCTGCAGTGCCTGACGCTGATGGTGCAGTGCTCGCTGGCGCGCGGCGATCTGGATAACGCCCGCAGCCATCTGAATCGCCTGGAGAATCTGCTTGGCAACGGTCATTACCATAGCGACTGGGTATCCAATGCCGATAAAGTCCGGGTGATCTACTGGCAGATGGTCGGCGATAAAGCCGCCGCGGCAAACTGGCTGCGTCAGACGCCCAAACCGGAATTCGCTAACAACCACTTCCTGCAGAGCCAGTGGCGCAATATCGCCCGCGCGCAGATCCTGCTCGGTGATTTTGATTCCGCTGAAATGGTGCTGGAAGAGCTAAACGATAACGCCCGCTCGCTGCGTCTGATGAGCGATCTCAACCGCAACCTGCTGCTGCTCAACCAGCTCTACTGGCAGGCCGGGCGTAAAAGCGAAGCGCAGAAAGCGCTACTGGAAGCGCTCACCCTCGCCAACCGCACCGGGTTTATCAATCATTTTGTGATTGAAGGAGAAGCGATGGCGCAGCAGCTGCGCCAGCTGATTCAGCTCAATACCCTGCCGGAGCTCGAGCAGCACCGCGCCCAGCGTATTCTGCGCGATATCAACCAGCATCATCGCCACAAATTCGCCCACTTTGACGAGAGCTTCGTCGAGCGGCTGCTGAACCACCCGGAAGTGCCGGAGCTCATCCGCACCAGCCCGCTAACCCAGCGCGAATGGCAGGTACTGGGACTTATCTATTCCGGCTACAGCAATGAGCAGATTGCCGGCGAGCTGGACGTTGCCGCCACTACGATTAAAACGCATATTCGCAATTTGTATCAAAAGCTGGGCGTCGCGCACCGCCAGGATGCCGTTCAGCATGCCCAGCAGTTGCTTAAAATGATGGGATATGGAGTCTAATTCCTGCGCGATCTGTGGAAAACTATTCTGTTTTACCTAAAACGCTAACGCATTGTTATGTCATTAAAAAAGGCCAGCGAAACGATCCCCTCGCCCCTTCGGGGAGAGGGTCAGGGGAAGAACATGCGCAAAACAGCCCTCATTCCGGCCTTTTCCCGAGACAGAAGAGAATCACCACTTTACGTTTCCGGCGATACCGCAAAGTTTAATCGCGAACCTGAATAAGATAGCCAATATCACTCGGTTCACAGGTAAATCGGATCGGCAGAAACCGCTCAACCACCGCGATATTGGTCAGCAAATGCGCCGATACTTCCGCGACGGTAAATGCACCTTCGCCCGCCAGCGCCAGCGGTAATATCAGCTGGTCGGCCAGATATTCCCCCACAGCCGCTTTGCTTGCCAGATAGCGTTTGACCTGCGAAGCAAGCTGTTGCGCAACCTTTTCAGCACTCACGCCTTTGGAGCCAAAAGCCATAAACAGCTCCGTAAGATGTTCGCACTCCACGGTCAGCGACAGCGTATTTCCCGGCCCGGCGCCGCCCTCCAGCACGCGAATTTTTTTATCTGCCAGCGGCAGCCAGGCTTCCAGCGCTATCACTTCGCGCTCGCCAACGTGGTAAGGAACCGCCGCCAGCAGCGCTTCTGCGGTGAGGCAATTCGTTTCACCCCGCGAAAGCAGCTGTAGCCCGCTGAGTGACGCACTCGGCGCCACTTCCGTTAGCACGGCGCCGCCCCCGGCCGGATAGAAGCCATGCTTGATCAAAGCCGTACGCTGGTTTATACCCATTTTCGCCAGCAGCGGCTCCCAGACGCGGCAAATGAAATCCGCGCTCGGGGCCGCCTGATTATGCGTGCCGCCGCTGACTTCGACGCGGGCCGGGCTATCGGCAAACCAGAGCGCCGGTAACACCGTTTGCAGCACCAGCATGCAACTGCCCGCGCTGCCGATGGCAAATTTATACGCTCCGCCGCGAATCGGCCCAGGGACAAAACGCAGCCGCTGCGAGCCCAGCTCATCGCCGCTCAACTGAGCGCTACAGATCTCGGCCGCCGCCCGTACCGCCGTGAGATGCTGGCGCAGCAGGCCCGGTTTAGCGCGACCGGCGCGGATGCCGATAATCTCAAACGGCTGGCCGGTTATCATCGACAGGCTCAGCGCCGAGCGCAAAATCTGCCCGCCGCCTTCTCCCTGCGCGCCGTCCAGCGTAATCATCCTTTTCATTACATTATCCTTTCACGCATACCACCTGACGCAGGGTATGCACAATTTCCACCAGATCGGACTGCGCGGCCATCACCGCGTCAATGTCCTTATAGGCCATCGGGATCTCGTCGATGACGTTTGCATCTTTACGGCATTCTACATGCGCGGTGGCGCGAATCTGATCCTCTACGCTAAACAGCTTTTTCGCTTTGGTACGGCTCATCACGCGTCCGGCGCCGTGGCTGCATGAACAGAACGACTCCGGGTTACCGAGTCCTCGAACAATAAAGCTTTTCGCGCCCATCGATCCCGGAATAATCCCGTACTGACCGCGCCGGGCGGATACCGCCCCCTTACGGGTAACGTAAATCTCCTTCCCAAAATGCTGCTCTTTTTGCACATAGTTATGGTGGCAGTTAATCGCCTCGCTCACCAGCGTAAAGGGCTTGTCGATGGTTTTACGCAGCGCCAGCAGCACGTTTTCCAGCATCGCTTCACGGTTGGCGCGCGCATAATCCTGGGCCCAGCTCACCGCCCGAACGTAATCCACGAAATGCTCGCTGCCTTCAGAGAAATAAGCCAGATCGCGCGAGGGCAAGTTCGCAATATGCTGCTCCATATCTTTTTGCGCCATTTCAATAAAATAGGTGCCTATGGCGTTACCAATTCCGCGTGAACCGGAGTGCAACATCACCCAAACCTGCTGCGCCTCATCGAGGCAAATTTCAATAAAGTGGTTACCGGTTCCCAGCGTTCCCAGGTGCTTGTAGTTATTGGTGTTAAGGAAGCGCGGATATTTACTGGTTAGCCATTGAAACTCCGCATGCAGCGTTGACCAGTGCGCGTCAACGTTAGCCGGTGGATTTTCCCATGCCCCCGCGTCACGACGGCCCCGCCCGGTCGTCCGTCCGTGCGGCACGGCGGCTTCAATCGCACTACGCAATTCAGCAAGGTTATCCGGAAGATCCGCCGCCGTTAAGCTGGTGCGCAGCGCATTCATTCCGCAGCCGATATCCACGCCAACCGCAGCCGGAATAATCGCACCGAGAGTGGGGATCACGCTTCCGATTGTCGATCCTTTACCAAGGTGCACATCGGGCATAACGGCAACATGGTTGAAAATAAACGGCATCTTTGCCGTGTTAATCAACTGCTGGCGCGCTTCGTCTTCCACGGGTACGCCCTTGGTCCACATTTTCACCGGGGCGTTCTGGGTGGCCATCAATTCATAATTCATTGTCTTTTCTCATTTTATTAATAGGGCGGCGACAAGTTGTGAAGCATCTTAACGCCGGCTTAACCGGAGCCGCATCATGAGAACTTGCCGGCGCGTTATAACGGCGGAACGGAACTGAAGTAGATTAGCCATCTGATTTCCTGGTTCCGTTATTCTCCATGACAGTGTCTTTGCAACCTGCGTGCCAGATTATAAAAATAAAATTATTTGTTTGATTTTTATGATTTATTTATTTTTTCCCGCGCTTCATTCAAAAAGACACTGCGTGCGGGAAGCGAAAATACGATAATTAAATATCGTCTTTTATAAGGAAATCTAAGATGCGCAAAACGGTAGCCTTTGGTTTTGTCGGTACGGTACTGGATTACGTTGGCCGCGGCAGCCAGCGCTGGGAGAAATGGCGGCCAACCTTATGCCTGTGTCAGCAGGAAACACTGGTTGTTCATCGCCTTGAGCTGCTTTACGACGCCCATTCGCGCGGCTTGTTTGAGACCTTAAAGCAGGATATCGCCAGCGTATCGCCGGAAACGGAGGTCGTCGGCGTTGAGATGGCCATCCGCAATCCATGGGATTTCGAGGAGGTTTACGCCTGCCTGCACGATTTTGCCCGCAGCCACCGGTTCCATCCTGAAGATGAAGACTATCTGATACACATCACCACCGGCACTCACGTGGCGCAGATCTGCTGGTTCCTGCTGGCCGAAGCGCGCTATCTCCCGGCGCGACTGGCGCAAACCTCCCCGCCGCGGAAAAAAGACAAGCCCCATACCCCGGGCGGCGTGACGATCATTGACCTCGACCTCAGCCGCTATAACGCTATCGCCAGCCGCTTCGCCCAGGAACGGGAAGAGACGCTTAACTTTTTGAAATCCGGTATCGAGACCCGTAACCCGCGCTTCAACCGCACGATCGAGAATATTGAGCGCGTCGCTATCCGCTCCCGTTCGCCGATTTTGCTGAACGGCCCCACCGGTGCAGGTAAATCATTTCTTGCCCGCCGCATTTATGAGTTAAAGCTGGCGCGCCATCAGTTTAACGGTCCGCTCGTCGAGGTGAACTGCGCCACCCTGCGCGGTGATACCGCAATGTCGACGCTGTTTGGCCATGTCAAAGGCGCTTTTACCGGCGCAAGGGAAGAACGGGCTGGCCTGCTGCGCAGCGCTAACGGCGGGATGCTTTTCCTGGATGAGATTGGCGAGCTGGGCGCAGATGAACAAGCGATGCTGTTGAAGGCCATTGAGGAAAAACGCTTCTATCCTTTCGGCAGCGACCAGCAGGTCAGCAGCGATTTTCAGCTCATCGCCGGCACCGTGCGCGATTTGCGCCAGCGGGTTGCGCAGGGCCAGTTCCGCGAAGATCTCTACGCACGTATTAATTTGTGGACCTTTGAACTGCCCGGTCTGCGTCAGCGCCAGGAAGATATCGAACCCAATCTCGAGTATGAAATGGAGCGTCACGCCGCGCTAACCGGCGACAGCGTGCGCTTTAATACCGAAGCGCGCCGCGCGTGGCTGACGTTCGCCACCTCGCCCCAGGCGGCGTGGAGCGGCAACTTCCGCGAACTCTCCGCCAGCGTGACCCGCATGGCGACCCTGGCGGAAAACGGTCGCATCACGGTAAGCACGGTGGAGGATGAGATTGAACGGCTGCGCTACAGCTGGAACGATCGCCGCCCCTCAGCGCTCGACGCGCTACTGGGGGCGGAGGTGGAAAATCTTGACCTCTTTGACCGCCTGCATCTACAAAACGTCATTGCCGTATGCCAGCAGGCAACAACGATTTCCGATGCCGGACGCCAGCTCTTTAACGTTTCACGCCTCGGCAAAGCAACGGTCAACGACGCGGATCGGCTGCGCAAGTATCTGGCGCGCTTTGGCCTGAACTGGGAAATGCTAAAGGATCAGCACAGCTCCAGCTGAAGGTTGTTATCGGTAATCACCTTCAGTACTCCTGCGGGCGGCATCACATCAGTATAGACCGCATCAACCATGCTGATGCTGCCCATATTCACCATCGCATTGCGGCCGAATTTGGAATGATCAACCACCAGCATTACGTGGCGGGAGTTTTCAATAATCGCCCGTTTGGTGCGCACTTCGTGGTAGTCAAACTCCAGCAGCGAGCCATCGCTGTCGATGCCGCTGATGCCAAGAATGCCAAAATCGAGTCGGAACTGAGAGATAAAGTCGAGCGTGGCCTCACCGATAATACCGCCATCCCGGCTGCGCAGCTCGCCGCCGGCCAGAATGATGCGGAAATCCTCTTTCACCATAAGCGTATTGGCGACGTTGAGATTATTGGTGACGATGCGCAAATCGTTATGGTTAAGCAGCGCATGAGCCACCGCTTCCGGCGTGGTGCCAATATCGATAAACAGCGTCGCGCCATCGGGAATTTCACTCGCGACCTTACGGGCGATGCGCTCTTTTTCCTGGGTCTGGGTCGACTTCCTGTCGTGCCAGGAAGTATTCACCGAACTGGAAGGTAGCGCAGCGCCGCCGTGGTGGCGCAGAATCATTTTCTGATCGGCTAAATCATTCAGGTCGCGGCGAATGGTCTGCGGGCTGACGGCAAACTGTTCGACCAGTTCTTCGGTACTGACGTATCCCTGTTTTTTTACCAGCTCGATAATCGCGTCATGACGTTGTGTTTGTTTCATGAAATATCCCTGGGAATCTCTACGTTCGTTTTCGCACATTCTGCGTATCAACAAACGCCATCGCCAGCCCGGTCACCAGACCAGCCACGTGCGCACCGTTCGCAATCGACATGCCGAAAACATCAAACCATCCAGCAACTAACCATACTAAGGAGAAGAGTATCAAGCCGCGCTGTAAATAAACGCCGCTCTGCGGATCGCGCTCGCCCCGTAGCCAGACATAGCCCATTAGCGCATAGACTACGCCGGAGAGTCCGCCAAACCACGGGCCGCTGAACTGATGCTGCACAAAGCCGCTCAGCAAAGCGGCGATCACCGTAATCACCACCAGCTTGCCGCTGCCGATTCGCTTTTCTACCGCCCCGCCGAGGTACCACCACCATAGCAGGTTGAACAGAATATGCATCAGCGAGAAGTGCATAAGGGCATGGCTAAAGTAGCGCCAGACTTCAAATTTCAGCGAAGGATCGTAGGGCCAGGCCAGCAGCATCATGACCGGTTGATCGCCAATGACCGATTGCAGGACAAAGACGGCGATGCAGGCGAAGAGAACGCTCCAGGTAACCGGCCCGGCGTTGTGGCGAAGCGTCGCTAAAAAAGGGAATCGCTGGTAGTGCAGCCCGCTATTGGTGTGCCCCGACTGCCAGCTGGCGGCCAGGTAGCGCGGATCGGCTGGATTTTCAAGAAATCGGGCCAGTTCGGCCTGCACGCGCGCGGCCTGGCTCTCGTCAGCCAGCCAGATATCGCTCTGCGTATGCTGCTGAATAGTCAAAATAATTCCCTGCGTCGCCATATAGTCGACAAACGCCTGGGCCACGCGCGGGTTGGCAAAAGAGGTAATCATTAACATGCAGCGGTTCGCTTATTCCACACAAAGGGGGATATTATAGCCACAACCTGCGCTAACGCCTAAACTGCGCCATGCGCGACTTCCGCCGGAAAATGCCGGTGCCAGGCATCAAACCCGCCGTCCACGCTGTACACCTTGTCGTAACCCTGCTGCAGCAGATACTGCGCAGCGCCCTTGCTGCTATTGCCGTGATAGCACATCACCATGACCGCCGTATCAAAGTCGTTGTCGCGCATGAACGCGCCCAGCGTATCGTTGGTCAGATGAAACGCGCCCGGCGTATGGCCCATCGCGAAGCTTTGCGGGTCGCGGATATCCACCAGCACCGCCGTCTGCTGATGCATTTTCTGGTGGGCTTCTTCTACGTTAATACATTCAAAGTGATCCATAAGCTCTCTTTTTTTCTACAGGCAGGCGACGAAACGCCCCGAATTTTAGCGCCTAGTGTACAGCCTGGCGCGAAATAAACGCCAATATGTTACACGCATCACTCTGAAATGTTTTTTTGATGTTACCAATAGCGCGATTGTTTGCTATATTGAGCGATATCGAACATTTGTGAGCTTAAACGAAAGTGTAAGAGGTAGCAGCGTGGAAACCAAAGATCTGATTGTGATAGGGGGAGGCATCAACGGTGCCGGTATCGCGGCAGACGCCGCAGGGCGTGGTTTATCCGTGCTGATGCTGGAGGCGCGCGATCTGGCCTGCGCGACATCCAGCGCCAGCTCAAAGCTGATTCACGGCGGGCTGCGCTACCTCGAACACTATGAATTCCGCCTGGTGAGCGAAGCGCTGGCCGAGCGTGAAGTGTTATTAAAAATGGCCCCGCATATCGCCTTCCCGATGCGTTTTCGCTTACCGCATCGCCCGCACCTGCGTCCGGCGTGGATGATCCGCATTGGCCTGTTTATGTACGACCATCTCGGTAAGCGTACCAGCCTGCCTGGATCAACCGGTTTGCGTTTTGGTACAGAATCAGTACTTAAACCTGAAATCGTGCGCGGTTTCGAATATTCCGACTGCTGGGTCGACGATGCGCGCATGGTGCTGGCCAATGCCCAGATGGTTGTGCGTAAAGGTGGAGAAGTACGCACGCGCACCCGCGCCATTTCAGCAAAACGTGAAAACGGTTTGTGGATTGTCGAAGCGGAAGATATTGATAGCGGTGAAAAGTTCACCTGGCAGGCGCGCGGTCTGGTTAACGCGACCGGCCCGTGGGTCAAACAGTTCTTCGACGAGGGGATGCACCTGCGTTCTCCGTACGGTATCCGCTTGATTAAAGGCAGTCATATCGTCGTACCGCGCGTACATACGCAGAAGCAGGCCTATATCCTGCAAAATGAAGATAAACGCATTGTCTTTGTGATCCCGTGGATGGACGAGTTCTCCATCATCGGCACCACCGACGTCGAATATAAAGGCGATCCAAAAGCGGTGGCGATCGATGACAAAGAGGTTAACTATCTGCTGAACGTCTATAACGCTCACTTTAAAAAACAACTCACCCGGGACGATATTGTCTGGACCTACTCGGGCGTGCGCCCGCTGTGCGATGATGAATCTGATTCACCGCAGGCGATCACCCGCGACTACACCCTCGATATTCATGATGAGAACGGCCAGGCGCCGCTGCTATCGGTCTTCGGCGGTAAGCTCACCACCTACCGTAAGCTGGCCGAACACGCGCTGGAGAAACTGACGCCTTACTACAAAGGCATTGGCCCGGCATGGACCAAAACCGCGGTGCTGCCCGGCGGCGATATCGGCGGCGACCGTGATGACTATGCGGCTAAGCTGCGCCGCCGCTTCCCGTTTATCAGTGAATCGATGGCCCGCCATTACGCCCGCACCTACGGCAGCAACAGCGAGTTGATCCTTGATAAGGCGACCTCGCTGGACGATCTGGGCGAACATTTCGGTCATGAGTTTTTTGAAGCCGAACTGCGCTATCTGGTTGAGCACGAATGGGTTCGTTCACTGGATGACGCTATCTGGCGGCGGACCAAGCAGGGCATGTGGCTCACGGAGGAACAGCAGGCGCGCATTAGCGAATGGCTGGCGCAGCACGCGGGAAAGTCTGAGCTGTCGCTGGCGTTGTAACAGCGTAAATAGTAACGGGGCCCGTAGGCCCCGTTTTTTTTATGGCAACCCCGTTACAGCCTTACCGGATCGATATGCCAGATATGGTCGGCATACTCTTTAATCGTGCGATCGGACGAGAAGTAACCCATATTAGCGATATTCAGCATCGCTTTATTGGCCCACTCCTCCGGATGACGGTACAGCTCATCCACCTTATCCTGACAATCCACGTAGCTACGGTAATCCGCCAGAACCTGATAGTGGTCGCCGAAGTTAATCAGCGAATCCAGCAGGTCGCGGTAACGTCCCGGTTCAGATGGACTAAACAGGCCGGTGCCAATCTGCGTCAGCGCCTGGTGCAGCTCTTCATCCTGCTCGTAGTAATCACGCGGTTTATAGCCATTGGCCCGCAGGGCTTCAACTTGTTCCGCCGTATTACCGAAGATAAAGAAATTATCCGCCCCAACGTGCTCCTGCATCTCAACGTTAGCGCCATCCAGAGTACCAATGGTTAACGCGCCGTTAAGCGCGAACTTCATGTTGCTGGTACCGGACGCCTCCGTCCCTGCCAGAGAGATCTGCTCGGAGAGATCCGCCGCCGGAATGATCAGCTGCGCGAGGCTAACGCTGTAGTTAGGAATAAACACCACTTTCAGCTTATCGCCAACTTCCGGATCGTTATTCACTACCGCCGCGACATCATTAATTAAATGAATAATATGCTTCGCCATATAGTAAGCCGAAGCCGCTTTTCCGGCGAAAATATTCACTCGCGGTACCCACTCAGCGTCAGGATCGGCTTTGATGCGATTGTAGCGAGTGATCACATGCAGCACGTTCATCAACTGACGTTTGTACTCGTGAATACGCTTGATCTGCACATCAAACAGAGCCTTCGGGTTGACGACCACGTTAAGCTGCTGGCCGATGTAGTTCGCCAGCCGCTGCTTGTTTTCCAGCTTGGCCTGGCGTACCGCCTGATTGACCTTCGGATAGTCGATATGCTGCTCCAGCTCCTTCAGCTGACTTAAATCCGTGCGCCAGGTATGACCGATATTTTCATCCAGCACTTTTGACAACGGCGGATTCGCCAGCGCCAGCCAGCGGCGCGGAGTCACGCCATTCGTGACGTTGGTGAAGCGCATCGGAAAAATTTTGGCAAATTCGGCAAACAGCGACTCAACCATCAGCCGGGAGTGCAGCTCCGACACGCCGTTGACCTTGTGGCTTACCACCACCGCCAGCCACGCCATACGGACGCGACGCCCGTTAGACTCGTCGATAATCGACGTACGACCCAGCATCGCCGTATCGTTGGGATACTGCTCCTGCAGGGTCTTCAGGAAGTAGTCATTAATCTCGAAAATAATCTGCAAATGACGCGGCAGAATTTTACCCAGCATGTCGACGGGCCAGGTCTCCAGCGCTTCGCTCATCAGGGTATGGTTGGTATAAGAGAAGACCTGGCAGGTTACCTCGAACGCCTCATCCCAGCTGAACTTATGCTCGTCAATCAGCAGGCGCATCAGCTCCGGAATCGACAGCACCGGGTGCGTGTCATTGAGATGAATCGCTATTTTATCCGCCAGATTGGCGTAGGTTTTATGCAGCTGGTAGTGGCGGCTGAGGATATCTTGTACCGTCGCCGACACGAGGAAATACTCCTGGCGCAGGCGCAGCTCGCGCCCGGAATAGGTGGAGTCATCCGGATAAAGTACCCGCGACACGTTCTCGGAGTGGTTTTTATCTTCCACCGCCGCGAAGTAGTCGCCCTGATTAAATTTACCGAGGTTAATCTCGCTGCTGGCCTGCGCGCTCCACAGACGCAGCGTATTGGTGGCGTCGGTATCAAAACCCGGGATAATCTGATCGTAGGCTTCAGCAATAATCTCTTCGGTTTCCACCCAGCGTGAATGTTTACCTTCCTGCTGAATGCGGCCGCCGAAACGCACTTTATAGCGCGTATTGTGGCGCTCAAATTCCCACGGGTTACCATACTCCAGCCAGTAATCCGGGGACTCTTTCTGCCGCCCATCGACGATGTTTTGCTTAAACATGCCGTAGTCGTAGCGAATACCGTAGCCACGGCCCGGTAAACCCAGCGCCGCCAGCGAGTCAAGGAAGCAGGCGGCCAGACGCCCCAGGCCGCCGTTGCCCAGGCCCGGGTCATTCTCTTCATCAATCAGCTCTTCAAGATTCAGCCCCATCTCTTCCAGCGCGCTATTCACATCTTCATAAATACCTAGCGATAACAGCGCGTTGGATAAAGTACGGCCAATCAAAAATTCCATCGACAGATAGTATACCTGGCGCACCTCCTGAGAGAGCTGCGCCCGGTTTGAACGTAGCCAGCGCTCAACCATGCGATCGCGAACGGCGAACAGCGTAGCATTAAGCCATTCATGCTTGTTCGCGATAGCCGGATCTTTACCGATAATAAACATCAGTTTATAAGCAATAGAGTGCTTTAACGCCTCAACGCTCAGGGTGGGTGATGAGTAGCTAAAAGGTACATTCATAGCTTTGCTCCTGGTTACAGCAAGCGTTGATAAAGTTCGCGGTAAGAGTTTGCGGCAACCTGCCAGCTAAAATCCATATTCATCGCCTGGCGCTGGACGTAACGCCAGAGCGATGGGCGCGACCACAGGACGAACGTGCGTCGAATGGCCCGCAGCAGCGACACAGCGTTGCTATCTTCAAAAACAAAGCCGGTAGCCAGACCGTCGGCGAGATTCTCCAGCGAGCAGTCGGAAACGGTGTCTGCCAGACCGCCGGTGCGCCGCACCAGCGGTAGCGTGCCGTACTTCAGGCCGTACAGCTGGGTCAAGCCGCACGGTTCAAAACGGCTGGGCACCAGAATCACATCGGCGCCGCCCATAATACGGTGAGAGAATGCCTCATGGTAGCCAATCTGAACGCCGACTTTGCCCGGATGCTCGGCCGCAGCGGCCAGGAAGCCCTCCTGCAGTACCGGATCGCCAGCCCCCAGCAGCGCCAGCTGACCGCCCTGCTCCAGCAGGCCCGGCAGCGCCTCCAGCACCAGGTCCAACCCTTTCTGGCTGGTCAAACGGCTAACCACGGCAAACAGCGGCGCTTTATCATCCACCTTCAGCCCCATGGCGATTTGCAGCTGACGTTTGTTCTCAGCCTTCTCTTCCAGCCGATCGCGGTCATAGCGCGCGGCCAGCAGCAGGTCGCTTTCCGGATTCCAGATATGATCATCCACTCCGTTGAGGATCCCCGAAAGGCGGCCCTCATGCTGTCGCTGGCGCAGCAGCCCTTCCATCCCGTAAGCGAACTGCGGCTCGGTGATTTCGCGGGCATAGGTTGGACTAACCGCCGTAATATGGTCGGCGTAGTAAAGACCCGCCTTCAGGAAGGAGATCTGACCGTTAAATTCGAGGCCATGAACGTTATAGAACGACCAGGGCAGCTCAATGTCGTTCATATGCCACGAGTAGAACATCCCCTGATAGGCCAGGTTATGCACCGTAAAGACTGACTTCGCCGGGTGGCCGCGCGCCGCCAGATAGGCAGGGGTCAGCCCCGCATGCCAGTCGTGGGCGTGAACAACATCGGGACGCCAGAAAGGATCCAGGCCGCAGGCCATCTCGCTGCCTACCCAGCCCAGCAGCGCGAAGCGCAGCACGTTGTCGGTATAGGCATGCTGATTGGTATCGTGGTAAGGGCTCCCCGGACGATCGTAGAGATGCGGGGCATCAATCAGATAGATGCCCACGCCGTTAAAGTGGCCGAACAGTAAAGTGATACGCCCGGCAAACGTCTCCCGGCGCGTTACCACCTGCGCATCCGTCACGCCGCGGCGGATATCAGGAAACGCGGGCAACAGTACGCGCGTGTCAACGCCCCCGGCAATTTGCGCTGCAGGCAGCGCGCCGATCACATCCGCCAGTCCACCGGTTTTTAACAGCGGGAACATCTCTGAACATACATGTAATACCTGCATTAGCGCTCCTGTGGGTACCCCAATTTCCGCAGCATGTCGCGGGTGACCAGCACGATACCTTCCTCCGAGCGGTAGAAACGGCGTGCATCCTCTTCCGCGTTCTCACCAACAACCATACCTTCCGGTATCACGCAGGCACGGTCAATAATGCAGCGACGCAGGCGGCATGAACGGCCAACCCAAACCTCTGGCAGCAAGACTGCCGAATCAATATTACAGAATGAATTCACCCGCACGCGCGGGAACAGCACCGACTGCACAACCACCGAACCGGAGATGATACAGCCGCCGGAGACCAGCGAGTTGAGGGTCATCCCGTGGCTACCCGAGCGGTCCTGAACGAATTTCGCCGGAGGCAGAGGCTCCATATGGGTGCGAATCGGCCAGTTCTGATCGTACATATCCAGTTCCGGGGTCACCGAAGCCAGATCGAGGTTGGCTTTCCAGTACGCTTCCAGGGTCCCGACATCCCGCCAATAGGGCTCAGACTGCGGATCGGACTGCACGCAGGAAAGCGGGAAAGGATGTGCATAAGCCATGCCAGCTTTGGTGATTTTCGGAATGATGTCTTTACCAAAATCGTGGCTGGAGCTTTCATCGCTGTCGTCTTCTTCCAGAAGCTCATAAAGGTAATCCGCGTCAAAGACATAGATACCCATACTCGCCAGCGATTTGCTCGCATCGCCCGGCATCGCCGGAGGGTTAGCCGGTTTTTCGACGAAATCGATAATCTTATCGCTCTCGTCCACCGCCATTACGCCGAACGCCCGTGCTTCTTCAATAGGCACCGGCATACAGGCAACGGTGCAACGCGCGCCTTTTTCGACATGGTCGATAAGCATCCGCGAGTAGTCTTGTTTGTAGATATGGTCGCCGGCGAGGATGACGACATACTCCGCCTTGTAGCGACGAATGATGTCGAGGTTCTGCGTCACCGCGTCCGCGGTGCCGCGATACCAGTTTTCTCCCTGCATCCTTTGCTGGGCGGGCAGCAGGTCAACAAATTCGTTCATCTCTTCATTGAAAAAAGACCAGCCGCGCTGAATATGCTGCACCAGAGTATGCGATTGATACTGGGTGATGACGCCGATACGACGAATACCTGAGTTAATACAGTTAGATAACGCAAAATCGATAATACGGAACTTGCCGCCGAAATGGACAGCAGGTTTCGCGCGTTTATTGGTCAGATCCTTCAGACGGGTACCACGTCCCCCGGCAAGGATCAGCGCAACGGATTTGATCGGCAACTGACGCGCCAGCATCAATGGATCGTTCTTTTCTACCCCAACCATAATTAACTCCTTTTTTACTCCCCAGCTTGCCTGCCCTTCTCGTCGCGCCGCCGCTTCGAGACCAACCGGAAGCCCCGAGGTTACGACCTTTGAAATACGCACACTCCGTGCGCGGGCCCATGCCAGACAGCCATAGTGACCGGATTATCCTCTCCGGCGAAAGGTGGAATGGCGCGCCATTCCCCCGCGGGTAAAACCATCTCTGCCACCTCGGCGGTGGCGTTCAGCGCCATCAGCCAGCGATCGGACAATAGGATCTGCATGCGCGGCGCACCGTGCTGCCATTCATCAGCGGACAGCGGCTGAGCATGTTGGTTTAACCAGCGAACGCTGCCGTCTCCCTCCTGCCACCAGCGATTATCGGTTAAAGCCGAAATACGCTGGCGCAGATGAATCAACGCGGCGGTGAACGCGGTCAGCCCGCGGTTAGTATGGTTCCAGTCCAGCCAGGTCAACGCATTGTCCTGACAGTAAGCATTGTTGTTACCATGCTGGCTGTGACCGTGTTCGTCACCCGCCAGCAGCATCGGCGTTCCCTGCGCCAGCAGTAGCGTCGCCAGAAGAGCGTGAACGCTGGCACGGCGCCGCTCAATGACGGCAAGACTCCCTTCTAATCCTTCTATACCATGATTGTTGCTGTAGTTATTGTTAGTCCCATCGCGATTCTCCTCCCCGTTTGCCTCATTGTGTTTCTGATTGAAACAAACGCAGTCGCGCAGGGTGAAACCATCGTGCGCGGTGACCAGATTAATCGCCGCCGACGGCGCTCTGCCGTTACGCTGGAAAACGTCGCTCGATGCGGCAAAACGCAGCGCGAAGTCGCCCAGCGAGACGTTCTGCTGTAGCCAGAATCGACGTGCGGTATCGCGGAAATGGTCGTTCCATTCAGCAAACAACGGCGGAAAGTTACCGACCTGGTAGCCCCCGGGACCGATATCCCAGGGCTCGGCAATCAGCTTCACTTCCGCCAGCCGCGGATCGTTACGAATGGCCTCAAACAGCGGCGCATCCTGACGAAACTCCGGCGTCCGCCCCATTACCGAGGCGAGGTCGAAACGAAAACCGTCGACGTGGCACTCATCGACCCAAAAGCGCAGACACTGGCGCGCATACTCCACCACCCCGGGATGGCTGAGGTTGAGGGTGTTCCCGCAGCCGGTCCAGTTGTGGTAATCACCGTCTTCCCTGATCCAATAATAGCTACGGTTGTCGATTCCGCGCAGGGAGAAGGTCGGCCCTTCCAGGTCTATCTCCGCGCTATGGTTCAGCACCACGTCAAGGATCACTTCAATACCTGCCGCGTGCAGCGCTTTTACCGCATCGCGAAATTCGTTTAACGCCTGCTCCGGCGCGCTGGCGTAGCGCGTATCGAGGGCAAAAATCGCCAGCGGGTTGTAGCCCCAATAGTTGCTTAACCCCATCCTCTGCAGACGCGGTTCGCTGGCGAACTGCGCCACCGGCATTAACTCTAGTGCAGTAATGCCGAGCGTGCGGAAGTATTCGATCATCACCGGATGACCCAGCGCTTTGTAGGTGCCGCGGATCTCTTCCGGCAGCTCAGGGTGCAGCCAGGTCAGCCCCTTGACGTGGGCTTCATAAATCACCGTCTGGCCCCACGGCGTGCGCGGCGGCTTATCGCCTCGCCAGTCATAATGGAGGTCGATTACCCGCGACTTCGGCGCTATTGCCGCGCTATCGCGGTTATCGGGAACGCTATCGCCGCCGTGAAGTCGCTCGTCGTCAGGCAGTCCGCCATCCACCTGGTGGCAGCAGGGATCGAGCAGCAGCTTTGCCGGATTGAAACGGTGCCCCTGCGCCGGGTCCCAGGGGCCGTGGACGCGGTAGCCGTAGCGCAGACCTGGCCCGACATCGGCGAGCCAGCCGTGCCAGATATCGCCGCTGCGTGCGGGCAGGTCGACTCGCCGCTCATTGCCCTGCTCGTCAAACACGCAGAGTTCCACCCGCTCCGCATGGGCGGAAAAGAGCGCGAAATTCACGCCCTTACCGTCGTAGCTGGCCCCTAAAGGCGCGGGCTTTCCTGCCGTGAGTGCGATCATTGCGCCTCCCGCACCAGCCATACCGTCGCCAGCGGCGGCAGCGTAATGGAGAGCGAGTGTTCACGACCGTGGCTGGCGATCGGGTCGCTCTCGACGACGCCGCCGTTGCCGGTATTGCTACCGTGGTAGTGCATAGAGTCGGTGTTCAGCTCTTCACGCCAGCGGCCAGGCTGGTTGATGCCAAAGCGATACTCATGGCGCGGCACTGGCGTGAAGTTGCTGGCGACGATAATTTCGTTACCCGCCCTGTCGCGACGAACAAAGATAAAGACCGAGCGCTCGTGGTCGTCCACCACCAGCCATTCAAATCCGTAGGGGTCAAAATCCAGTTCATGCAGCGCTTTATGGTGGCGATAAGTATGGTTGAGGTCGCGCACCAGCCGCTGAACGCCGTGGTGCCAGTTATCGCCGCCTTCCAGCAGATGCCAGTCGAGGCTTGTATCGTGGTTCCACTCTCGCCCTTGAGCAAACTCATTGCCCATAAACAGGAGCTTTTTACCCGGGAAGGCAAACAGCCAGCCGTAGTACGTGCGCAGGTTAGCGAACTTCTGCCAGGCATCGCCCGGCATACGGTCGAGTATCGATTTTTTGCCGTGCACGACCTCATCATGAGAGAGCGGCAGGACAAAGTTTTCGGTGTAGTTGTAGAGCATACCGAAGGTCATCTTGTCGTGATGATGTCGGCGATGCACCGGGTCCAGCTTCATATAGTCGAGGGTGTCGTGCATCCAGCCAAGGTTCCACTTGAACCAGAAGCCGAGCCCGCCGGTGGAGGAAGGACGAGACACGCCGGGGAAATCGGTCGACTCTTCCGCCATCGTCACCGCGCCCGGCGTCTGCTCGCCCAGCACGCGGTTGGTATTGCGCAGAAACTCAATGGCTTCAAGGTTTTCCCGACCGCCGAATTCGTTCGGCACCCACTCGCCCTGTTTGCGGCTATAGTCGCGATAAATCATTGATGCCACCGCATCAACCCGCAGCGCGTCAATGCCGAAGCGTTCGATCCAGTACAGCGCATTGCCGACCAGATAATTACTGACCTCGCGACGACCGTAGTTGTAAATCAGGGTGTTCCAGTCCTGGTGGTAGCCTTCGCGCGGGTCGCTATGTTCATACAACGAGGTGCCGTCAAACGAGGCGAGCGCAAAATCATCCGCCGGAAAATGGCCGGGTACCCAGTCCAGAATCACATTCAGGCCCGCAGCGTGCGCGGCGTTGACAAAGTAGAGGAAATCCTCCCGGGTGCCGAAGCGACGGGTTGGCGCATATAGCCCGGTTGGCTGATAGCCCCAGCTGCCGTCAAACGGATGCTCATTAACCGGTAGTAGTTCAAGATGGGTGAAGCCCATCCATTTGGCATAAGGCACCAGCTGGTCGGCAAGCTCGCGGTAGCTCAGCCAGAAGTTATTATCGGTATGGCGACGCCAGGAGCCGAGGTGCACCTCATAAATCGAGATTGGCGCATCAAACTGGTTAGCCAGCTTGCGCTCCGGCGGCTGCTGGACCTTTTCCGGCAGCCCGCAGATGAGCGAGGCGCTATCCGGGCGCATCTGCGCTTCAAAAGCGTAAGGGTCGGACTTCACCCGCAGGTTGCCGTGGGCATCAATCAGCTCGAATTTATACAGCTGGCCGTTCAGCGCGCCGGGAACGAACAGCTCCCAGATGCCGGACTCTTTACGCAGGCGCATCGGGTGGCGGCGACCATCCCAGTAGTTAAACTGGCCGACGACCGACACCCGACGGGCGTTAGGCGCCCAGACCGAGAAACGCGTGCCGACCACGCCGTCCATAGTATCGGCATGCGCGCCCAACGTTTCATACGGACGCAGGTGCGTGCCTTCCGACAGCAGCCAGACATCCAGATCCTGCAGCAGCGGGCCAAAACGATACGGGTCATCGATCAGATTCTGCTGCCCGTGCCAGGTGACAGCCAACTGATAACGAAAAGGATTTTTACGACGCGGCAGAACGCCGCTAAAGAAACCGCGCGAGTCGAGGCATTCCAGCTTGCCGACTTTGCGTCCGGTTTTTGGTTCAATGACCCACACTTCGGTGGCATCGGGTAATAATGCACGAACTTCCAGCCCGGCGTCGGTGTAATGCATGCCAAGCACGGAAAAAGGATCCGCAAAATGGCCGGCGATAAGCGCATTAATCACGTCCTTATCGATACGATTAGACATGGTTTCATCCTGTTGTAGGTGTCGCCCTTTCCTGTATCTGGCGACTTTTTTTTGACCTGAACGGCGCAGCACGTTACGCGTCCCCCTGCTCCGTCCCACCTTCAGGTAAGGAGACGTCATGACTCCTTACTTAAAGCATAGCCAAGGCTGAGTTACCTCCGTTGGGAAAAATCTAACATTCGCGTTTACTCCTTGTATTACGCAAAAAAAAGGGGTGTTTCAACACCCCTTTTCTCATCTTGTGACGACTACGCCAGCTGTCTTAGCATACGGCGGAGCGGCTCGGCGGCCCCCCACAGTAGCTGGTCACCAACGGTGAACGCCGACAGATACTCCGGCCCCATATTCAGTTTACGCAGGCGACCCACCGGGGTGGTCAGGGTGCCGGTGACGGCAGCCGGGGTCAGCTCACGCATAGTAATATCACGATCGTTCGGCACCACTTTGGCCCACGGGTTGTGCGCGGCCAGCAGTTCTTCAACGGTCGGAATAGAAACATCTTTTTTCAGCTTGATGGTAAACGCCTGGCTATGGCAGCGCAGCGCGCCAACGCGAACGCACAGGCCGTCTACCGGAATCGGTGAGGCGGTCGCGAGGATTTTGTTAGTCTCCGCCTGGCCTTTCCACTCTTCACGGCTCTGGCCGTTATCCAGCTGTTTGTCGATCCATGGGATCAGGCTGCCCGCCAGAGGAACGCCAAAGTTATCCACCGCCAGTTCGCCGCTGCGGGTCAAAGAGGTGACTTTGCGTTCAATCTCCAGGATTGCGGAAGCCGGATCCGCCAGCTCAGCCGCAACATGGCTGTGCAGCTGGCCCATCTGGGTCAGCAGTTCGCGCATATGACGCGCACCGCCGCCGGAAGCCGCCTGGTAAGTCGCCACGCTCACCCACTCAACCAGATCCTGAGCAAACAGGCCTCCGAGGGACATCAGCATCAGGCTAACGGTACAGTTGCCGCCGACAAAGGTTTTAACGCCGTTGTTCAGACCTGCAGTAATGACATCCTGGTTCACCGGGTCAAGAATAATGATGGCGTCGTCTTTCATGCGCAGCGAAGAGGCGGCGTCAATCCAGTAGCCCTGCCAGCCGCTTTCACGCAGCTTCGGGTAAATATCGTTGGTGTAATCGCCGCCCTGACACGTGACAATAATGTCCAGCGCCTTCAGTGCTTCCAGATCGAATGCATCCTGAAGCATGCCACCGATACTGCCACCAAAGGATGGAGCAGGCTGCCCCAACTGGGAGGTGGAGAAAAAAACAGGGCGAATGGCGTCAAAATCGCGCTCTTCTACCATGCGTTGCATGAGGACAGAGCCGACCATTCCGCGCCAGCCGATAAAACCAACATTTTTCATAACGTATTCCTGCGAGGTGTGTGCTGTTTGTTCCAGGCCAGTTTCCTACTGGTTAGTCCTTCACATTACAAAATGCAGCTAAAGTCGCAAGTGAAATTAATCAATGATTGCCAGGCAATCAGTAACGCAGCTAATTTTGCCTGGCGGCCGCCGTCACTGGCACCCCGGAATACCCGAATAATTATCAGGGAATTTAGATTGAGAAGGGAATATTTTCCGCCGCTATTTTATTGATCAAGATTATGGATTACAGCAGAAATTGGGTTGTTTTATTCTTGCGGAGAAGACCGATAAAACCAGGCGTGGCGTGGGTTTGTGAGCCGTATGACGTTTATCGTATTTCTGATAGTGGCAGATCGGGAGAGGGTTAAAGCTAAAGGTTTTCGATATAAGTCGAGCATGAAATTAACCCGGCATCGCTTCGCTCCGCCGGGTTATCACTTTGGCGTTTAGCTCAACAGCGTAAACGCAATCATACCAACAATCGCCCCGACGGTGCCGAGGATGGTTTCCATCATCGTCCAGGTTTTCAGCGTTTGCGCTTCGGTCGCGCCGGTAAACTTGCCGAACAACCAGAAGCCCGCGTCGTTAACGTGGCTGACCACGATAGAACCGCCGGCGATACAGATTGAGAGCGCCGCCATCTGCGCGCCGCTGTAGTGCAGCTGTTCAATAACCGGCATCACCAGCCCGACTGCCGTCAGGCAGGCAACGGTCGCGGAACCCTGAATAATACGCACCGCCGCCGCCAGCACGAAGCAGGTGATGGCAATCGGCAGGCCCATACCGGTTAACGCTTCACCGAGGGCAGGGCCTACGCCGGAGTCGACCAGCACCTGTTTAAACACCCCACCCGCACCGATGACCAGCAGGATGATGCCCGCAGGCTGGAGCGCATGACCGCAAATCTCCATCACCCGATCTTTAGCCATTCCCTGACGTACCGCCAGACCATAGATAGCCACCAGGCACGCCACCAGAATCGCGGTAAACGGATGGCCGATAAACTCAAACCATTCGTAAGCGGTAGAACCTTCCGGCACAAAGCGCGCGGCGATGGTTTTCAGGCCAACCAGCACCAGCGGCAGCAGAATCAGCGACAGGCTGAAGCCGAACGACGGCATTTTGCCTTCGCCAAGGTGTGGCTCGCTAATATCGTCCGGAATGTGCAGCTCAACATAGCGACTGATGAAGTTACCCCACAGCGGCCCGGCAATAATCATCCCCGGGATAGCGGCGCACAGGCCAATCAGGATCATCCAGCCAAAGTCGGCATGCATCTGCGAGGCGAGCAGCATCGGCGCAGGCCCCGGTAGCAGGAACGCGGCCGCGGCGGCTACGCCAGCAAACAGCGGGATCACCAGCTTCACAAGGTTGGTGCCGGTATGGCGCGCCATTGAGAAAGCCACGCTGATCAGCAGCACGATCGCCACTTCAAAAAACAGCGGCAGCGCGCAGATAAGCCCGGCCAGACCTATCGCATAATGGGCGCGATTGTGGCCGAAAGATCTCAGCATCTTAACGGCAATCTGGTCGACCGCGCCGGTTTCATGCAGGATCTTACCAAACATAGCCCCTAACGCGACGACGATAGCCAGAAAACCCAGCGTGCCGCCCATGCCTTTTTCCATCGTCGCCGCGATCTTATCTAACGGCATTCCGGAAAAAAGCCCTGCTCCAATAGAAACCACCATCAAAGCCACGAAGGCATGCATACGCGCCTTCATGACTAAAAACAGCAGCAGCAAAACGGAGCCGACTGCTGTCAAAACAAGCGTTAATGTACTCACTAGTTACTGCCTTTGTTGATCACCTCAATGGTGCTGGCGACCACGCCTTCCAATGACTGGTCGATATCGACGATTAACACATCGCTTTCATCCGCGCCCGGTTCCTGCAGCGTCTCAAACTGCGTAACCAGCATCTGAGTCTTAAAGAAGTGGCCTTTACGCGCCTTCAGACGTTGTTCGATAACCGCAAAATCACCTTTCAGATAGATAAAGGAGAGGTTCGGGTTACCTTTACGCAGGATGTCGCGATAGCTCTTTTTCAACGCGGAGCAGACAATCAGCGACACTTTATTGGTGCGCTGCATAGCAAAGGCGGCATCGTTCAGCGCCTGCAGCCACGGGGTGCGGTCGTCATCATTTAACGGTTCGCCGGAAGCCATCTTGTTGATATTGCTGCGCGGATGAAGAAAGTCGCCGTCGAGAAACGCGGCGTGCAGTTGATGCGCCACTTCGCTGGCGACAGCGGATTTCCCGCTGCCGGAAACGCCCATCAGGACATAGATGTGGTGATCATGGTTAGTCGTGCTCAAAGCTTCCTCCCACTGGACACATACGCGCAGCCTGGCAGCGTTTAACGGCGTGGAATACTGGCGTACAGATTAATTGTTACGGGTAACTGTTATCGGTAACATTGTCATGCCGGAGTAATGGAGAAGCAATAACCATTCGTGCCAGATGTGAATATGTGTGATCTACTTCAAATTTGTCAGTTTAAATAGATCCGCCCGGTGACAATGTGAAACCTAAATCTAACATCTTAGGCGTCACCGCTTCACCGCGTATCCGCGCCAGCAGACGTTCAGCGCCAATCCGCCCCATACGCTCACGCGGCGTCAGCACGCTGGCCAGACGCGGCTCCATCACCTGACCAATATCGTGGCCGTGGAAACCGGCAATCGCCATATCGTCAGGGATTTTAAGCCCCAACCGCTGGCACTCAAACGCTGCGCCGACCGCAAGGTCATCGTTGGTACAGAAAATGCCGTCAAGCTGCGGATATTCGCGACGCGCCTGGCGCATCAGCTCAATTCCCGATGAATAAGAAGAAGACTGCTCAACCATCACGCTGTAGGGCGTCATTCCGGCATCAAGCATCGCTTGCTCATACCCCTTCTGTTTGATGATAGTACGTTCATCAAGACGTGCGCCAAGATAGGCAACGTGACGGTGACCATGATTGATAATCGCCGCGGTCATCTGTCGGGCCGCTTCAAAGTTATCAAAGCCGACGGCGATATCGAGGCACGGCGACTGACTGTCCATCAGCTCCACAACCGGGATACCCGCGACTTCAATCATCTTCAGGGTTCGCGGCGTATGGGTCCGTTCGGTAAGGATCAGGCCGTCAATATTCCAGGAGAGCATCGATTCCAGGCGTTTTTCTTCCATTTCCGGCTTATAGCCGTAGTGCGCCAGCATAGTCTGATAGCCGAAAGAGTCGGTTACGCTTTCAATACCGCGCAGCACTTCCGAGAAGACCTGGTTAGTTAACGAGGGCAGCAGCACGCCAATGGCGCGGCTGGTCGCATTAGAGAGGATATCAGGGGCGCGATTAGGAATATAACCCAGTTCATCGAGAGCAACGGCAATCTTGCCACGCAGCGCTTCGGAAACCTGTTCCGGGTTACGTAAATAGCGACTGACCGTCATTTTGGTCACGCCGACAAGATCGGCTACATCCTGAAGTACGGGTCTTTTCTTTTTCATCGTCCTGACTGTGATAAACGGGAGACATTTTCTCAGTTTATCACGGACAAAGCCCAACCTTCCCGGAGAAAAGAGGGCTAACAGATTAATTTAGAGTGGATACGCAAAATCATTCAAGTTGCATTGAGGCGGCAACGCAACGAACCCCCGGAAGCGTACAAGGGGTACGCGACCGGGGTGAGTGAGGAGAGCCAACAAAAATGCGGCTTGAAGGATGACGCGTATCAGACTGGCGGCAGATCGAACAGCAGTATCTCGCTATCGCCGTCAGCATGCACGGAAATCGCCTGCTCGTCCCAAATGGCCAGGCCATCGCTGGTGGTGGCCTTCGTTCCGTTGATGGTGACTTCACCTTTCACCACCTGGATCCACACCCGGCGTTCGGCGGCAATCTGATGCACCGACTGCTCATCTTTCAGCAGGGCCCAGCGGTACAGTTCCATATCCTGGTACACTTTCAGCGAGCCTTCGCGAGCATCCGGCGACAGCACCAGCTGTTTGCCCTGAACGGCATCAAAGCGGCGCTGTTCGTAGCGCGGAGTGATGCCATTTTTTTCCGGCATAATCCAGATCTGGTACAGATGCAGTTTTTCCGTGGCGCTTGGGTTGTACTCAGAGTGACGAATACCGGTACCCGCGCTCATGATCTGAAACTCACCCGCCGGAACCTGCTCTTTGTTACCCATGCTGTCCTGATGCTCCACGGCCCCTTCCAGCACGTAGGTCAGAATTTCCATATCTTTATGCGGATGGGTACCGAAGCCCTGGCCTGCGTCGATCACGTCATCGTTGATAACCCGCAGCGCCGAGAAGCCCATAAAGTCAGGATCGTAATAGTTCGCGAAAGAGAAAGTATGCCAGGAATCCAGCCAGCCGTGGTTAGCGTGGCCGCGTTCGTTAGCTTTGCGTAAGTAGATCATGTTGCACCCCCGTATGTTTTCGATGGGATAAGTGTGGACCCAATCCCCTGGCGATCATAGAGGGTGAAAATTGACTCCTCTGTTCAAAAAATATGAACAAGCACAGAGGAGCCGGAGTTGCTTATCCTGCAAGGGTTATAGTGGCGGGAGACGGCTGCTCAAAGCCGCGTTCAAGGATCTCGATATTCGTGAGAACCTCAGATTCCTTGACGAAATTAGGCTGGCCGTTAACGAGGGTTTCATACAGCGAATCATAGACGCGGCCATAGTCGCCGGTTTCAAGCGGAACCTCTTCCCGTACGGTTTCCCCTGCTTCATTGACGTACTCCAGCAGGCCCAACGTATCGTCCGCGCCGAATCCTGGCTCACCGGGCATGATATTCGCCTTCAGGCTGGTCTCCTGCTGGTCGATACCGTATTTAATAAATGACCCTTTATGACCATGGACGATGAATTTTGGGTAGGGCAGCTTCACCAGATGGCTGGATTTAACAATCGCTTTCAGATTGCCGTAGAACAGCTGGGCCTCAAAAGTATCGTCCGGGTTGGCCTGGTTGCGCAGGCTACGAATGTCGTAAGACACATGATCCGGGCGGCCAAACAGAGCAATAATTTGGTCCATGGTATGGACCCCCAGACCATAGAACGTCCCATCCTGCGGCAGGCCAGGCTTTCCACCATCTATCGGGCGATAGTTATCGAAATGGTTTTCAATCTCGACGAGCTCCCCCAGTTTGCCGCTCTCAATGACTTTCTTCGTGGTCAGAAAGCAGGAGTCAAAGCGGCGGTTCTGGTACGGAGTGACCGTCAGCCCTTTGCTTTTCGCCAGCGCGAATAGCGTCTTCGCCTCGTCCAGAGTCGGCGTAAAAGGCTTTTCGACCAGCACATTTTTACCCGCCTCCAGCGCCCGTTTGGCATAATCAAAATGGCTGTCCGCGTGGGTACACACGATCACCAGCTTGACCTGCGGGTCGTTAAGCACTTCATCGAGATCGCTGGTGAAGTGGATGTGCGAATACTGCGGCGCCTGCTCCTCCGGCCTGGCGCTGCGGCGGAAGATATGCGCCACATGCCAGCGGTCTTTTCGGTGCAAAACATAGGGAAGATGGTAGCGGGTGGTACTTTTGCCGAATCCAATAAATGCGCAGTGTAAAGTCATAACGCTGTCCTTAGTTAATATCGCTGCTATTAACCATAGCGCAAGCCAGCAGCGAACTTAAACCCTACATTCAGAGGGGTATATTCTGAAATGTTAAATTTACCGTTCAAAATGATTGACCCCGCAGACTAATTTCTGGATAAGAGAACCCCTCAGGAAGAGAACATTTTTTATCCAGCGCGCTGGCGGTTAGTAAGCCACATCGTCCTTCTCTTTTCCAACCCACGATGACTAAGGAGTAGCCATCTCATTCGCATGGAAAGCAAGTATTTAGCCATAAATAGCGCTCTTCTCTTCTGGCTGCTTGGCCTGCTGGCATGGTGCTTCGAATCCACGTACATGGCCTTGTTATCTGGTTCTTTCTCCCTGTCATCCTTCGTTTTTCATTTTCAATACCATCGGGTTAACCATATGTTTAAAAAGAATAAAACTATCGACGTTACGCCACAGCCAGCCAGCGTACCCGCGCCGGTCAACGACAAAGTCACCTCTGCGGCCAGGAAGCCGGATACCACGGTCATCGCCAGCGGCATGCGCTTTGAAGGAAACATTATTGCGGCGGGTAATGTCGATATCTACGGCACGGTGAGCGGCGATATCGACGCGAAAGAGAACCAAATTAAGATCATGACCGGCGGCCTGCTGGAGGGAAACATTACCTGCCGCGAACTGGTTATTGACGGCTGCGTCATCGGCCAGTGCAGTAGCGATACCATTGAAATCGATAAAAACGGTAACGTCACCGGAACGCTGGCCTACCGTACGCTGGCCATTAAAAAGGGCGGCGTGTTTTCCGGCCAGGCAGAAGTGCTGCCGCCGGTCGCGGAAAAGAACAACGTGGTGGGATTCATCACAGATACCGCGGTAGAAACGAAAGAGAGAGCGGAAGCGCATACTGCCGAAGCGGCGCAGTAACCCACATCCGGGCGCAGGCTGAAAAAAAGCAAAAAAAAAGCCAGCACCCGGCTGGCTAAAGTAATACTGGAAGCAATGTGAGCAATGTCGTGCTTTCAGGCTTTCCGCAAGGGTCTCCCTGAACGCAGAGCAATAATAATCATTCTCATTCGCACTTGTCCACCTCTTTTTGCAAAAAATAGTCGTTGATCCCTCTTTTAAAGTCAGTGATGTTTAGAAGGACGATTAACCCATCAAGGAAAATGAAGAATGAGCGACATAGTGATACGCCATGCCGAAGCCAAAGATTACGACACAATCCGTCAGATCCATGCTCAGCCGGAGGTATATCGCAATACGCTACAGGTTCCTCATCCTTCCAGCCATATGTGGCACGAGCGACTAACCGACCGACCGGGCGTCAAACAGCTGGTCGCCAGCATAGATGACCAGGTCGTGGGACACCTCGCCATTGAGGTTATCCAGCGCCCGCGCCGGAGCCACGTCGCCGATTTCGGCATTTGCGTGGATTCACGATGGCACAATCGCGGCGTTGCCAGTGAGCTGATTCGCACCATGATCGACATGTGCGACAACTGGCTCCGCGTTGACCGTATTGAGTTGACGGTGTTTGTGGATAACGCTCCCGCGGTTGCGGTATATCAGAAATTAGGCTTTGAAATTGAAGGGACGGGGAGAAAGTACGCCCTGCGCAACGGCGAATATGTCGATGCCTACTTTATGGCGCGGCTGAAGGGGTGAAGCTCAACTAACCCTCTCCCGGCAGGGAGAGGGTCGGGGTGAGGGTAAACCTAATACCCTGCGGTTAAATCATCCGGCGAACGCGGATCGGATGCGCCGTACAGCGTGCCATCCGGGCCAACCATAATACTCTGGGTACTGCCCATCGCCTCTTTCACCGCCACTTTCTGCCCTTTGCTCTCCAGCAGCTTCAGCGTATCCGGGCTAAACCCCTTCTCTACCCGCAGTTCGTCCGGCAGCCATTGATGGTGGAAGCGCGGGGCGTTGGTGGCTTCCGCGACGTTCATCCCAAAGTCGATGGTGTTCACCACCATCTGCAGTACCGTGGTGATGATGCGGCTGCCGCCCGGGCTACCGGTCACCAGCCAGGTTTTGCCATCTTTCACCACAATCGTTGGCGACATCGATGACAGCGGACGTTTTTTCGCCTCGACGGCGTTAGCGTCGCCGCCCACTAGCCCGTAGACGTTCGGCACGCCGGGTTTAGCTGAGAAATCATCCATCTGATTGTTCAGCAGAATGCCGGAGTTCCCCGCCACGATGCCGGTGCCAAAGGTGGTGTTCAGCGTATAGGTCACCGCAACGGCGTTACCGTCCTTATCCACCACCGAGAAATGGGTAGTCTGATTGCTTTCATAGGGGGCCAGCTTGCCGGGGCGAATCTGGCTCGACGGCTTCGCCTTATTGACATCAATCTGCCCGGCAATCGATTTAGCGTAGGCTTTGCTGGTCAGCGCCTGCCACGGCACCTTGACGAAGTCCGGATCGCCAAGGTATTCCGAACGGTCGGCATAGGCGTACTTTTCAGCTTCGGCCATCACCTGCATGGCGTCGGCGCTGCCGAAGCCGTACTTATGCATATCGAAGTTTTCGAGGATATTCAGGATCTGCACGATATGAATGCCCCCGGACGATGGGGGCGGCATGGAGAACACCTGATAGCCGCGATACTCGCCGCTCACCGGCGTTCGTTCAACCGCGTTGTAATTCGCCAGATCCGCTTTGGTGATTAGTCCGCCGTTATTCTTCATCTCCGCGGCAATCTGGTCGGCGATCGCCCCTTTATAGAAGGCATCTGGCCCCAGCTCGGCAATCAGCTCCAGGCTTTTCCCCAGCTGTTTTTGCACCAGCTTATCGCCCTTTTTCAGCGGCTCGCCGTTTTTCCAGAAGATAGCCCGGCTGTTGGCATGGTCGGGGATCACTTCGCTGCCGTAGGTTTTCAGATCGTCGGCCAGCGCATCGTTGACCGTGAAGCCCTCTTCCGCCAGCTTAATTGCCGGACGGATCACTTTGTTGAGCGGCATCGTGCCGTATTTCTCCAGCGCGAGGGAGAAGCCGGCCACGGTCCCCGGGATGCCGGAAGCCAGATGGGAGGTCAGCGATTTCTTACTGTCCGGATTGCCCTGATCGTCGAGAAACATATCGCGGGTGGCCTGTTCAGGGGCCATCTCGCGGAAGTCGATTGCCGTAGTATTACCGTCTTTGGTTCGCAGCATCATAAACCCGCCGCCGCCGATATTACCGGCCTGCGGATGGGTGACCGCCAGCGCGTAGCCCACCGCCACGGCAGCATCCACCGCATTGCCGCCCTGACGTAAAATATCCACGCCAACCTTCGTTGCCTGCGCATCCACCGAGGCGACCATCCCCTGCTGAGCGCGAACCGGATGAAAAACATCTTCCTCTACACCATACGAGACCGGAGGCGGGGCGGGATCTGCCGCGACGGTAAAACTGCCGCCCGCCAGCAGCGCAGCGATGACCACCTGACGCCAGAGCGTTGTTCTTCTCATTGTCATACTCCTGAATTGTGTTTTATCCCCGTCGATACCCGTTATACTTCAGGCCGCACTTACGCTGTCCGCGCTCGTCACCCGCATCGCTTACCTGAGTAAGCTCATCGGGAGCCACCTTCTTGCGACTCGAATTATTTAGGGTATAAGCCTGGCTGATAAGTCCTAAAAGATCATTGTTACGCCGGAAACGGAGTAGACTTAAGCGATCCCACGAAGTGAGGAGAGAACAATGAAAGCAATGTTATATCTGGCGGCGCTGGTCCCGCTGAGCGTCATGGCGCAGCCGATCAATATAGACAATAACCCCAATCAGCCGGGGTACGTGGTGCCCAGCCAGCAGCGGATGCAAAATCAGATGCAGACCCAGCAAATGCAGCAGCAAAACAATCTGAAGCAGGGTATTCAGAGCCAGTCGCGCACGCAGCAGCAGCATCTTCAGACGCAGTTGAATAACGATCGGCAGCGGGTACAGCAGAATAACAACCTGAACCGGCAGCAGCCTCTACCCAACAACAACGGTGGGATGCTGCAGCGCCAGACGACCCCGTAAGGCCGCCTGCCGCCTGTTATGCCGAAAAGCGTGGGCCGATGAGATCAATCGCATCGGTGCAGATACAGTCAACGCCCCAACGCAGCAGTTCGGCGGCACGCTGCGGTTTATTAACGGTATAGACGAGAATATGCAGGCCCGCAGCCTTCAGGTTTGCCACTCGCGCTTCATCCAGCAGCTTGTGGTTGAGATGAATAGAGACGCAGCCAAGACGCGCGGTGAGTTCGCGCCAGTCGTTGCGCCACTCATCCAGCAGTAGCCCACGCGGTAGTTCAGGCGCTGCTTCCTGCGCCGCTTCCAGCGCATCGATTTCAAACGATGAGAGCAGCGGCGGCGTCATTCCCTGCCACAGCTCACGCGCCGCCAGCGCCACCGCTTTACCGGTCACCAGGCCGGTGCCGGTGGTCGGTTTAATTTCGATATTGGCCATCATGCCGTGCTGACGGCAGCGATCGGCCACTTCGCTCAGCAGCGGCAGCGGCTCGCCTTTGAATTTGCCGCTGTACCAGCTGCCGGCATCCACTTTTAGCAGATCGTTCCACGCCAGCTCGCTCGCCACGCCCCAGCCGTTGCTGGTGCGTTCAAGATTGTCATCGTGCAGTAAAAAAATGTGCCCGTATTTCGATAACTTAGCGTCAAATTCAATCATCGTATGGCCATAACGAGCGCCGGTATCGATGGCCGCCAGGGTGTTTTCCGGGGCCAGTTTACCGCCGCCGCGGTGGGCGACGATATGGGGATAAGGCCAGTGACTCATGCGCGTTGTCCTGTTTCACTATCAAAAAGGTGCAGACTTTCCTGCGGCAGATGCAGCCACAGAGTGCTGCCCGCCTGCGGACGCTGCTGGTGCGGCAGCCGGACCACCAGCTTTTGCGCGCCCCAGCGCCCGTGGGCAAGGTTATCGGCACCTAAAATTTCCAGCGTATCCATCACCAGCGGTACGCCACCTTCCGCTTCGGAGCTTAATGCAAAATGTTCCGGGCGGATACCCAGCGTCATCTTACGCCCGGCATAGCGTCGATGCTCGCTGTTGACAGGTAAAAGCATTCCACCCTCCAGCTCAAAGCGGCTGCCGTCATCGCTGACCCGCCCTTCCAGCAGGTTCATTGCCGGGCTGCCGATAAAGCTCGCCACAAAGCGGCTGGCCGGTTTTTCATAGACTTCGACCGGCGTACCAATCTGCTCGGCGATGCCTTTATTCATTACCATCACCCGCTGGGCGAGGGTCATCGCCTCCACCTGATCGTGAGTCACGTACAGCGAGGTGGTTTTCAGCCGACGGTGCAGCAGCTGCAGCTCAAGGCGCATCTGCACGCGAAGTTTGGCATCAAGGTTGGATAGCGGCTCATCAAACAGGAATACCGCCGGATCGCGTACGATAGCCCGTCCCATCGCCACGCGTTGGCGCTGGCCGCCGGAGAGTTCGCGCGGGCGGCGCTTCAGCAGGCCGTCCAGCTCCAGAATACGCGCCGCTTCCCGCACCCGTTCAGCAATTAATCCCTTACCTAAACCGCGAATTTTCAGGCCCCACGCCATATTCTCTTCCACGCTCATATGCGGATAGAGGGCGTAGTTCTGGAACACCATCGCGATGCCGCGATCTTTCGGTTCCATTTCGGTGACGCGCTTGCGATCAATCCAGATATCGCCGCTGGTAACCCGCTCCAGACCCGCCACCATACGCAGCAGGGTTGATTTTCCGCAGCCCGAAGGGCCCACCATCACAATAAATTCGCCGTCCGCAACGTCCAGCGTCAGCGGTTGGATCACCTGGGTTTTGCCATCCCAGCTTTTGGTTACTGCCTGTAGCTTCAGTCCTGCCATTTTATTTCTCACTATCCACTAAACCACGCACAAACGCGCGCTGCATGGCTAAAACGATGACTACCGGAGGAATCAACGTGAGCAGCATCGCCGCCATCACCTGATTCCACTGCGTGGTGCCCTGGCCGATGGCGATCATCCCTTTGATGCCCGCGACCGCGGTGCCGAGATTCACGTCGGTAATAATCAGCAGCGGCCACAAATACTGGTTCCAGCCGTAAATAAAGGTGATGACGAACAGCGCCGCCAGGTTGGTTTTCGACAGCGGCAGGACGATGTCGCGGAAAAAGCGCATCGGCGATGCGCCGTCGATACGTGCGGCCTCGATAAGCTCGTCCGGCAGGGTCATAAAGAACTGGCGAAACAGGAAGGTCGCGGTCGCCGAGGCCATCAGCGGCAGCGTGAGTCCGGCATAGCTGTCGAGCATTTTCAGATTGGCGATCACTTCTACGGTCGGGAAAATGCGCACCTCAACCGGCAGCATCAGCGTGATAAAGATCATCCAGAAGAACAGGTTGCGCAGCGGAAAGCGAAACCAGACGATGGCGAAAGCGGAGAGCATCGATACCGTAATTTTGCCCACCGTGATGCCAAAGGCCATGATGAAACTGTTGAGCATCATCAGCCAGAACGGCGCGCTGTTGGCCCCGACGCCATTCACCCAGATGAATTTCATGTTTTCGAGAAGATGCCCGCCGGGTATCAGCGTCATCGGCGTGTCAAAGACCGCTTTACTGTCCAGCGTCGCCGCAACAAAGGCGACATACAGCGGGAACAGAATGACCGCGATCCCTAAAATCAGCATCGTGTGGCTGAAAATCGTCAGCCCGCGACGGTTTTCAATCATTGGTAGCGCACCTTTTTCTCAACGTAGCGGAATTGCACCACCGTCAGAATAATGACGAGGAACATCAGCACCACCGACTGGGCGGCGGAAGCGGACAGGTCGAGCCCGGCGAAACCTTCACGGTAGATCTTATAAATCAGCGTCGTCGTCGCCTGCACCGGCCCGCCGCCGGTTGCGGCATCGATAACCGGAAAGGTATCAAAGAAGGCGTACACCAGATTCACTACCAGCAGGAAGAAACTCACCGGGGCGATCAGCGGTAGCGCCAGCCTGAAGAAGCGGCGAACCGGCCCGGCGCCGTCAATCGCGGCGGCTTCAACCAGCGAGCGGGGAATCGATTGCAGCGCAGCAAAGAAGAACAGGAAGTTGTAACTAATTTGCTTCCAGACCGAGGCGAAAACCACGAGGAACATCGCCTGACCGCTATTCTGTGCGTGGTTCCAGTCATAGCCCATTTCGCCGAGAAGATGGGTAATCAGCCCGCGTCCGGGGTTGAATAAGAAGATCCACAGCACCGCCGCCACCGCGGGCGCAACGGCATAGGGCAGGAGCATCAGCGTTTGATAGAAGCGGCTGCCGCGCACCACATAATCGACCAGTGCGGCGAAAAACAGCGAGATCAGCAGACCGCTGACGGTAACCATCGTACTGAACTTAATGGTGGTCCAGAAGGAGTCCAGGTAATACGGATCGTGGAACAGGGCTAAAAAGTTGTCCAGGCCGACAAACTGGCTGGAGAGCCCAAAAGGATCGACGCTCTGCAGCGAATACCACAGCGCTTCGCCAGCGGGCCAGATAAAGAATACGACGGTGATAACCAGCTGCGGCGCGACCAGCACATAGGGCAGCCAGCGGGATTTAAACACCGGACGGGATGATGACATAGTTAAACTCTGCGTTGTTTTCCCCTCACCCCGGCCCTCTCCCAAAAGGCAAGGAAGAGGAGTGTGCCGAACGGTCCCTCTCCGCTTTCGGGAGAGGGTGAGGATGAGGGACGGGCTAAAAGATTACGACTTCGTTGACTGTTCGAAACGGCGCAGCAGCTGATTACCGCGCTCAACCGCGGCGTCAAGCGCCTGCTGGGGCGTTTTCTTACCGGTCCACACGCTTTCCAGCTCTTCATCCACGATGGTGCGGATCTGCGGCATATTGCCCAGACGCAGCCCTTTGGTGAACGGCAGCGGCGGCTTATTCAGCATCTGACGCGTCGCAATATCCGCACCCGGATTCTTATCATAGAAACCCTGCTCGCGGGTCAGGTTATAAGCAGCGGTGGTAATCGGCAGATAGCCAGTTTTCTGGTGCCATTCGGCCGCGTTTTCCGGTTTAGTCAGGAAATCGAGGAATCTGGCGACCCCGGTATAGGTTTCTTTGTCTTTCCCCTGCATCACCCACAGGCTGGCCCCGCCGATAATGGCGTTTTGCGGCGCGCCTTTCACGTCGGCGTCGTACGGCATCATCCCTACGCCATAGTTGAACTTCGCGTACTGACGAATATCCGCCAGCGAGCCGGAGGAGGCGGTGGTAATGGCGCAGTCGCCGTTATAGAACTTCTCGGTGGATTCGTCTTTACGCCCGAAGTAGCTGAAGTCGCCTTTCTTGTTCAGTTCTTCGAGCAGGGCGATATGCTTGACCTGCTCCGGCTTGTTGAACTCCAGCACCGCGTCGGTACCGTCGAAGCCGTTGTTTTTGGTGGCCACCGGCAGGCCGTGCCAGGCGCTGAAGTTTTCAATCTGGATCCAGCCCTGCCAGCCGCTGGCGTAGCCGCATTTCATCCCGGCAGCCTTCAGCTTCGCGGTATACGCCGCCAGATCCTGCCAGGTTTTCGGCGGCTGTTCCGGATCTAACCCGGCTTTTTTAAAGGCGTCTTTGTTGTAGTACAACACCGGCGTGGAGCTGTTAAACGGTTGAGAGAGCAAGTGTCCGGTTTTCGAATCAGTGTAATAACCGGAAACAGTGGGAACGAACTGCGTTTCGTCAAACTGAATGCCCGCATCGCTGAACACCTGATAAACCGGCTTAATCGCCTTTGAGGCCATCATCGTCGCGGTGCCGACTTCATAAACCTGTAATAGCGCCGGCGCGTTGCCGGTACGGAAGGCGGCGATGCCTGCGCTCAGGCTCTGCTCATAGTTGCCTTTATACACCGGGACAATTTTATAGTCCGGGTTGGCTGCATTGAAACGTTGCGCCAGTGAATCAACTTCTTTCCCCAACTCCCCTTCCATCGAGTGCCAGAATGGGATAGTGGTTACCGCCAGGGCTTGTCCGGCAAATGCCAGGCTGAGCGCCAGTCCTAAAGCTGTATGTCGTAACGATATCATCGGTTATCTCTCTTGTTGTTCCGGATGCGCGATTTCACGCGTTTTATGTTCGCGGGGGTAACATGACATGCTCGAATGACAGAAAAATAACTATTGCATTACAAAAATATTACAATAAATTGGCAAAAACATGATGAAACGGTGAAAAAAAAGTGGCAGGGAAATGGCAAGGGAAAAAGAGAGGCGGCGCAGACTACAGATAAACGGGGATCTGTAGTTAAATAGAGTGCGTTAAAGAGCACTCTACGGCGAGCCGTCAAAAGGAAAAATATGAAGACGCTTCATAAACCTACCGAGCGCGTTTTGCTCATTCTGGAAACCTTAGCCAACGCGGATGGAATGACGCTTTCCGAGCTATCGCTCAAAACGGATATTTCCAAGGGAACCATTTTCCCGATCCTCAAATCACTGCAGTATCGCAAATATATCAGTCACGACGATCGCAACGGGATTTACACTCTGGGGATCTCCTGCGCGGTTCTGGCCAGCGCCACCGTCGAAAAAGAGTTCTGGCTGAAAACGATCAATAGCGAAATGCACGCGGTGGTCACTGAATGCAACGAAGTTTGCCAGCTCGGCATTCTGGATGACGCCTGGGTACTGTATGTTGATAAAGTCCAGGGCGATCAAACCGTGCAGCTGGTCTCTAAGGTAGGGACGCGCCTGCCGGCAATCTGCTCCGCCCTGGGCAAGGCGCTGCTGCATAAGCACCGCGACGAAGAGATTCTGGAGCTCTATCCGCAGGGTTTTCCTTCCGTTACCGCCCGCAGCGTAACGAATATGGCCCAGCTTCGTCAGCAGCTGGATATGGTTGCCGCCAACGGTTATGCCATGGACGATCGGGAAATCAACGACGATACCATCTGCTTCGCCGTCCCCCTGCAGCAGAAAGGCATTATTCTGGCGGCGATCAGCGTCTCATTGCCCTCTTTCCGCGCCAGCGATGAAAAAACGCAGCAGGTGATTCGTGCGCTAAAAGAGGCCAAGGGTCGTATCGAAAGCGTGCTGAATAAGCTGCCTGATATTAAAAATTACTGATTTACTTGCCAACGGCGCCTTTGGAATTGTGATTACCCACACAATACCGATATTTAATGATCCACCGTGGCGCCCGACTATTCTGCATAATTCCCCATCTATTCATTGATTTAATCAATTATCCGCACGACTTTGACGCCATTTGACTTCACGTCGATGGCGTGTTTACTTATGCTTAATCGCAAATACAAACACTGTTTGTATATACGAACAACAAAGAGGTTTAATATGCAAAGTCATTACATCACCCCGGCAATAACGGTTTTTGATGAGCAGGGCAGGCTGGATCCTGAAGGCAACTTTCGCCTGTATGATTTCATTAAAAGCAGCGTATCGGGATTTGTCGTCATGGGCAGTACCGGTGAGTTTTTCTCGCTGGATATGAAAACATCCCGTCAGGTAATTCAAATGGCGGCAGAGTTCCCGCGCGAGGGAATAAAGGCCTATGCGGGTACCAGCCGCATGGATATTGACGAGTGCGTAGAGCTGGCTAACTATGCAGATGAGTGCGGACTGGATGGCGTCATGATTATCAGCCCGTGGTACTTCCGCCTGACTGATGAAGGCATTTATACATTTTATAGCCAGATAGCTCGCCGCACCGCCGCCAAAATATTTATTTATAACTTCCCGGAACGTA
Source organism: Klebsiella sp. CN_Kp100 (assembly GCF_040065315.1). Taxonomy (NCBI): domain Bacteria; kingdom Pseudomonadati; phylum Pseudomonadota; class Gammaproteobacteria; order Enterobacterales; family Enterobacteriaceae; genus Klebsiella; species Klebsiella sp. CN_Kp100. The sequence continues at coordinate 93,865 of NZ_JBEAIJ010000030.1, forward strand.
CCGGCTATTGCGTCTCGCCAGAGGTCTGTTTACGACTCGCCAGAGAGTTCCCAAACATTGTCGGTCTTAAAGACACCATTCCGGACACCAATCACACGTCGCAGGTGATTCGCCAGGTAAAATCTGAACTACCGTATTTTGAAGTCTATGCCGGTTATGACAATAACTTCGCGCACAATGTCCTGGCGGGGGGCGATGGATGTATCGGCGGGTTATCCAATATTTGCCCTGAAATATTCCGCGACTGGATGCAGGCATTTAACGATAACGATTTGCAGCAAATTTCGCGGTATCAGCAAAAAGTGGATGGGTTAATGGATATTTACGCGGTTAACGATCCGTTCATTCCAACATTTAAAAAAGCGTTACAGCTGCGCGGAATTATTCAGTCCGACCGCTGCACGCCACCGTTTAGCTCACTCACAACCGGCCAGACCGAAAGTATTCTGCGGATACTTTCCCGTGCTGGTATTGAAATTAATGCCTGACCCCCACGCGGAGGTATTATGAAAACCATCACAGCTTACGACAATCCGGCCCTCAATTCCGCGATTACGAAATCATGGAAGCGCCTGGTGCCACTGATGTTTATTTTGTACTTCATCGCCTTTATCGACAGGGTGAACGTGGGATTCGCTAAAGAGGCGATGCAGGTGGATATTGGGCTCTCCAATTCCGCCTTCGCCCTCGGGGCAGGGATCTTTTTCGCCGCCTATGCGCTATTTGGCATTCCCGCAAACCTGATCCTGAATAAAATTGGCGCGCAGAAATGGTTAAGCATCACTACTGCGCTGTGGGGCGTTCTCTCTGCCCTCACCGGACTGGTGCAGACGGAAACCCAGTTTATTGTTCTGCGTTTTTTACTGGGATTAGGCGAAGCCGGTTTTTATCCCGGTATTCTGCTGCTGGCCTCCATCTACTTTCCCAATAAAGTTCGCGCATCCGTCGTCGGTATTTTCGTACTCGGCGTACCGCTGGCGCTGACCTTAGGCTCGCCCATCTCCGGCGCGCTGCTGGAAATGCACGGTTTCCTCGGTAAACCCGGCTGGTTCTGGATGTTCTTTATTGAAGGCATTCCGGCGGTCATCATGGGGATCTTCGCCTGGTTCTGGCTCGACGATACGCCGGCCAAAGCGCGCTTCCTGAACGAAGAAGAGAAAAAGGCGCTGATTGCCCAGCTACAGCAGGAGCAGCGGCAGACGGAAACCAGCAGCGTTGGTACCGCGCTGAAAAGCCTTAAAGTCTGGCACCTGGCGCTGATCTACGGCACCATCCAGATCAGCGTGTACGGACTGATGTTCTTCCTGCCTTCGCAAGTCGCCTCGCTAATGGGTTCCACGCTCGGCTTTAAAGAGTCGCTGGTCGCCGCCATTCCGTGGGCCTGCTCCGCCGTCGGCGTCTATTACATTCCGCGTCTGGCGGACAAAATGCCGGCTCGCCGGGTACTGATTTCGGTCATCTGTATGCTGGCTGCGGCGCTGGGGCTGTTTGTTTCTGCCTGGTCCGGCCCGGTGCTCGCCATTGCCGCGCTCTCGCTGTCGGCCATCGGCTTTCTCTCCGTGCAACCCATTTTCTGGACTTTCCCGGCGCAGATTGTGTCAGGCTCGGCGCTGGCCGCCAGTATCGGCTTTTGCACCACCATGGGCGCGTTTTGTAGCTTCCTGGCGCCGCTCATTCGCGTTGAGGTCGATACCTTCTTCGGCAATGATTCGGCGGGCCTGGTCGCACTGTCGCTGATTACCGTCTGCTGTGCGCTGCTGATTGCCGCTCTTGCCGGCAGAAAAGCGACAAACGGCGTTGCGGTTACCCATCACTAAGTCCTGATGCGCTTATAACAAAGGATAAATAACATGCAGACCATCTTAAAGATTGACCCTACTGATAACTTAATCGTTGCGCTGCAGGACTTACGCAAAGAACAGCGGGTTCACTGGAACGATGAGGCCTACGTTCTGCGTAGCGATGTCAAAGCCAAACATAAATTTGCCACCGAGGATATTGCGCCCGGCGATATCGTTTCGCTGTACGGCGTACCGGTCGGTAAAGCGACGCGCCCCATCACCCGGGGCGAAGCCATCACCACGGAGAATATCAAACACTACGCGGCCCCGGTTACGCTTGACGATGTCGCCCCCTATGACTGGCAGCAGCCGGATATTTCCGCCTGGCAGCAGCGGACGTTTAAGGGAATCGTGCGTGAAGATGGCCGGGTCGCCACCGCAAACTACTGGCTGGTCATTCCGCTGGTATTCTGTGAAAACCGCAACGTTCAGCGCGTCACCGATGCGCTAAACGACGCCCTTGGCTACGCCAATAACGGCCTGAAAAATTTTGCTCGTCAGGTGACATCGGCAGGGGCTTTAAACGATACCCGACATCTGCCCTTTCCGCATCTTGACGGTATTCGCTGTATTACCGTTAATTCCGGCTGCGGCGGCGCCACCTCGGACAGCATGACGATGTGCGACGTGCTGGCCGCCTATTCCGATCATCCTAACGTTCTTGGCGTGACGGTCTTCGCCCTCGGCTGTGAAAAAGCGCGAATTGTTGATTTCAACGCCGCGCTGGCGAAGCGTAACCCGAACTTCAGCAAACCGATTATTTACTTCAGGCAGCAGGACTGGAGTAGCGAAGAAAAAATGATGCAGGATGCGTTGACCGAAACTTATAACGCGATCCGCGAAGCCCCCGTCGCCGAGCGGCAGGACGTCCCGCTCTCCCACCTCAAAATCGGCGTGAAGTGCGGCGCTTCTGACGGGTTCTCGGGGATCAGCGCAAACCCGGCGATGGGCGAAGTATCCGACCGCCTCGTCGCCCTCGGCGGCGCATCGGGGCTGGCGGAATTCCCCGAGCTGTGCGGCGCGGAAGGGGATATCGTTCAGCGCTGCGCGACCCGGGAGCTGAAAGAGAAGTTTTTGTCGCTGATGAAAAACTATGAGCATGTCGCGAACTTCTTCGGCACCACCATCGCCGATAACCCCAGCCCGGGAAACATTGCCGATGGGCTGATCACTGACGCGATAAAATCCGCCGGCGCGGCGAAAAAAGGCGGCAGAGCGCCAGTTAGCGCGGTATGCGACTATGCCGAACCGATGGGAGAAAGCGGCCTTTCGCTGGTCTGCACGCCGGGCAACGATGTGGACGCGGTAACGGGCCTGGTCGCGGCGGGGTGCAACGTGGTGATCTTCTCAACCGGGTTGGGTACGCCGACGGGGAACCCTATCGTTCCGGTTCTCAAAGTTTCAACCAACACCGCGCTCGCAAAAAAGATGCCGGATATTATCGATTATGACTGCGGGCCGATTATCGAAGGCACGCCACTGGCGGATATCGCCGACGGCCTGTTTGAGAAAATCATCGCTACCGCCAGCGGAACCTGGCGCACCAAAGCGGATGCGCTCGAACAGTATGATTTTATGCTGTGGAAACGCTCTCTGGAGCTGTAGGAGTCAAGTAAAAACGCCCGGCAGATGCCGGGCGTTTGGTGTGGATAGCGAACCTCTTTAATATACCGTTCTGGCGTTCCTGCCGGGCGTCTTGATTACACTACCCGCCCAGATAGGCGCTGCGTACCGCTTCATTCGCCAGCAGCGCATCGCCGGTATCCTCCAGCACCACGTGACCGTTTTCCAGCACGTAGCCGCGGTCGGCCAGCTTCAGCGCCTGGTTGGCGTTCTGCTCGACGAGGAAGATAGTCATCCCCTGCTCGCGCAGCTGTTCGATGGTATCGAAGATTTGCTGAATGATAATCGGCGCCAGACCGAGCGAAGGCTCATCCAGCAGCAGCAGGCGCGGCTGGCTCATCAGCGCGCGCCCGATGGCCAGCATCTGCTGCTCGCCGCCGGACATGGTGCCCGCCCGCTGAACCCGGCGCTCATGCAGGCGCGGAAACAGCTCATACACCCATTTAATACGGGTCTGGAACTGGTCGCGATCGGCAAAAAAACCGCCCATCGCCAGGTTCTCTTCCACCGTCATCCGCGAGAAGACCCGGCGCCCTTCCGGCACGATCGCCACCGCTTCGCGCATGATTTTCGCCGTCTGCCAGTCGGTAATATCTTTACCGTCGAAAACCACGCGGCCGCTGGAGGCGCGCGGGTCGCCGCACAGGGTACCCAGCAGCGTGGTTTTCCCCGCACCGTTGGCACCAATCAGGGTGACAATTTCTCCCTGATTGATATGCAGACTGACGTTGTGCAGCGCCTGGATTTTGCCGTAATGCGCGCTGACGTTGTCAAAAGATAACATCACTTTTTCCATCTTATGCGTCACCACCATTATGCTTCACCTAAATAGGCGCGGATCACGTCCGGGTTGTTGCGGATCGCTTCCGGCGTACCGTTGGCCAGCGGCGTGCCCTGGTTTACCACGTAAATACGGTCGGAAATGCCCATCACCAGCTTCATATCGTGCTCAATCAGCAGGATGGTGGTGTTGTGATGGCTGCGTAGCTCGACGATCAGCTCATCCAGCTCTTTGGTCTCTTTCGGGTTTAGCCCCGCGGCGGGCTCATCCAGCATCAGGATTTCCGGCTGGGTCACCATGCAGCGGGCGATCTCCAGACGGCGCTGGTCGCCGTAGGCCAGGTTACTGGCCTGGCGGTTGGCGTGTTCGAGCAGGCCAATACGCTCAAGCCAGGTCGCGGCGCGATCGAGCGCTTCGCTCTGGGCGCGGCGGAAGGATGGCGTCTTCAGAAGGCCGGAGAAAACCCCGGTTTTCAGCTGCTGATGCTGTGCCACCAGCAGGTTTTCAATCACCGTCATTTCGCGGAACAGACGCACGTGCTGGAACGTTCGCACTACGCCCATGCGGGCAATCTGCTGGCCCGGCAGCCCTTCCAGATGCTGGTCACGCAGCATAATAGTGCCGCCAGTGGGCTTGTAGAAACCGGTCAGACAGTTAAAAACGGTGGTTTTGCCCGCGCCGTTCGGGCCGATAAGCGAGACAATTTCCCGCTCGCGCAGCTCCAGCGACACGTTGTTAACCGCCAGCAGACCGCCGAAACGCATCATCAGACCGTTTACGGATAATAATGGCTGACTCATGCCTGCTCTCCTTTTGCCTGACCGTTTTTCAGCTTCAGCTGCGGACGCGTCATCGGCAGAAGCCCCTGCGGACGCCAGATCATCATCAGTACCATCAGCGCGCCCAGCATCAGCATGCTGTACTCATTGAAATCACGCATCAGCTCGCGCGAGACCACCAGCAGAACCGCCGCCAGGATCACCGCAAACTGAGAGCCCATACCGCCGAGAACCACAATCGCCAGCACAAAGGCCGACTCGGCGAAGGTGAAGGATTCCGGGCTGACGAAGCCCTGACGGGCGGCGAACAGCGTTCCGGCAAAACCGGCAAACGCGGCGCTGATGGTAAAAGCGGTCAGCTTGATGCGCGTCGGGCTGAGGCCCAGCGAGCGACAGGCGATTTCATCTTCGCGCAGCGCTTCCCACGCGCGGCCCAGCGGCATACGCAGCAGACGGTTAATCACGAACAGACTTAACACCACCAGCAGCAGAGCGACCAGGTAGAGGAAAATGACGCGATCGGAGGGGTCGTACTTCACGCCAAAGAAGTTGCTGAACGTATCCCAGCCGCCTTCACGGGCGCTGCGGCTAAATTCAAGGCCGAAGAGCGTCGGTTTTGGGATCTGGCTAATGCCGTTCGGACCGCCGGTTATTTCGGTGTTGTTAAGCAGCAGGATGCGCACGATTTCGCCGAAGCCGAGCGTGACAATCGCCAGATAGTCGCCGCGCAGACGCAGGACCGGGAAGCCAAGCAGGAAGCCCGCCGCCGCCGAAACCAGCCCCGCCAGCGGCAGGCAGGTCCAGAAGCCCAGGCCGTAATAGTGGTTCAGCAGCGCAAAGGTATAGGCGCCGATGGCATAAAAGCCGCCGTAGCCCAGCACCAACAGGCCGGAAAGTCCTACCACCACGTTAAGACCCAGGCCGAGGATGATATAGATCATCGTCAGCGTGGCGATATCCACCGTCCCGCGCGACACCATAAACGGCCACGCCACGGCGATAACCAGCAGGGCGATCAGGAATAGCTTCTGTTTTACCGTCGAACCGTCGATAGCCGGCAGAATAAACTTCGGCCCGGAGACGTTCTTCATGGTTTTCTGAAAAATGGGACGCAGCAGCTGGAAGAAGAAAACCACTGCGGTTCCGATAAAGATCCACTGCCAGCGGATATCGGCGGCGGTATCCACCACCAGCTTCGTGCCGTCAAGCTCCAGCTGCACGCCCATAAAGACGCCCGCCAGGATAAAGAACATAACTGCCGACAGCAGCGCCATCGCAAAATGCATCGGTTTCATACTTTTTCTACCTCCGGACGGCCCAGGATGCCGGTAGGCATCACCAGCAGAACCAGGATCAGCAGCGCGAAGGAGACCACGTCTTTATATTCCGTGCTGAGATAGGCAGAAGAGAGCGCTTCGGCAATACCGAGGATCAGCCCGCCGATCATCGCGCCAGGAATGCTGCCGATGCCGCCCAGAACCGCAGCGGTGAAGGCCTTCATCCCGGCCATAAAGCCGATGTAGGGGTTGATAACGCCGTAAAACTGTCCGAGCAGAACGCCGGCAACCGCCGCCATTGCCGCGCCGATCACAAAGGTCAGCGCAATGACGCGGTCGGTGTTAATCCCGAGCAGGCTGGCCATTTTCAGATCTTCAGCGCAGGCGCGGCAGGCGCGCCCCATGCGGGAATAGCGAATAAACAGCGTTAGCGCCAGCATGGCGATAAAGGTCACCACCCAGATCACCAGTTGCATGGTGGTAATGGTCGCGGAGAAGTTGTCGCTACTGCCCACCGTCCACTGGCCGTTAAACAGGCTTGGCAGCGCGACATCGCGCGAGCCTTCCGTCAGGCTGACGTAGTTTTGCAAGAAGATCGACATCCCGATGGCGGAGATCAGCGCAATCAGGCGTTTTGAGCTGCGAACCGGCCGGTAGGCCACGCGCTCGATACTCCAGCCGTAGGCGCTGGCAATCACGATAGCGCCGACGAATCCGGCAGCAACCAGCAGCCAGCTGGTATCAATACCCATCATCATCAGGGCGGCAATGATCATGAAGGAGACGTAGCTGCCAATCATATACACCTCACCGTGGGCGAAGTTGATCATGCCGATAATGCCGTACACCATGGTATAGCCGATGGCAATCAGCGCATAGGTGCTTCCCAGCGTGACGCCGTTAAACATCTGCTGCAAAAAATAGAGAAACTGCTCGGACATAAGGTAACCTTTTTCAACCCGCCCGCTTTGCACGGGCGGTGGGATAACTTGTCTTATGGCTTATTTCGCGAGGGTGGATGACCCATCCGCGTGCCACTGGAAGACACCAAACTCAAATCCCTTCAAATCGCCTTTTTCGTCCCAATTCAGCGGCCCAATCACGGTTTTCGCGCCGTGAGCTTTCAGATCTTTGATTAAATCCAGCGGCTCCTGGCTTCCGGCCCGGTCCATCGCCTGCGCCAGTGACTGTACGGCGGCGTAGGTGATCCAGACATACGGACCGCTCGGGTCCTTCTTCTCCGCTTTGAGCGCGTCAACGATAGCGCTGTTAGCCGGGTCCTGGTCATAGCGTTTTGGCATCGTGACCAGCATGCCTTCCGCCGCATCGCCCGCGATATTGGACAGCGACGCGTTACCCACGCCTTCCGGGCCCATAAACACGGTTTTCAGCCCTACGGAACGCGCCTGGCGCAGCATCTGACCCATTTCCGGGTAGTAGCCGCCGTAGTAAACGAAGTCGATATTCTCTTTTTTCAGGCGCGCCAGCAGCGCGGAGAAGTCTTTTTCGCCAGCGGTGATGCCGTCGAAGAAGACGATATTCGCGCCGCCTTTTTTCAGGCTTTCCTGAACAGAGCGCGCCAGGCCTTCGCCATACTGCTGTTTATCATGAATGATAGCAATACGCTGCGGTTTGACGTTTTCCATGATGTATTTAGCGGCGGTCGGTCCCTGCGAGGAGTCCAGACCCGCAGTACGCATGATGTACTGATAACCGCGCTGAGTCAGCTCCGGGTTAGTCGCTCCCGGCGAGATCATCAAAATGCCTTCATCTTCATAGATATCGGATGCCGGCTGAGTGGAAGAAGAGCAGAGGTGGCCGATAACATACTGGATGCCGTCATTGACGATTTTGTTCGCCACCGCCACGGCCTGTTTCGGGTCACAGGCGTCATCGTACTCTACGCCGACCAGCTTATCGCCCTTAATGCCGCCCTGAGCGTTAATGTCTTTGATTGCCTGGCGCGCGCCGTTAAATTCCATATCGCCCCACTGGGCTACCGGGCCAGACATCGCGCCAACAACAGCGACCTTAATATCTTTGGCAAAAGCCGCCTGGGACATCGCCAGTGCGACTAACCCCGCGATAACCGTTTTCGCGTTCCTTTTCATGCTGCAGAACCCCGTTCGTGATGTGGTGTAAATATTTTGTATTTTTATGGTTAAAAAGCATTCTGTGCTTTTATTAAACAACGCTACTTTTACCATTATCTTTAATGGTTTAGCGAGGTTTTTTGCCTGAATCCAGAGTAAATTCTCTATTTTTCAGGCGATTAAGCAAAGATAATATTCTGTATTTACGGGAAGATAAACAAAAAAAGTCCAGCAAACAGCATAAAATAACGATACATAAGGCGGAATAAAACGCTATATATCAGGTTAAAATTCTGCTTATTTTTCGATCCATGATGAATTGCTCTACCCTGTTCCTTCCAGGAAAACGAATCCCCTGATGACGAGGCAAAAAACGGCGCTCCGCCTGGCGGGGAATTTGGATACACTGACGCATCCGTTTTAACTGGACTCACCGAGCATGAAATTGACCATTATTCGTTTACAGCACTTCAGCGATCAGGATCGTATCGACTTAGGGAAAATCTGGCCGTCGCAGGATCTCGCGGCACTGGCGATAGATGAGAGCCATCGTATTTACGCCGCCCGCTTCAACGAGCGTCTGCTGGGAGCGGTACGTATTACGCTGAATGGCGTTGAGGGCGAACTCAGCGCGCTGTGCGTGCGTGAAGTGACCCGCCGTCGCGGCGTCGGGCAATATTTAGTGGAAGAAGCGCTAAAGGATAATCCAGAAATCACCAGTTGGCGGATTGCGGATGCCGGCGTGGAAGACCGCGGCGTGATGGCGGCGTTTATGCAGGCGCTGGGCTTTAGCGCGCAAACGGGCGGTTGGGTAAAAAATCAGTAAATCGGCGAAAGAAGGCTGAACATTCCCGGATTGCGGCCGAACGCCTTACCCGGGCGACAAAAAACCAGACCGCACCAGCCTGTAGCCCGGGTAAGCGCAGCGCGACCCGAGAAGAAACCGCACCAATGCATCAACCCCGGTGCATTCCCCGGGTTGCGGCGTAACGCCTTACCCGGCCTACCGACTAAAAAAGGCAACTTACGTTGCCTTTTTGCTTTTACCTTTCTCCTCGCCTATGCGAAGAGGCAAGGATCAACTGATTTAACCCAGCATTTCGCGCTGCAAAAAGGCGGCAAGCGCTGAAATCCCCGGGTGCTTACATCAGTAAGTGACCGGGGTTGAAGCGTGCAGCCAACGCCTCTGCGGCATGAAGGGCCCCGTTCATTTAACCAAGAATTTCGCGCTGCAAAAAGGCGGCAAGCGCTGAAATCCCCGGGTGCTTACATCAGT